>PLRX01000163.1 GCA_003164095.1 Acidimicrobiaceae bacterium | reverse complement strand
ACGGATCACCTGTATAACGCCGGGACAGCGACGCCTGTCGACCGGCTGACATCAGCCCGTGTCGGGGGTGGCCCGCCACCTCCTGGGAGGTGTCGAGCTAGGCCAGTGGCTGAGGAATCGGGGGCTCACCGACGCCAGAGGATCCTGATGATTCGGTGCCGCCTACCGACCTGCTCCAACTAGCCAGACCTGGCGTCAGAAGCGAACTGTGGCGCCAGACCACAAACCCAGCGATCACGGCCAGGTAAGCCGACTCCACCAAGATGCGAATCGCCCATCCTTTGCCGCCGAATGATCCGAATGTACCGGGAGCAATGATGGCGAACACCAGGTAGATCGAGAAGATCGAAGCGACGAGGATCACGAGGATCGAAACGAAGGCCACGGCGGATACGTAACTCTGTCCGACTCGCTTTGAGGGGCTCGTTGCCGAAGAGTCGGCCCGGGCAAGTACCAGTCCCCTTCGGAGGTGAACGGCAAGCACGATGGCGCTGACCAACGTGACGAGGACGCTGGCGAGTAGCAGGCGCGTGAGCGCATGACCGGCTGCCACCGAATGGTGGGCGGTGAGCCCCAGGATTGTGGCCACGACGACCGCCGATCCGGTGATTGCAGTCGTGATCGTTACGAACGAGACCACGAAGAAGTAGACGGACTGGGGGCGACGACCCGTCGGGTCTGGATCGGCACGGTTGGCAACAACGGCGATGATGATGATTCCGACCAACGAGACCATGACCATCACAGCGAGGACTTCGACGAGCGCCCCAGCGATCGAAGACAGGCCAAGCGTCGAGCTGACGAACCCGGAGCTACTGCTCCCCACGTTGGGAGTCGGAACGTACGTGCCTCCGGTCGAGAATCCCGACCCGGAGTTGCTGGTCGCCACTCCAGGGAAGGTTGACGTTACAGTACCCAGAACACCGCTCACCGCTCACCGCCTCACTACTGTTTGCCGGACCAGGCGACACTAACCGAGCAGCCTCCGCTGGATCCCAAGACCCAGTGGGTCACCGAGGCATCCGCCGCCAGATGCCTTGTGGAACCAGTCGCATGACGACTGCCGCCGGCCGTAGAAAGCTTGGGACCCACACCCGAGATGCTCTGGTTTGCAAGCCGTTGAGCACGGCTGCGGCAACCCCTTCGGGGGTGCTGGAACATAGTGGGACGGGCTTCATGCCTTCAGTCATCCGTCCGACAACGAATCCCGAGCGGACCAGCAAGAGGTGGACTCCACTGCCATGCAGGGCGTCTGCAAGTCCACTGGCGAACCCGTCAAGTCCCGCCTTTGCGGATCCGTACACGTAGTTGGCTCGCCGGACGCGAATGCCGGCGATCGAGCTGAACACGACGATCTGACCACTGCCTTGAGTTCGCAACAGATTCGCCACAATCGTGAGGACACTGACCTGCGCCACATAATCGGTGTGTACGATCCCGATCGCATGGGCGGCATCCTGTTCCGCCAGGGCTTGGTCTCCGAGCACTCCGAACGCAACGATCACGGCCCCGATCCTGCCGTGATCGGTGGATACCTTCTCCAACAGCGCTTGGTGGACGGCAGTGTCATCGGCGTCGAACTCGAGGGCATGTACCTCCGATGCCCCTGCCGCTTTGATCCTCGCTATCTCCTCGGTCAACTCCTCGCTACGCCGAGCTGCCAGGTAGACGGTCCTGCCAGCTGCGAGGCGGACGACAGTTTCGAGCCCGATTTCACTTCGGCCTCCGAGCAACAGGACAGTGCCGCTATCAATGGCTCCCCGCCGAATTCCCATTCGTTCAGTGTGGCATCGGCGCGGCACTGGAAGCAGAGCGGAACTCTCTCGCCGCTGAGTGGGCGAGACGCATCAGATCACGCCGGCACGTGAGCCCGCTCCCCTTGCAGTCCGAACAAGATGAGGAGCTCCACGGCGTCATCGCCTGCGCCGCCCATCCCGTCTGGCGTGCAGGTGTCGAACTCAGCTGGTTCGCCCGCCTCAAGCTGAAGAACGTTGTCACCGAGCAGCAGGCGGGCAGAGCGGGCCGGTCTCGAGCCGGGAGAGGGTGCCCGTGGATATGCCCGTGGCCTCGGCCAGTGCCGACAACGTGACGAACCGGAACTGACGCAGAAGCCACAGCCGGGGTCCGATCTGCTCGAGCACGCCATCTGCGACTCCGTGCAGGATCTCGTCCACCCGGTCGGTCTCTCGACTACTACCCCTCGTAGCCGGATCGGTGGCACTCGACCAGTGGCGACGACACTTATCACCGGAAGCAACAAGGGGCTCGGGTGGGAGAACCCCGCGAACCCTTCGGTCGAGGAGATGCGGACCGTCTTCGCGACGAATGTCTTCGCTGTCGTTCCATGCCTCCACGCATTCCTCCCGCTCCTCGGGCAGCGGAATGCGGCGTGGTGGTGAACGTCAGCAGTGGCCTCGGTTCGGTGGCGTTGACGCTGCGCCAAGACTACCACAGGACCCCGGCCGCGTCCGGTTCCTCCAAGGCTGCGGTGGCCATCTTGACGGCCCAATGGTCCGCGGCCTTCCCGGGCCTCCGGTTCAACGCCGCCGACCCGGGCTACACCGCGACCGACCTCAACGCCACTAGCGGGACGCAGACGGTCACGGAGGGCACGGATGCCATCGTGGAACACGCGACCCGCGGGGCCGAAGGTCCCACCGGCACGTACCTGAGCCGCCACGGGGTTGTCCCCTGGTAATCCCTTCCCGCCCTGGTTGCTCCAGCCTGCGGCTCCGGGTCGATGCTCAACGGCGCCCCCCTTCGACGGACGAGTGCCCTTGTAGCGTGTCGTCGTGGATGTCCTGGTCGAACGCGTGTCAGCACCCGAGACCTTCGATCTCCGCTGGTGTGTGCTGCGCCCGCACCAGAGGATCGAGGACGTGGCTCTGCAGGGCGACGAGGACCCGGACTCGGCCTATTGTCCGATTCAGTGAGCCGCCCACGACCACGATGCAAGGCTCTGGCCCTCGCTGATGACCCGTCGGCGAAGCCGAACCGGCGTCAGCTGCTGCCTCAACGGAGCACGGCGAGCTCCTTCAGAACCGCCTTGTCTCCCTTGGACTCGGAAACGAACGGTGCGGTCGATCCAGAAAGGGCAAGAGAGTGGCCGGTTGCCGAGTCGTGAAGTTCGACGTGCCGGCTCAGGCCGAATTTGTTGATCTTCACGTCGGTCGAGGAACGATCGAAGGAGAGGAGCTCTTTGGAGGGGCCCGAGCCGGTTTCCCAGTCGAGTACCCGGATGCGCTCAGGCGTGACCGCCACCAGCATCCGGCCGGTCAGACCCTTCGAGGCAGCCAGTGCAGATCGGGTGGCATGCACCGCAGCAGCGCCACCTACGCCACTCGCCAGGGGATTGTCCAAAATCGCATTGCTGAGACCGGCGGCTGCAGCGGTGCCGAGACCGACGGCCACGTAGTCGTCCTTGAGGCCGAAGATTCCGGCAGCGATGACCGGCTCCTCGGTGCCCACGATGGCTGTCGCCTTGCCTATCAATTCGCTCGGGTCGTTCATCTCGTCTCCCCATCCGTGTCACTCACTGCGCCCGTCAGCGGTTCCGCGAACGGGTGCGGACGCCCTGATGGCAACTCGCCTCTCCATGTTCGGCCACGAACTCGGATAACTGAAGGGATCGACCGGACGTCGACGACACGAGCGACGTCGAACTGTGCCGACATACCGACGGGAATACTCTAGGTTGCCGATTGGTTTACTGGGTATCAAAACAGGGGTCCGCCGTCCGGGCGGAGCCGTGACCGACAGCAAGGAGCACACCGTGTCCATCCGCGATGAGGTACTCGAGGCCAACGACGCGTATGCCGCGGAGTTCGGCGACAAGGGTGACCTGGCACTGCCCCCCGCACGCCGGTTCGCCATCCTGACCTGCATGGACGCCCGGCTGGACCCTGCCAAGTACGCCGGGCTCAGCGAAGGGGACGCCCACGTGGTCCGGAACGCCGGCGGGCGCGCCAGCGACGACGCCATCCGGTCGCTCGTGATCAGCTACAAGCTCCTCGGGACCAGCGAGTGGTTCGTCATCCACCACACCAACTGCGGCATGGAATTCTTCACCGACGAGCAGATGCGCGAGCTGCTCGCCTCCAGCCTCGAGACCGCCGCCCTCGGACCCGACGGATTCCACGACGTGGGCACTGGCCCGGGCTCGGCCGAGGCCCGCTACATCGACTGGCTCACCATCGACGACAACGCCCGCACCGTCGTCGAGGACGTGGCCCGGATCCGGGCCCATCCGCTCGTGCCCGGATCGATCCCGATCTACGGCTACCTCTACGACGTCACCACCGGCCGCCTGGTCGAGGTCGAGGAGGCGACGAAGGCCGGCCTCCCGACCTGAGAGCGACCTCCCCGGTCAGCCGACCGAGGGGACGGTGGCCAAGGCCTCGGCGAGGCGCTCGTCGCTGACCTCCTCGTCGACCATCCGGCCCGAGAGGTACGAGTCGTAGGCGGCGAGGTCGAAGTGCCCGTGTCCGCACAGGGCCGTCAGGATGACCTTCTCCTCGCCGGACTCCTTGCATGCCCGCGCCTCGCGGATGGCCGCGGCAATGGCGTGCGTGGGCTCCGGTGCGGGCAGGATCCCCTCGGTCCGGACGAACTGCATGGCCGCCCCGAAGCACTCGGTCTGCGGGATGGCGATGGCCTCCATGAGCCCGAGTTCGTAGATGTGCGAGATCAGCGGCGCCATACCGTGGTAGCGGAGCCCGCCAGCGTGGATCGGGTCGGGGATGAAGTCGTGGCCCAGGGTGTGCATCTTCATCAAGGGCGTCATTCCGGCCGTGTCGCCGAAGTCATAGGCGTACACGCCGCGCGTGAGGGACGGGCACGATGCCGGCTCCACCGCCCGGATGGTCGGGTCCATCCTGCCGGCCAGCTTCTCGCGCAGGAACGGGAAGGCCAGGCCGCCGAAGTTGGAGCCGCCACCGGTGCAGCCGACCAGCACGTCGGGAGCCGTCTCGCCGGCCTTGGCCAGCTGCAGCAGGGCCTCCTCGCCGATGATGGTCTGGTGCATCAGCACGTGGTTGAGCACGCTCCCGAGGGCGTAGCGGGTCTCGGGGTCCGGGGCGGCCACCTCGACGGCCTCGCTGATGGCGATGCCGAGGGAGCCCGGGCTCTTGGGGTCGGCGGCCAGGATGGCCCGGCCGGCGGCGGTCAGCTCACTGGGTGAGCGGTGGACCTTGCCGCCGAACGCCTCCATCATGAGGCGGCGGTAGGGCTTCTGGTCGAAGCTTGCGCCCACCTGCCAGATCTCGCACTCGAGGCCGAAGAGGGCGCAGGCGAAGGCCAGGGCCGTCCCCCACTGGCCCGCACCCGTTTCGGTGGTGAGGCGCCTGATGCCCGCCTTGGCGTTGTAGTACGCCTGGGGCACCGCGGTGTTCGGCTTGTGTGAGCCGGCCGGCGAGACGCCCTCGTACTTGTAGTAGATCCGGGCCGGGGTGTCGAGGGCCTGCTCCAACCGATGGGCGCAGAAGAGCGGGCTGGGCCGCCACTGCCGGTACACGTCGAGGACGGCACCCGGGATGTCGATGTACCGCTCCTGGCTGACCTCCTGGAGGATGAGGTCCATCGGGAACAGCGGGGCGAAGTCGTCGGGTCCGGCCGGCTCGAGGGTGCCGGGGTGCAGAGCCGGCGGGGGCGGCGACGGCAGGTCGGGCACGATGTTGTACCAGGCCGTCGGCATCTCGCTCTCCTCCAGCAGGTACTTGTGCTGGTGGACGGACTCGTCGATGGCCATCGTGGTGCCTCCTTGTCGCTGTTGAGCAAAAGATAGCCAGGAAACAGCACCCGGTACCGCGTGGCGTGCGCCGCCCCGCCCGGGGCGGGTCAGCCCAGTGCCGGGTACCGGTCGATCCAGGGGTCGGCCGCCTCGAGCTGCGACGCCACCCGGATCAGCTGGGCGTCGCGGAAAGCGCCGGCCACGATCTGGACGCCGACCGGCAGTCCCGACGCAGCCACGTGCAGCGGCAGGCTCACGGCGGGCTGGCCCGTGATGTTGAACAGGGCCGTGAACGCGGCCATCGACACGACCTCCATCGGCGGGAAGTCGGGCTGGGCGTGGACCTGTGCGAGCAGCCCCACCGGCGGTGGCTCGATGGCCATCGTCGGTGTCACCAGCAGGTCGAACTCGTCGTCGAAACGGGCCAGGAGGTGTCGCGACTGCAGTTGGAGGGCGGTGAGCGAACGGACGAACTCCAGGCTGTCGAGCGCCCGGCCGTTGCCGAACGAGACCCGGTTGTGAGGCTCCATACCGGCGGGGTCGATGTCCAGGTGGGCGCCGAAGCCCGAGTTCATGAGGCTGAGGAAGTGGCCGAGGTCGGCAGGGTCGAACAGATCGGCCTCGAGGCGGGTCACGTGGTGGCCGAGCGATTCGAGCAGTGCCGCCGCGTGGTCGACGGCGGCCAGGCACTCGGGAGCCACCTCGACGCCGAGGGCCGAGACGGTGTTGACGGCGACCCGCAGTCGGCCCGGGTCGGCCCCGACCTCCTCGGTGAACGGGCGCTCCTTGGTCGGCGGGCTCCACCATGCCAGGGGGTCCGGGGCGCTGATGACCTCGAGGATGGCGGCCGAGTCGGCCACCGTCCGGGTCACGACTCCCTCGACCGACATGCCGGACCAGCCCGGCACCCTGTCTGCCACCCGGCCGCGACTCGGCTTGTGCCCGACCAGCCCGCAGCACGAGGCCGGGATCCGGATCGACCCGCCACCGTCGCTGGCATTGGCCACCGGGAACATGCCGGAGGCCACAGCCGAGGCGGCTCCACCGCTCGAGCCACCCGGCGTGCACCCCGTGTCCCACGGGTTGCGCGTGGCCCCGAACCGGTCGTTCTCGGTGATGCTCACGGAACCGAACTCCGGCGAGTTGGTCCGGCCGCAGAGGATGAACCCCGCGTCGATGAATGCCTGGGCCACCAGTTCGGACTCGGCGGCCGGGGTGTCCGGGGCCCCGGCACAGCCGTAGGTGACGGGCTGGCCGGCCACCGGCAGGAGGTCCTTGATCGGCATCGGCACACCGGCGAAGGGCGGGAGGTCGGCGTCACCCCTGGCGATGCGGTCGCCGAGCGCCACGGCCTCGGCACGGGCGTCGTCGTCGTTGCGCCAGATCACCGCGTTGAGGGCGGGATTGCGCTCGTCGATGCGGGCCAGGGTGGCGTCCAGGACCTCGAGGGGACTGATCTCCTTGGCCCGGATGGCCACGGCGGTGTCGATGGCAGATGCGTGCTCGTCCATGCCGCGACCCTAGGCCACCGAGGCGTGGACAGGTCGTGGGTCACCGCCCGACGGGGCGCCGGTGTGGCACGGTGGACCATGGTCGCCTACGAGCGTTTCGCCGCCTTCTACGACGTCGTCATGGACGATCCCGGGCCCCGTGCCGCACGGGTCAACGCCGCCATCGAGCGCTACCGACCGGACCCGACCAGCCTGCTCGAGGTCGGCTGTGGGACGGGGTCGATCCTGGCCCGGCTGGAGACCGGGGCACAGCTGACCGGGCTCGACCGCTCCCCCGAGATGCTGGCCATCGCCGCGGCCAAGGTGCCGGGCGCCGAGTTGGTCGAGGGGGACATGGCCGGGTTCGACCTCGGCCGGCGCTTCGACGTCGTGGCCTGCGTGTTCGACTCGATCAACCATCTCCTCGACGTGGCGTCGTGGGCGTCCCTGATCAACTGCGTCGACCGGCACCTGACTGACGGCGGCCTGTTCGTCTTCGACGTCAACACGGTAGGCGAGCTCCACCGGCTCGGCGAGGAGCCGCCGTGGGTCTACGACTTCGGGGGTGGCACCGCGGTCATCGACGTCTCGTTCGCACTCGACCCGACCGGCCTCGGCGTCACCGACTGGGACATCCGGATCTTCGAACTCGTGTCCGGGTCCCGCTACGAGCTCCATCACGAGCGGATCGGTGAGCTGGCGCTGCCGCTCGAGCGGGTGCGTGAGCTCGTGTCCGACCGGTTCGAGGTGCTCGAGGAGGTCGACGAGGACGGTCTGTCCGCGACGGACTCGTCCGTGAAGGCGTACTACGCGCTCCGGCGGCGGGACTGAGCGTCGGGCGACCGGTCAGGTGCCCGGCCAGAGGCGGTCGCTCAGCCCCGAGGCCCGGGCGACGGGTCGGTCGACGGCCAGCCGGATGATCTCCTCGCTCCCGACGAGCGTGACCTCGTCCTTCGCCCGGGTGACCGCCGTGTAGAGGAGCTCGCGCGTGAGGATTGGCGAGTCGACGGTCGGCAGTGAGACCACGGCGTGGGGGAACTCGGACCCCTGGCTCTTGTGGATGGTCATCGCCCACCAGGCCTCCCACTCCCCCAGCCGGGCCGGTGCGAGGCGGCGCGGCTCCGGCGAGCCGGCCATCACCACCCAGCGGCCGTCCGGGGCGTGCACGACGACGCCCACGTCGCCGTTGGCCAGCCGGTTGACCGGGTCGTTGTGGGTCACCATCACCGGCGTCCCGACCCGGGGCCTACCGCCGCGCAGCGCAACGGGGACCGCGCCCAGGGCGGCCCCGTCGATCAGATCGGACCAGTCGAAGAGTCCGAGCGGACCGCGCCGGACGGCGGCCAGCACCTTGATGCGGGTGACGGCTTTCAGGGCCACCAGCCCGTCGTCCTCCAGCGCCGCACGGACGACTTCCGTCGCCGCCGCCACGACCTGGGCGCGCAGGGCGGCGAGGCCGGCCGGATCATCCGGACGGACCCAGTGGACACCGCTGCCGTGCACCAGCCGGTCGACCACACGGTCGGCGTGGCCGTCACGAATGGCGAGCGCCAACTCGGCGATTCCCGAGCCTGCGTCGAACCGGTGTCCGACCCGCAGTTCGGTGACGCGTCCACCCAGCGGCGCGGTGGCCGACTTCTCGGATCTCCCGCTCGGGCCGACCATGTCGCCCATGACCGTGCCCGCCTCGATGCTGGCGAGCTGGAACGGATCGCCCACCAGCACCAGACGAGCCTCGGGACGCACGCCGTCGAGGAGCCGCGACAGGAGCGGCAACGACACCATCGACGTCTCGTCGACCACCACCAGGTCGTGTGGCAGCGGATCGTCCCGGTCGTGGCGGAACGACGTCCGGGACCTCCTGCCCAACAACCGGTGGATCGTCGTGGGCTCGATCGCCCGGAGGGCGTCTGCCCGGTCCTCGTCGATGCGACCTGCCCCGAGCAGCGCCGCCACCTGGGTCTCGACGGCCTCCTTCATCCGGGTGGCGGCCTTGCCGGTCGGGGCGGCCAGCGCCACCCGGACGACCTCTCCCCTCGCCCCGGCCAGTTCGTGTGCGGCGGCGAGGATGCGGGCCACGGTGTGCGTCTTGCCGGTTCCCGGCCCCCCGGCGATGACGGTCACCGGCCGAGTGAGCGCCCGCCGTGCGGCGACGAACTGGAGATCGACCCTGCCGTCCTCGTCCACGGGGGTACCACCGAAGAGGTCGACCAGTACGGGCTCCACCCGGGCGTCGGGGTCGTCCGGCAGCGTGATGCCCGAGACCGGTCCGCTGCGCTCCTCCAACTGCGCGGCGACCTCGACCTCGAATTGCCAGAAGCGCTGCAGGTAGAGCCGGAACCCGTCGAGCACGAGGGGGCGGAGGAGCGCTCCCGGCGTCGCTCCCGTCTCCGCCGGAACCGACACGATCGGGGACGCTGCCAGTTCGGCCCGCCAGGACTCCGGATCTGGCAGCGCCACGTACTCGGTGGTCCCCTGGTCGTCCTGTGACGCCACTACCTGGTCGTGTGCTGTCCTGAGGTCGAGGCAGACGTGGCCGAGGCGCATCGCACGCGCACTGAGCGCCAGTGCCAACAGGCAGTCGTCCGTCGGTCGCGTCGGGGCGCGGCGCAGCACGGCTCGGACGAGCTGGACCTCGAAATTGCCCACAACGCCGGCCCCGACACACGGCCCGAGGACCCCGTCGAGCTCGTTCGTCGACCAGCCGACCGGTCGGCTCGCCTGTTTCGTCATCCCCCGCCTCCGGGGTCACGTCCGTCGAGCAGGTCGCTCGCCTCGGTCAGCAGGCCTTCCTCGAACCGCCAGGTGAACACGCCGTGTGGCGACCCGCCGTCGGTCGCCACACGGGATCCGGTCATCCCCCGGACGAAGAGGTAGGCCGCCCCGAGGATCGTGGCCGACGGGGCCCCGGGACGTCGGCGCGAACGCAGGTAGCGGTGCAACGCGACACCGTAGAGGAGGGCCTGGAGCGGATAGTGGTGCTCCGCCATGGCGACGGTCATGTGCCGCGTGTCGTAGTCCGACGGACCCGGTTCGGCCCCACGGGGAGTGAGCCGGTTGGTCTTGTAGTCGGCGACGACGAACGCCTCGGCGCCGTCGCTGCGCACGCGGGCGACCAGGTCGATGGACCCGGTCAGGTAGCCGGCCAGCCGGATGTCGATGACGCCGTCGGCCACCGACGCCGCCCACGCATGGAGCGGGTCCCC
The DNA here is from genome assembly GCA_003164095.1 of Acidimicrobiaceae bacterium. Classification (GTDB taxonomy): domain Bacteria; phylum Actinomycetota; class Acidimicrobiia; order Acidimicrobiales; family RAAP-2; genus Bog-756. Next base: position 21,431 of record PLRX01000163.1, on the reverse strand, counting down.
CTCCGGCAGGTGGCGCAGGAGGAGACGGCCGAGGTCCTCGACCGACCGAGGGCGTCCGCCTCCGCCGACGCGCATGTCGAAGGCCAACTCGTCGAGCCGGTCCCGACGATCGATGTCCGCCAGCCTGGTCGAGCCGAACATCGGCCCGAGCGGCGTCTCGATGGCGGCGCGCAGTCCGGCGACGAGCAGGCTCCGACCGTCCGTTCCCTCCGGTGCCAGCACGCCTGCCGAGGCGCCGCTCCCGGTGAGCACTTCGTCCACGGCGTCGGCGACGGTGGACCCGACGTCCTCGGCGGCAAAGTCGGTCCGCTCGAGGACCGCGTGGACGAAGGTACCGAACTCGGTGCCCGCCCGCAGTGCGCCCAGTGCGCCGGACGCCGCACCCGGACCGTTCTCGACCGTCCCGGGCCCGCCGTCGTCGACCTCGCGCTCGTCGTCGGCGCCGCTGTCCGCACCGGTGGCGTCATAGGGATCGGTCGGACCGGCCTCCACCCCGGCGGTGATCGCCGAGAACGACCACCGGTGCACCGAACGGTCGAGTGCCGCGGTGAACTCACTGACCCCGAGGGCCCGCGCGCCTCCGGAACCGGTAGCTCCGACCCACGGTGTGTCCGGCGCTGCCGGGTCCGTGATCGACGTGACCGTGATGGTGCCCCCGGAGGCGCTGGCGAGGGCATCGAGTGCCACAGGAACATCCGCTTCGGCCGGGACGACGCACGACCCGCTCGCGAACACCTGCGGGTCGAGGGATCCGGTCGCCGGGTCGCGTGCGAACAGGAACCTGCTGAGGGCACGGGTCGAACTGCTCTTGCTGTCGGCCCACCACACCGCGGTGTGGTGCTGGGCGCGGGTCAGTGCCACGTAGAGAAGGCGGAGGTGCTCGGAGGCCTCCTCGGAGCGGGCCCGCTGCTTCCGTTCCTCCGCTCCGCGCTTGTCCGGCCAGTCCTTGCCCTTGGCCAGGTCCATCGTCCGCCGGCACGTCTCCGGGTCGGTGTACACGACGTCCTCGGCAGCCCTCCCGGGACGCCACAGCATCGGCAGACAGACCACGGGGAACTGGAGGCCCTTCGCCTTCCACACGGTCATGATCTGCACCGCCTGTGCCTCGGACTCGACACGCCGGGCGACCACGTCACCGTCGATCTCCAGGTCCGCCTCGGACTCCGGCGGGTGGTCCAGAAGTGCCAGGAGCCCGGCGACGCCGGAGATCCCCTGGGCCGCGTGTTCGTGCAGCAGTTCGGCCAGGTGGTCGAGGTCCGTGACGTTGCGGTCGCCGTCGTACATCCCGAGGAGGCGGGACACGACGTCGGTTTCCGCCCAGATGGCAGCGAGCACTTCGGCCACTGGCTGGTACGCCAGTCTCGACGTCCAGTCGGCCAGTCGCTCCTGCAGTGTCGCGAGCTCCTCGTCGTTCGCACGGGCGACCCGCTGCGGCGTCCAGTACTCGAACCAGGACAGCGCGAAGGAGCGCACCCTGCCGAGGTCGGACGGACGCTCCATGGCAGACAGGAGCAGGCGTACCTGGTCGGCAGCCCACGACGACAGGACGGTCCCGGCTCCGGCCACCACGGCCGGGACGCCCTGGCGCCGCAGTGCGTTCTGAGCCGCCCGTCCATGGGCACCGGAGGTCACCAGGACGGCGATGTCCGACGGCCGCAACGGGCGGGTGCCTCCCTCGGTGTCCTTGTCGGGGATCGTCGCACCGTCCAGGAGGTCCCGGATGTGCGCAACCAGGTCGCGGTTGATGATCCTGGCGGTCTTGGGAGTGCTGGGGAGCTTCTGCGAGCGGGGCAACCAGTCGCCGGCGGCCACCCTGATGGCGAGTCCCGACAGTGACGTGTTGTCGGCGGCCCGCATCCGGAGGTCTCGGTGCTCGTCCGACGCATGGACCGTCACGTGGGCGATGGCCTCGTCACCGAAGGTGGCGCCTTCGAAGAACCGGTGCATGGCCTGAACCGCTGCGCCGTCCGATCGCCAGTTCGTGCCGAGCGTGTAGTTGGTCGTGTCCGACATCGGCCCGACCGCCCGCAGGTAGACGGAGATGTCCGCGCCCCGGAACCGGTAGATGGCCTGCTTCGGGTCGCCGACGAGCACCAGGGCGCTGCCCGGCGCGCCCGTGCCGAACAAGGTCGAGAAGATCTCCCACTGCACGCTGTCGGTGTCCTGGAACTCGTCGATGAGCACCACCGAGAAGCGGTTGCGGAGCGCGTTGATGACCGACGCCGAGCTGTCGTCGACGAGTGCCGCTCGGAGCTGTTTCACTACGTCGTCGTACCCCATGGTTCCCGAGCCCTGACGACGTTCGACGAGGTTCGCCTGCGATGCGAGCACGAGGTCGCGCAGGCTCCGTTGGGCACGGGTCGCTCCAAGGCGTTCCGGTGTCGGCTCGAGTGCCATGTCCGGATCGCCCACGTAGCGCTCCGTCGCCTTGACCAGCTCAGTGAGGGTCGGCAACTCGTCAAGCGGGACCCCGCTGACGGACGCCGTGGCCAGGGCATCGGCGCACGAATGGCGCACGAGCTTGGCGATGTCGGTGGTCAGCCGGGCGTCGGGGTCGATGGCCGACGAGATCCCGAGCGTGCTCCGCACCTGGCCGGCAAAGCTGTGCATGGTCGAGATCGTGGCGGTGTCGAAGTCGGTTACGGCCCGTTCGAGCCGTTCCCGGCGGTCCTTCCGGTCGGCTGCGGCCAGGTGGGCAGAGAGCTCGTCCTTGCCGAACGCGGTCGAGTCCCCGGCGAGGGCCGCTGCCGATGCGACCATCTGCGCCCGAATCCTCGACCGCAGTTCGGCGGTGGCCGCACGGGTGAAGGTGACGATCAACAACTCCGAGGGCGTGACCCGCTGCTCGGCCAGGTACCTCGTGGCCAAGGCTGCCAGGGTGAACGTCTTGCCCGTCCCGGCGCTCGCCTCTATGGCGACCTGACCCGTCGGCAGGTCGCCATAGAGGGGAAATGTCTGCGGAACGTGGGTCATCGCACCTGCTCCGCGGTCGAGTCGACGGTCCCCCACAGGTGGTGGGCGAACCGCTCGACCCGGTTGCCGTGCCCCGGCGGGTCGCCATCGACCGGTGGCAGCTCGTCGATCTCGTCCACGTCGATGTCGCCGAACACGAGCCGGACGGCCGGCCTGGTCCCGTCGCCCCCTCCGTTGTAGCCCTTCCACTTGTCGTCCGCGGACTTCCCGGCGTTCACCGCCGGTGAGTAGGACGCGAACAACGGCAGCGGCTCGGTCAGCCCCTTCCGGTACAGCCGGACCACACGGGCGAGCGCCTCGGACGCGCGTGCCGCCACGTCCGGCGCCTCTGTCGGCACCAGCTCGATCGACTGCAGCTTCTTTCCCCTGCCCTCGGCGCGGGTGACGACGACCGAGCGCCAGGGCACCGTGGGATCCGAGGCCACGAGGACCATCAGGTCGAGCCACGCCTCGAGGCGGTGGATCTCCTTGGGCCGGTTGAACAGGATCCGGCCCGGACCAGCTCGCGGCGGGTCGAGGCCGAGCGGCACCGTGCCGACGATCCGGATGCCGGCAGCAACGGCAACGTCGACCTCGTGCAGCACGGGGTCGGCGGAGCTGATCCCCCGGACCACCGCCTCGGTGAGCATGACATCCACCTCGGCCGATACCTCGTCGAACAGGCGGTCCTCGAGCACGCCGGGCGGCAGGGTGCCCTTGGCTCGCTCCACGCGCCGCCATGTGTCGCCGTCCGTGCCCCGCAACCTCGCTTCCAGGAGGTTCTGGCCGATGTGGTGGAGCTCGAGGCCATCCGGCTCCACCGGGAGGATGTCCTGCACGTCCTCGGCGGGTCGGGGAAGACTCGCCTCCAACGATCGGCGGACGAAGGTCGCGACCGGGTCCCGGAGGAACGCACGCAGTTCCTCCAACTCGACCGGACCCTCGTCGTGCCCCTCGAGCGGTCCGTCGAGGAACGCCGGTCGGTTGAACGGACGCGACCGGCGACGTTCTGCACCCAGCAGGTCCCGGGGGGCGAAGCTCCACGGCGTGCCAGCGATCAACGTGCCGGCCTCGAGGCACGCCTCGTCGAAGGGATGTCGCGGATGCTCCATCTCGAGCCTCATCCGCACATCGGGCTGGTCGCCTTCGGGATGGAGTGCCACCACGGCGTCGAAGAGCTCTGCTGCAGGTACCACCTGCGGCACCGGATGGCTGGACCGCACATCGCGACCCTCACGCACGACGAGGAGGTGGTCACGCGCCGCCAGCACCGCTTCGAGCATCCATTGGCGCGCCTCCGACCTCGGGTCGGGGTCGCCCGGTTGCGCTGCGGCAGCCATGAGGTCGGACGCGTCGGGTGCCGTCGACCCGAGGGCGTCCTGGTCGAGTCCCAGGATGCACACGACCCGGAACGGGACCCATCGCAGCGAGGCGAGGGACGTGACGGTCACCCCGCCCCTGAAGAAGTCGGGGCGCCCGGGCGCTGCGTCGAGCCGTCCCTCGAGGAGCCGCCGTACGTCCAGCAGTCCCAACGGCACTGCGCCGCCGCGCTCCGACCCCGCCGCACTGTCGACGACCTCGCGCAACATCCGCTCCAGTGCCTCGAACTGCCACTCCGCCTGATCGGGTGCCGCGAAGAGGTCGACACAGGTCTGGCGCAGCAGGTCGGCCCACGCGCCGATCGTGTGCTCGGAGTCGGCGGCGTGTCCAGCCAGTACGGCCAGGCGCTCCAGGATGAACGCGAGCTTCCCGAGAAGGTCGGTGTCGCCGCCGTCGACACCGAACGGGGCGACCGAACCAATGGTGAGGTCGAGGTCGCCGTCCGCAACAGCAGAGCCCAGCAGCAACCGGTCGAGTGCCGCCTGCCACGTGTTGGCGTCGACCGATGCCGGCAGACCGAACCGGGACCTGTGGCCCGGGTCGAGCCCCCACCGCACGCGCGTCTCCTCGGCCCACTCGGCGAGCACACCGAGGTCGTCCTCCTCGAGCCCGAACCTCGTACGCACCGGTGCGAGGGAGATGAAGTCGAGGACATCGGCGTTCTCGAACCGCCCGGCCACCAGGTCCAGTAGGGCGCCGGTGGCGCCCATCACGGGATTGGCGGACCGGATCGAACGGTCGGCGATGCGATAGCGCAGTGCCGGCGGGCCGGCGGCATCGCCCGACGCAGGGCCGACCCGGCCGAAGACGGCCTCGACGAGCGGCGCGAACTTCTCCAGGCTCGGGCAGACGACGAGCACGTCCTCCTCGGTGAATCCCGCGTCGGCATCGTTCAGGAGGTGGAGGATGGCGTCCCGTGCCACCTGCACCTGCCGCATCGCGCCGAAGCACGCGTGGAACTGCACGGACCGGTCCGAGGGATCCCCCCGTGCCGGTGCGGCGGTCGCGTCCTCCCGGATGTCGGCCTGCAGGCGCTCGAGCACGGTCGTCCGGGGTGACGGGCCGGACGAGACCCAGTGCACCTGGTCGGTCCCTCCGGTGAGACCGTCCGCCAGGAGCACCGCCGACTCGCGTGGAAGCCGACCCCACGAGCGGAGCAACGGCTGGTGGACCGCCTCGCCCGTCGGGTCCTCGGACCGGAGGCGGGGACGTGCCCGCGCCGGCGCGGGCCACGCCGTATGGAGGTCGGCGAGATCGAAGCGGTGCGGGTCGAGGAGGAAGAGGTGCACCTCGCGCTCCTGGGCCACAGCCTCGACGAGCGGCAGGAAGTCCCGCCCCGGCAGCGACGTGAAGCCGAACAGGAGTAGGCGCCCGGGCAGGTCGAGGTCCAGTGCACCGGCCCGGACCTCGTGGAGGACGTCAGCCATCCGTTCGGGTGGACTGGGCGCCCCGATCTCGTGACGCAGGAGGCGCCAGAGCTCCGGCTGCCATGCGGCATGCACCGAGATCGGCTCGAGCAGTCCGTCGACCATGCCGCCGTCGGCACGTCCGGGATCCGCCCAGGCACAGACCATCTCGGGGCGGTGCAGGTGGTAGCGGTCGATGAGGTCGGCGACGGTGCGCACCCGGGTGAACCGCGACGCCCCGTCGGGCAGACCGGTGAACTCCGGCATGCCACCATCGGCGGCCAGGTCGTCGAAGATGGCCAGCAGCGGCCAGACCATCCGGTCGATGTGCCAGGGGTCGGTGCGGCCCGCCGACCACTCCGACCCAGCGGCCGTCGCATCGAGGACGAAATTGCGCAGCGAGCCGGGGTAGGCGCGGCGGAAGTTGGCCGCGATGCCGTCGCCCGCTCCGGGGCTGCTCGCGCCCAGGTGACGGGCGAGTTCGAGGGTGACCCACCTCCGCATACCGTCGGACGGAACGGCCAGCCAGTCGGCCTCCATCGGGTCCAGGGGATCGGCGACGAGCACCTCGACCACACTCGCCACGAGGTCCTCGGCGCGTTCGGACGAATAGAGGTGCAGCCCGGACCTTGTGTGTGCGTCGCCCACGGGTGGCGACCTTACTCAGGGGGTGCGACGTCCACTCCGGCCCGCACCCGCACGAGTGCCCGCACGTGGCCGGACAACCTCCGGATCACTCCATCAGGGAGCCCGAGGTGCCACGATGTGCACGACGTCCCGACGGCGGGACCATCACCACCAGGGGGTTCTCGTGGAATTCATGACAGCGGCCTCATCGGGCGGGGGGGGAATCTTCTTCGTCGCGCTGATCTTCTTCTACATCTTGTTCGCACTGCCCGTGTGGGGCGCCTACCAGAAGGCGTCGCCCCAGGGCGAGCCGGCCTGGGCGGCGTTCGTGCCCATCTACAACTTCATCGTGCTCCTGCGCGTGGCCGGGCGGCCGAAGTCGTGGGCGTGGTTCCTCCTCCTCGTCATAGTTCCCTTCGGGAGCCTCGCCCTGTTCGTCATCTCGATCTTCATCCTCTATGACGTGTCCAAGAGCTTCGGCCACGGCGGCGGGTTCACCGCCGGGCTCGTCCTGCTGCCCGTGATCTTCTGGTTCATCCTGTGGCTGGGCAAGAGCACCTACCTCGGCCCGAAGGGTCCTGCCGGTGTGGCCGCCAACTACGGCCCGAGCCCGGGCTACCCGCAGCAGGGCGGCTACGCGCCACCACCACCTCCTTCCGGCTACCCGCAGCAGGGTGGGTACGCCCCCCCGCCGCCTCCTCCTTCCGGCTACCCGCAGCCGCCCCAGCCCGGCACGGCCTACCCCCCGCCGCCTCCTCCTTCCGGCTACCCGCAGCCGCCCCAGCCCGGCACGGCCTACCCCCCGCCACCTCCGCCGCCGAGCGGTCCGACTCCTCCGCCACCACCCCCTCCTGCGCCTCCGGCCTAGCCGGGCCCCTGCCCGGCCCCGCTACGAGGGGATGAGGCCGGGCGGCGCGTTGTCGAGCATGTCCAGGATGGCCACGGCCAACGCGCGGGCCGACACCGGGTCGAGTTCGACTGCCACGCGGGCGGACGCACCCCGGGACGGGTTGCGCAGGTCCACGTTGAGCGTGTGGTCGGCCGGGGCGTGGACGGGGTGGTCGAAGTAGACCGAGGCGTCGGTCACCGGGAACCAGCCCGCCGCCCCCTTGCCGCTCCCCTCGACTGCCAGCGTCGTCGTCCGATAGGTGCACATGGCCGTACCTCCTGCGTTCGTCGTCGTGGTCAGGCCGACAGGTGCCGGCCGAAGAATGCCCAGATCCGCTCCCAGCCGTCCTGGGCGGCCTCCGGCCGGAAGCTCGGCCGGTCGGTGTTGAAGAAGGCGTGGCCCGCCCCGTCGTACGAGTGGAACTCGAATTCCTTGCCCTCGGCGGCCAGCGAGCGCTCGAACTCGGCGACCTCATCCGGTCCCGGGTACTGGTCGTCAGCGCCGAACAGTCCGAGGAGCGGGCACCTGAGGTCGCCGACCCGATCGCCGAGGGGACCGATCCGGAGCGGGAATTCGTCGGGCGGTGGGGTCAGCACGAAGGCGCCGTAGCAGTCGACCGCCGCATCGAGGTCCAGGCTGCAGGCGGACAGGAACGACTGGCGCCCTCCGGAGCAGAACCCGATGGTGGCGACCTTGCCGTTGGACCCGGGCCGGCCTCGCAGGAAGGCAGCGGATCCGGCGACGTCCCCGACCAGGCGCTCGTCCGGCACCCCGCCGTTGGCCCGTGCGACGGCTGCCGCATCGTCGGGCTCCGCACCCGGCGCCTCGCGGCTGTAGAGGTTGGGGCAGACCGCCAGGTAGCCGTTGGCGGCGAACCGCCGGGTGATCTCCTTGCTCGCCGCGTCCCAGCCGGGCATGTGGTGGATCACGACCACCCCCCCGGCCGGCCCGGTGTCGAGCGGCAGGGCGAGATAGGCCTCGATGGCGTCGCCGTCGTGCCCCTCCAGTTCCACGGTCCGGGCGGTCAGGTCTCCTATGGTCATCTTTTCGTACCCTCCTCGGGTCCTCGTCGGTCGTTCGGTGCGTCGTCGGTTCCGTCCAACTCGTCGAAGAGCTCGGCCAGACGACGCGACTTGGCGGCCTGCTCGTCGCGGAAGGCGCTGATGCGGGCCAGCGTGTCGTCGAGCCGGGCCAGCAGCTGGTCGTTCGCCTCAGCCGCCTCGACCAGGAGTCGCCGCCGTTCGGCCGGGCTGGCATCGCCCCACCGGTACTCGGAGCGGACGCGGTCGAGGGCATCGGCGTCGGGCGTGTCCAGCACCACCCGGACCTCGGCCAGCGAGAACCCGAGCAGCTCCTGAAGGTCTCGGATCCGCGTCACCCGCGCCATGTCGGCCGGCAAGTAGAGCCGCTCGCCGCCACCACGGTGGCCGCTGGGCCGGATCAGCCCGAGCTCCTCCCAGTAGCGGAGTGTGCGAGTGGTGACACCGGTTCGCTGGGCGAGCTCGCCGATCGGCAGGACGTCGTCCGTCGACAGCACAGCCTCGGCTGCGGTCACGGCAGCGCCTCGGTGTCGGCGCATACGGCCTCGGCTGCCGCCAGGTCCCTCGCATGCCGATCGGTCCGGTCGACCTCGTCGACCTCGTCTGCCCCGGCGTCGGACTCGGCGTCGGACTCGTCGCCCTCTGTGTAGACGTAGCGGCCGCCGCGGAGCCACGACGTCCAGGCCGCCAACAGACTGGCCACGATGGCGAAGTCGAGCGCGGCGTGCAGGCCGGCCCGGAACGAATGGCTGATCAGTCCCGGAAAGAAGCTCCGGCCGGTCAGTGCCGCCTGCTGGGACGGGCTGAGCTGGGCCAGCACGTGCGGTCCGACGAGGTGTTGGACGGGGTTGTAGCCGAGGAAGGCGGCGAACAGCGTCGACACGGGCGACAGGTGGGCCACGCGGTTCGCCACGTCCGCCGGGACACCGTGGGCGACCAGACCGTGGAACAGGTTCGCAGAGAGCGAGGCGGTGATGCCGACGATCATCAGGGTGAAGAAGATGCCGATGGAGAGCACCTGCGCGGAGTTCTGGAAGGTGCTGTTCATACCCGAGCCGGCACCGCGGTGCTGGGCGGGCAGGCTGTTCATGACGCCGGCACGGTTGGGTGAGCCGAACGACGCCATGCTCAGCCCGGTTGCGAACAGCAGGACGGCGAAGATCCAATAGGGGAAGTCGACGGGCAGCAGTTCGAGCAGGACGAAGCACAACGCCGTGCCGAGCATTCCGCCGGTGGCGAAGGGACGGGCTCCGAAGCGGTCCGACAGCACGCCGGACAGCGGGCCGGCCACGAGGAACCCGAGGGTGAGCGGCAGCATGGCGATTCCGGCCCACAGCGGCGTCACGGTGAAGGCGTAGCCGTGCAGCGGCAGCCAGATCCCCTGCAGCCAGATGATCAGCATGAACATGAGGCCGCCCCGGCTGAGGGCGGCCAGGAAGCTGGCCAGGACCCCGGACGTGAACGCCCGGATCTTGAAGAGCTGGAGCCGGAACATCGGCTCGGGGACCCGCGTCTCGACGACGCAGAACACGAGCAGCAGGACCACGCCGATCGACACCGATCCCAGCACTACCGGGTTCGTCCACCCCATGACGTGCCCGCCGTACGGCTCGATCCCGTAGGTGATGCCGATCATGACGAGCACCAGGCCGAGTGCGAAGGTGATGTTGCCCGGCCAGTCGATCCTCGCCGGCCGGCGGGGGCTCGTTTCGCGGAGCTTGAGGTACCCCATGACGGTCCCGATGAGCCCGATGGGGACGGAGACGAGGAAGATCCACCGCCAGTTGAGGGGGGCCAGCACCCCGCCGAGGACCAGCCCGATGAAGGTTCCGCTCAAGGCGGCGGCCTGGTTCACCCCGAGGGCCATGCCGCGCCTGTTGTCGGGAAAGACATCGGTGAGGATGGCGGCCGAGTTGGCCATGAGCATGGCTGCGCCCACGCCCTGGAAGATGCGCATCACGATGAGCCAGACGCCGGCGGCATACCCGGTCATCCACGTGATCGACAGCATCAGCGAGAAGAAGGTGAAGACGGCGAAGCCGAGGTTGTACGTGCGCACCCGGCCGTAGATGTCGCCCATCCGACCGAGGCTCACCACCAGGACGCTGGTGACGACGAGGAAGCCGAGGATCATCCACAGCAGGTAGAAGGTGTTTCCGGGCTGCAAGGGGTCGATGCCGATCCCCCGGAAGATGTTGGGCAGCGAGATGAGGACGATCGAGCCGTCGATGGTGGCCATGAGCATCCCGAGCGTCGAGATGAAGAGCGCCATCCACTTGTAGTTGGCGGGCAGGTTTGCCGGGTCGCCGCTGAGCCGGACCGCGCGGGACGCACGGCCGCCCGAACCCACAGCGCGCCGGGGACCCCTGTCGTCCCCCGGTGTTGCTGACTGCTCGACGACGGCCATGGCTGCTCCCATTGGTCGGGCCCGGGTCCTGTGGCTCGGACCGTGCCCTCGCTCTAAGTTAACGCGTACGTCAACGTAAGCAACCGTCTTCCGCCGGCCGCCGCCGATTGCCCAGTGTGCAGCAGACGACCCGGCCTATCGTCAGGGGTCATGAGGCGCGATGCGAGGGGGGGACAGCCACTGCGGCCCGGGGTGCGGTGGCTGGCGGCGGGTGCGGCCGCAGGCCTGGTCGTGCTGACGGGCTGCGGGTCGACGCTCCTCGGGACCTCGACCGGGGTGGCCACCACGTCGACCACGTCGGGCAGCACCACGTCGACCACTGTCCCCGTCAACGGCGAGGTCGCCGTGGCCTTTCCCGTGGTCGCATGCACCGATCCGGCCTACGGCGGGGTGCCCATCAAGTCGTCCTCAGGGTGGAACCCGACCATCCTGGTGGCGCCGGTTCCCACCTCGCTCGCCGGCAAGGTGACCTTCTACACCGACGGCCTCCACACCCTCCTCGGTCCGAGCGGCTGGACGTGCTCCCAGGTGACACCCGGTGCGTCCGGCCAGTCGTCGTCCCCCACCACGACGACCATCATTGGGTACGGGGCTTCCACGACGACCACCACGAACCCCGGTGACACGTCCGGGCAGTCGGCGGCCATCGCTGCCCGGGGCTCGACGACGTTGGCCGTCTATCCGCCGAACGACCCCGTGCCCCCGACGTCAGGGGCGCCGATGCCGGGTGCGGAAGGGATCTTCGCCACGTACGCCACCACGGGGTCCCCCGCCGGCGTGCAGCTGGTGTGCCCGTTCTTCACCATTCCGTCGTGGCAGTCCCAGTCGGCGGGCTGCTCGACGACCAAGCCTGCGGGCGAACTCACCAACGCCCTCACGCCCGACGTGACCGCCGTCGCCGACCCGGCCGGGGTGGTCGGCAGTCTGGCCGCCTCCGGGGGTCAGACGACCGTGTCCGGCGTCGTGCTCTTTCCCCAGATCCCGTCCGCCGTCTCCTACGGGTCACCGGTGGCGGTGGCGGCGGAGTCCTGCTCGCTCGAGGCCGCCAGCCTGTGCGCGACTGTGCTGTCGGACTTCGAGGTGCGGGAGTTCCCGGTCCCCACCTAGGCCCCACGGATGTCCGTTCGGCACCGCTTCCGCCACCCGTTCCGCAACCGGGCTGCAGCGCCGGTCGCCTGTCCGGCCACGGCACGTGACAATTCCGTGCCCGGCTGCCCATGTGGGCTGGGCCTCCCCACCCTCCGTGGAGTCGCTTGACCTCTCCTGCAACCGGCCGTAGGTTCGCCGCACTGGGTATCGCGTTCGGGCGATGGTCCCGAACCCGAGCAGGCCGTGGATGTCATGTTCACGGCCTGTCCCCAAGGAACCGGGGTAACTGCCGACCACCGGGAACATGACGGGAGCGATGCGATGGAACCACGGGACCCTGCACAGGCCGACGGACCGGTGACCCCGGTCGGCACGCTTCCCGACCCGGTGCCCACAGCTATCCGGCCGGGCGGTGGGGGCGGCGGACTCGGGGCGCTGTCCGGCTCCGGCGTGGCCCGCATGGCCACCACCGACGTCGGTGCCCACAAGGCAAAGGCCCGATCGGCCCGGCTGCAGCGCACGGCGGCCGTCCTCGGTGTCATCGCCGTCCTGCTGGTCCTCCGCGACGTGCTGGCACCCGGTGCGCCCCTGCCCACCCCCTCGGTCCCGTCCTCCTTCACGCCCTACCTGCTGCCGATCGGCCTCATCGTGCTGCTCAGCCTGGTGATGGTGGTGCCGCTGCTGGCCGCGGGCAAGTCGCCCCACATCCTCTACCGGCCAGACGAGCTCACCATGAGCTTCGACGACGTGCGTGGCTCGGAAGGACTGGTGGAGGAGGTCACCAAGACGCTCAACCTCTTCCTCGCCTACCGGACGTTCAACGAGCAGATGGGTGGGACCCCCCGCAAGGCCATCCTCTTCGAGGGCCCGCCCGGGACCGGCAAGACGTACATGGCCAAGGCCATGGCCTCCGAGGCCGGCGTGCCCTTCCTCTTCGTCTCGTCCTCGGCGTTCCAGTCCATGTTCTACGGCCAGACGAACCGCAAGATCCGCGCCTACTTCAAGGAGCTGCGCCGACAGGCCCGCCGCGAGGGTGGGGCCATCGGCTTCATCGAGGAGCTCGATGCCATCGGCGGCAAGCGGGGCACCGGCTCCAGCCACGGCGAAGGTATCCCGGGGGTCGTCAACGAGCTGCTGATCCAGCTCCAGTCCTTCGAGCAGACCCCGTGGTCGGTCCGCATGCGGGGCAAGGTCGTCGAGTGGGTCAACGGCTGGCTGCCCGAGGGCAGGCGCCTCCGCAAGCCCACGGCCACCCCCGCGAACATCCTCGTCATCGGCGCGACCAACCGCATGGACGACCTCGACCCGGCGCTGATCCGGCCGGGACGCTTCGACCGCACCATCTACTTCGGCCTGCCCGGCCGGGCGGGGCGACGCGACATCCTCGGCTACTACCTCGGTCGCAAGGCCCACGAGGCTGAGCTCGACGATCCGGCCCGGCGGGACACGCTGGCCGCCATGACAGCCGGCTACTCCCCCGTCATGATCGAGCACCTGCTCGACGAGGCGCTGGTGTGGGCACTGCGACGTGGCGCCGATCGGCTCTCCTGGAACGACATCCAGCAGGCCAAGATGACCGAGGAGATCGGGCTGGCGCAGCCGGTCGAGTACACCGAGGCCGAGCGACGTACGATCGCCACCCACGAGGCCGGCCATGCCACGGTGGCCTGGCTCGTCGGCATTGGTCGCAAGCTCGAGGTCCTGACCATCGTCAAACGTCGTGACGCCCTCGGACTGCTCAGCCACTCCGAGACCGAGGAGCGCTTCACCAAGACCCGCTCCGAGGTGCGGGCCATGATCGACATCGCCTTCGGTGGCATGGTGGCCGAGGAACTGTTCTTCGGCGAGTGCTCCACCGGGGTGGCCAGCGACCTGCAGGCCGCGACGCTCAACGCCTGCCAGATGGTGGGCCAGCTCGGTATGGGTACGTCGCTCATCTCGGTGGCGGCCATCGAGCACCAGGGCGGGGGCATCGTAGGCAAGGTCCTGTCCGACGAGCCCAGCCGGGCCGAGGTCGAGGCGTTCCTCGACGACTCCAAGAGCTCGGTCACCCGAATGCTCGAGGAGCACCGGCACGTCGTCGAGGCCCTCCGCGACGCGCTGCTGGTCCGCAGCGAGCTCATCGGCGACGAGATCCTCGAGGTCATCGGCCGGGCGGTGGCCGATCCCGACATCCTTCCGGCGAACCTGCGCAGCCGTCGACGGGGCCCCGGAGGCCGGGTACCGACGGTCGACGCCGACCGCACCTGACCCGACCGGACGGCACCGCCGGACCGGACTCGTCGGCCCCTCCGCACCCGGGTTCATTGACCCGGCCCCCGGTGGGGCGACAATGCAACGGTGGACGGCCCGGCGGACGGCAGGAGGTGCACCGGGCCGGCGGACGGGGGTCGCCGGGTGCTCGTGACACGGTGACCACGCCCGCGCCCGCCAACGACGGGCTCGAGTCCGGTCAGCTGGGAACCGCCGACGTCACGGCGTCCACCGTGGCGAACACCGGCCCGGGCATCGACTTCTACTTCGGGTTCGGCGTCATCGCCGTGACAGCCAGCGCCGCCGCACCCCTGACCATCTCGGCAGCGGCTGCCGCCGTGCTCCTACGCGCACTGGGAGTGGCCGAGTTCACCCGGGCAGAGCCGTCGGCCGGCAGCTTCATCGAGTTCGTCGAGAGCGGGCTCGGACCGTTCGCCGTCATGACGTGGGTGGCCGGCAACGTCTCGGTGCTCGCCACCCTGGTGTCGGGCTCCAACTCGCAGTCCCGGATGGTCTACGACGGCGGGCGGACCGGCAAGCTGCCTCGCTGGCTCGGTATCGTGCGCGAAACCACCCACACCCCGGTCCGGGCACTGGTGGCCATCGTGCTGGGTCGGCCTGTCGGTCAGCGGCGTCTGGGCCGGCGCCCACGTCGCCGGCGTGGGCACGGGATCGATGGACCCCGTCGGCCCTATGCCGAGCGCTCGACACTCGGGACGATCGTGATCCGGTTCGTGTACCTGCTGACCATGGTGTCGCTACCGGTCTATGCCTGGCATCGGCACCGCGACCGGTTCTCCGTGGTGCGTCCCGTGGTCCTGCCCCTGCTCGGTGCGGCGGCGCTGGTCGTGCCGTTCGTGTCGCTCTGCACTCCCGGCCAGCCGTCGCCCTACCACGTGTTCCCTTACGCTGCACTGGTGGTGGCGGCGGTGGTGGGATCGTTCGATGCCGCGTGGGTCGTCGCCCGTCGCCGCCACTGATCGTCAGTCTGACGATGCCGACGGCATTTCGGCATCGTCAGGTGACCCCCACGGTGACCGCCCCCGTGTGCTGCCGCCGGACCCGGGCGCCGACCCTGCGCCAGGAAACGACTGTGGCGTGGTCGGGACCCGCTGATCTGCATCAGCGGGTCCCGACGCTCGCTACGAGTTGACCGTCACGAGACGGCCGGCACCACCACCTGCGTGACCTTGGCGCCGCCTCCCGTGTAGTTGCTGTCACCGGAGTACACCACCTGCACCGTGTAATCGGTCTGGGGCGGTGCCACCAGCGCCAGGCCACCGGCGATGTAGCACGTCACCGAGCCCTCCGACTGTCCTGGAGCAGAACCCCACTGCACCACGTCGCCGCCGTCACAGGACACGGGGCCGTTCGGTCCGGTGATGGTGAACGTCACCGTACCGGTGGGCGGCCCCACGAGTGTCGAGCCGACGCTCCCGTTGTCCGTGGTCAGTGTGGCGGTGATGCCCACCGGGGCGCCGTCGATCGACACGAACCCGTAGGGCTCCGTCAGGCCCATGCTGACGCCGGACCTGTCGACGGAGAAGGTGCCCCTCTTGACGGTGCTGCCATAGAAGTTCGCATCGCCCGAGTACACGGCGTAGAAGTTGTAGTAGCCCGGATACTCACCGCCACCGATGGTGATGCTCGCAGTACCGTTCACCACTGCGGCCGCCCCGCCCTGACAGCCGTCCGAGCCGTTCGAGTTCCCACCGCAGACGGTGATGTTCACATAGCCGCCCACGGGCGCCGCGCCGGCGTACCCGGCCTCCGGCGTCACCGTGGCCACCACCGCGAAGGTCTGCCCTGCGACGACCTTCTTGGGCAGCGACAGCTTGGTCGTGGTCGACCACAGCGATGCATTCAGGTAGAGCGTGGCCGATGCACCCGAGTAGTTCGGGTCAGCCAGTCTTGCCGTCACCACGTAGTACAGGCTGGCCGGCAGCCCAGCGGCCATCGAGCAGGTGGCGGAGCCACCGCTGAGTGCCAAGGTGTTGCTACCGCCCGCACATGTCTGCGAGACCTTGGACCCAGCCGGGACGATGGTGAAGACCAGCGGACCTGCCGGGACACCCGTCCCTCCGTCCGTGCCCGTCGAGGTGGTGACTCCCGTGAAGCTGAGGGGGATATTGGGCGACGAGGTACAGAGGTCCCCGGTGCAGTTGTCCGGAGTAGCCGACAGCGTCACCGTGGCGGCTGCAGGCGCGGTCACCTGCTTCAGCCGCAGGCTCGTGCTGGTCTTGAAATTCGGATCGCTGCCGTAGGTTGCGGTCACGAGGTAGGGCGAGCCCACGGCCGTGAGACCGCCGCTGACGGCGCACTGGGCGACTCCGTCTGACACAGGGATCGTATTGGTCCCTCCGTCACACGTGGTCCCGGTGAAAGTGACCGATCCCGTGAGCGTGCCGACCGCCGGCGAGACCACGTTCACGGCCGCCACGAACGACACCGACTGCCCGGTCGCCGACGGGTTGGACGATGACGTCACCGACGTCTTCGTCCAACCGGAAGTGACCGCTTGGCTGCGGGTACCCGTGCTCGGCAGATAGCTCGAGTCGACGGTGTCCGTGTAGCTGGCGCTCACGGAGTAGGGGGCGAGCGATGCCAGGAGACCGCCGCTCACCGGACACGACGCAACCCCGCCGGACAGCGCCACGGTGTCGCTGGCGTCACAGGACACCGTGGTGACGGAGTCGTTTCCCGTGATCTGGAACTGGACCTGTCCGCCCGGCGTCGGGCCGTGCGGGCCTGTGCCGACCCTCGCGTTCAGTGTGACCGCCTGGCCTGTCACCGGGGTAATCGGTGACGACGACACGGTCACGATCGTTGTGCGCGGTCCTGGGCTCGCTGCCCCGGCAGGCACCCCGAGGACGCCGGCGAGGAGTGTGGAAGCTGCGAGCGCGAGACCGACGCGCCCTGCTGTTCCGAATCGAGTGAGTGTGGTGGTTCGCATACTGCTCAGCCTCCTGCGATCGTGACGGAACCGGTGACCGAGCCGACCGAGGCCGGGTGGCCGAAGGTGTAGCTCTTCAGACCCTTGAACGTGGAACAGGCACTCGTGAGGAGGAAACCGGACTTGTTGGAGTCCAGCCCGGAGGTCGTCACCGGCTGACCGGCAAATGAACCGGTCCCAATCGCAACGGGCAGTTGCAGGTGGAGCTCATTGACCCCCTGCTCGTAGAAGCCCGTCTCGCCCTGGACTGTGACCGTGGACTGGGCAATGAAGCCGTGGGATCCCTTCCATGTGATCGTTCCGGTGAGCGTCGGCAGCGAGCCGATGTCCGTGTACAGGCCGCAAGCGTTCAACATCGCCTGAGGCGCCGAGGTCACCTTGAGGAGGCCGTACTTGAGCGTCACACCGCCCGAACTTCCCCCCGCGCCTGTGCACTCCGAGATCTTCATCTTGACGGTCAGCGACGTCTGGGCCGACGGGTTGTTCGACAGCCCCTTGCCGAAGACGGTCTGGCCGACCGCAGCAGCGCAGTTGATCGGACCGGTGAGTGTGACGGGCGGAGCTCCTGCCCCCGCCACGCCGGTACCGATCCCGATCGGGCTGGCCAACGCGACGAGCGCGACTCCAGCCCCCAACGCGAGTCTCTTCAACATGTTTCCCTGCCTTCTGCGGTCATAGACCGCTTCCCGTTCCGCCCCGGAATCATCCGCCGGACCTATCGGTGACGTTGTCACCCGCGGTAGCATAAGCCATTCGGCCTCCGATTGCTTGCGAATCGCAAACGTACTTTCTGTCCAGGGAATTGGGGCGTTCCCGGCACTACCAGATGGCGTTCCAGTCGTCCGGCTCGAGAAAGCCGGTGGGGCCGGTCTCCGGGCGACCCACCCGCACCGCGTCCACGTCGATCCACGTCGGTTCGTCGAAGCCCGACCGACGCCAGTGGCGAACGGGGTGCGACTTCCAGTCCCGACTCTTGACGCCACCCGCCGAGTAGCCCGGACGCACGAGAAGATGGGTGGGCGATCCGGCCAGGACCACGCAGGGGCGCACCTTGCCGTCGATTCCCGAATGGTCGTCGTCGGCCGCGTCGAACGGCACCCAGGCCAGCACCACGCCGGTCGCCCACGGGTCGTCGCGGTCGAACTCCTCCTCCTCCAACGGGGTGAGCACGGCACGCCGGTGCCCGAGGCTGGGGAGAATCGGCGCCGGTGCCTGGGAGCCGTCCGGTGCGACGGACGGACGATCGGACGCCGCTGCCCGCTCCCTCTTCTTGGCCGTGCGGACCTGTTCGGCGGCACGGGCCGACGCCTCGGTCTTCCGTCTGCGCTCCTCTGTCTCGCGCTGTTTCTTGGCGCGCCGGGCCTCGCGCTGCTCCTCTGTCGTGCCTGTCGGTGCCGGCGCCCGGGTCGCCTCGACAGGTGGCGCGACCCGCTCGAAGGACTGCCAACCGGTCAACCTGAACCGCTCCTCGGTGTCGAGGAGGGCGAAGCACAGGTCTGAGGCCGCCATGTCACCGTCGGCCGCCGAGGCCAGCATGACGGCGATCGTCACCTCGTCGTAGTCCGGTGCGACCGCATCGATCGCACCCAGCAACTGCTCACGTGTGGGATCGTCGGCGTTGTCGCCGAGCGCCTCGATCACGGCGGCCAGGCATGGCTCGGCGTAGACGGCCGCAGCGTACGGGACCGCCACCCGGTACTGGGCACGGTCGAGCACGGACAGCGGGTCGCGGTGCTTGCGCAGAGCGGCCAGTGCGTTGGCGATCGGCTTGGAGATCGGGGATCGGGGGTCGGAGACGGCCTGGAGGGACTCCTTGAGCGAGCGGGCGTCGGTCCGGGCCAATGCGGCCAGGAGCATCGCCTCTCGTGCGCTGTCGGTGATGGGTCCTTCCATGCTGCCGGTCCTCCCGGGTCCGGTCCGTCCCGGGCGGGACACGACCACGGTCGGTCATCATCCCACCTGTCGGGCATCTCGCCGACCCGCCTCCGCCGGCCGGCCCCATCGGACGCAGCGGGTGGCCGTGACGGCGGCCCGGGCCAGTGCCACACCCCGGCGCCCGGGATGCCGGCCCGATCAGGCAGGGGCCTCGGCGGCCGCCACCACGCCTGAGTGGCTGCGCCACCCTGACCAGGGAGAAGGTTGCAGGACGGTGGCGTCACGGTGGCATGCGGATGAAATGTCACTCCCGGGGTGTTGAATGGGAGTACACCAGAACGGTGGCGTGGATCAGACCATGAAAGGCAGATGACCATGGACCAGGAGCTTGCAGCCGAGACGTCCGAGACGACCGCCTCGACGGCCCCCGCGACCCCGGGCGACGCCCTGCGCGCGCTCCCGGCGGAGGCAGCCGGCCGCGGGACCCGATTCGTGTCGGCCCAGGCCATGCAGGCCCGGCTCTTCTCGGTGTATGACGCCGCCACTGCGGCCGAGGACGCCCTCGCCCTCGTGCAGGATCAGCTCACGCTCACCCTCAACCGGAGCTACTACGAGGCCGAGGAGATCGAGCAGATGGCCCAGCAGCTCGACACCCTGCTCATCCTCGACACCGTCGAGCGCACCGAGGGGGAGCTCGTCTCCGACGAGTGACACGGCAGTGCGGACGGCCGGGGGCGACCCGGCCCGGGCGTCCGTCGACCGGCTCCGGCCAGCCGGTCCCCCCGCTGATGCGTCGGACCGGAGTGGCCGACCGGTCAGCTGATCATCCGATCATGTCCTTGACCTGAGCGATGATGTCGACCTGTGTCTGGTCGCCCGTCGGCACCGGCACGACCTGGAGGTGGCTGACGCCGGCCGCCTTGAACGCGGCGATCCGCTCGGCCACGTAGGGCGCCGGCCCGCACAGCGACATCGACTCCAGCAGTTCGTCGGGCACGAGCGCCTCGGCCTCGGCCTTCTTGCCGTCGAGGTAGAGGTCCTGGATCTTCTCGGCCTCCTCCTCGTACCCGTACCGCTTGACCACGTCGTTGTAGAAGTTGCGGCCCTTGGCCCCCATGCCGCCGACGTACAGCGCCACCATCGGCCGCGCCAGGTCCCGCAACTGGCTCACGTCGTCGCCCTCGCCGATGGCGACCATGCCGCCCACCGTGATCTGGAGCGGGTCGAGGGACGGGTCGCGCTTGGCCCGCCCGGCTTCGAGCGACTCGCCCCACACCTCGTGGGCCTTCTCGGGCACGTAGAGCATGGGGATCCAGCCGTCGGCGATCTCCGCCGTCATGGCCACGTTCTTGTGGCCGAGCGAGGCCACCCAGACCGGGATCCGGGGGCGGACCGGGCGGCCGATGATCTTGAGGGCCTTGCCCAGGCCGGTCCCCTGCCCCTCGGGCAGGGGCATGTCGTAGTACCTGCCGTGGTGCTCGAGGGGGGCCTCCCGGGCCCAGACCTGGCGACAGATGTCGACGATCTCCCGGGTGCGGCCGAGCGGGGCGTCGAAGGGCACGCCGTGCCAGCCCTCGATGACCTGGGGGCCGGAGGAGCCGAGGCCGAGGTGGAAGCGGCCCTCCGACAGCGAGTCGATGCCGGCCGCCGTCATGGCGATGAGCGTCGGCGTCCGCGTGAAGATCGGGAGGATGGCGGAGCCGATCTCCACCCGGTCGGTGAGGGCGGCCAGGTAGCCCATCTGGCTCGGGCTGTCGATACCGTAGGCCTCGGCCACCCACACCAGGTCGAGCCCGGCCTTCTCCATCTCGGCCACCTGGGCGGCCGCCTTGCGGAAGCCTCCTGCGTAGCTGAGCATCGTGCTGATCTTCATCGCGGTCCCCTGTCGGTCGGGATACGGAACGTGTCTGCAGACATTAGCCTCGATCATTCGTCCGGCCCTCGGCTGACGGCGGAGTAGTCGCCGAGTTGTTGGTCGTGATCGAGCTCGTCGACCGAACCCCATCGTGGGCGTGAAGTGCCCCGGTGTTGTCATTCGAGTTCGGATGTCACGCCCTGCAACGGTGCTTTCGGGTCGGGCGTTCTGACCCACCCGGTCAGGGGATGGCCGCCCGGAGTTTGACGAAGGCGTTGGCGAGTTCGTCCACCCATGGCCATGTCTTGTCCAAGCGCAGGATGAGTCCCCTGGACTTGTGCACGAGGAGTGCGGCCACGTGGAGCACCCGGTAGCGCATGGTCTTCGGCTCGGCCTTGGCCAGAGCACCGTCGAAACAGACCATCTGGCTCCAGGCCAGCAGTGCTCCGGCGATGAGTGAGGTGGCCACCCAGGCCTCGTTGCGGACGAAGGAGTCGAAGGGCAGGTTGGAAAGACCGCAGTCCTTCCAGTTCCGGATCCGGTCCTCCACCCGGGCATGTCCCCGGTGGCGGAGCTCGAGGGCACAGATGTCTCTGCCCTCGGTGTTGGTGATGAAGCAGGTGTGGCGGAAGCCCTCGGCCGTGTCGAACAAGGTGAGTTGGGCCCCGGGGTGGGGACGCTCCCGCCGCATGAGCAACCGGGTCT
>PLRX01000147.1 GCA_003164095.1 Acidimicrobiaceae bacterium | reverse complement strand
CTAGCTCTTGAACAGGAACTCGGCCTCGTCGTCGTCGACGAACAGTCGCAGTTCCTGTGCCAGCAGCCGGTGCTCGTCGAGATGGGGGTCGGCCCCGACCAGGTCCACGGCCAGAGCGCGGGCGTCGACGACCAGGTCGCGGTCGGACAGGAGGCGGGCGAGCTTGAGGTCGGACCGCCCCTTCTGGCGCGCCCCCAGGATGGTCCCCTCCCCCCGCAGCCCGAGGTCGACGTCGGCCAGTACGAACCCGTCGGTGCTCCGCTCCATGGCCTCGAGCCTGGCCGTCGCCTCGGGCGAGTCCGACTCGGACAGCAGGAAGCACCACGCCGGCTCGCCGCCCCGGCCGACCCGTCCACGCAGCTGATGGAGCTGGGCGATGCCGAAGCGGTCGGCGTCCTCGATCACCATCACCGAGGACTCGGGCACGTCGACACCGACCTCGATGACCGTCGTGGCCACCAGCACGTCGAGGTCCCCCGACCGGAACGCCTCCATGGCCTGCTCCTTGTCGGCCGGCTTCATCTGCCCGTGGAGGAGTCCGACCCGCAGCCCGGTGAGCTCGTGGGCGGCGAGCCGCTCGGCCTCGGCGGTGGCCGACGCCGCCTCGACCCGATCCGACCCCTCGACCAGCGGGCATACGACGAACGCCCGATGGCCCGATGCCACCTGCTCGCGCACACGCGACCAGGCCTCCTCGGTCTCGAGCGGCGTCCGCAGCCAGTCCGTCGCCACCGGTTGACGCCCGGGGGGCAGCTCGTCGATGACCGTCATGTCCAGGTCGCCGAAGACGACCATGGCTGCCGTGCGGGGGATGGGGGTGGCCGTCATGACCAGGAGGTCGGGGTCGCTCCCCCGGCCGTCCTCGCCCCGTCCCTTGTCGCGCAGGGCGGCCCGCTGCTCGACGCCGAAGCGGTGCTGCTCGTCGATGACCACCACGCCCAGCGAGGCGAAGACCACCTTGTCGGTCAACAACGCGTGGGTGCCGACGAGGAGGTCGACGGTGCCGGCGGCCAGGCCCTCGTGCACGGTCGCCCGTTCCGCCGCCCCGGTCCGGCTGGTGAGGAGCGCGACGCGCACCGGCCGCTCGCCCGCCAGGGTCCCGGGATCGGGGACGGACAGCCCCTCGACCAGGCGCCGGACCTCGGCGGCGTGCTGCTCGGCCAGGACCTCGGTCGGGGCCATCAGGGCACCCTGGTGACCACCCTCGACACCGAACAGCATCGCCGCCACGGCGACGACCGTCTTGCCAGAGCCGACGTCGCCCTGGAGGAGCCGGTGCATGGGCAGCGGGTCGCCGAGGTCGCCGGCCAGGTCGGCCACCGCACGGGCCTGGGCCCCGGTCAGGGGGAACGGCAGCCCCCCGATGAACTGCTCCACCAGGGTCCGCCCGTCGGGGCGGGAGGTGACGTGGATGATGCCCCGGGCATCCTCGTGGAGCCGTTGGCGGCGCAGCACCAGCGCCAGCTGGAGCCGCAGCAGCTCGTCGAAGGCCAGACGGCGACGGGCCGGCTCGACCTCGCCCATGGCACGTGGTCGGTGGATCCCGGCGAAGGCGGCCGTCCGGTCGAGCAGACCGAGCCGGTCCCGCACGTCACCGTCGACGGGGTCGGCGAACACCCCGGCCCGGTCGAGGGCCTCGTGCACCAGACGCCCGATCCGGGCCGACGTCAGTGACGCCTTCTCGGTGAGCGGGTAGACGGGGTAGATGCGACCGCCCGAGGGGCCGTCGTCGGCCGTGGCCGACTCGTCGGCGCCGCGCAGCACCTCGACCGTCGGGTTGGCCATCTGCAGGTCCCCCCGGAACGACGTGACCGGTCCGAAGAACAGCGCCAGCGTGCCCGTCGGCAGCTGGCGCGACCGCCAGGCCTGGTTGAAGAAGACCACCCGCATCCGACCGCCGTCGTCCACGATGTCGAGCTGCACGCGGGACGGCGCCCGCCGGCCCCGTCCCGGCCGGGACGGTGGCGCGCCGACCCGCCGCACCGTGGCCAGGACCGTCGCCTTCTCCCCCTCCGCCAACTTGTCGATGGTCACCATCCGGGTCCCGTCGATGTACCGGCGGGGGTAGTGGGTGACCAGGTCGAGTACCGAGGTGATCCCCAGCTCGGCGAGGTCCGCGGCCGCCGCGCTGCCGACACCCCGCAGGACAGTGACCGGCAGGTCCGCCAGCTGGCCCAGCCGGCGCCCCGGGGGCAGGTCGGCGGTGCCGGGGGTCGGAGCCGCAGTCGTCACTCGATGGAGAACAGGTACGGGTAGAGGGGCTGGCCGCCGTGGTGGACCTCGGTCTCCACCAGCGGACGGGCCTCCTTCAGCCACTCGGTGATCCGGCGGGTGTCGGCCGCGCCCGACCCTTCGCCCTCGATGATGGTGACGAGGTCGTGGTCCTCGGTCACGAGCAGGTCAAGCAGGCCGCAGGCGGCCGCCGACAGCGTGTCGCCGACCACCTCGATGCCGTCGCGCGACAGGCCCAGCCAGTCGCCCTCGCGGACGGGGCCCGCGTCGGTCTCGGAGTCGCGGACGGCTCGGGTCACCTCGCCCGGGACCACCTTGCGAGCCGTCGCCTCCATGGCCGTCGCATTGGCCGATCCCCCGGCCTCGGGGTCGTAGGCCAGCAGGGCCGCGAACCCCTCGGCGATGGTCTCGGTCGGCACCACCCACACCCGCTTGGTGCTGAGCTCGTCCACCCGGTTGGCCACCGGGCGGATGTTGCCGTTGTTCGGGAGCACGATGACCTCGTCGGAGTCGAGCGCATCGACGGCTTCGACCAGCTCGGCGATCGACGGGTTCATCGACTGGCCGCCGGCGATCAGACGCTGGACGCCGAGTGACCGGAAGATGCGCCCGATACCGTCGCCGCTGGCCACGGCCACCACGCTCGTCACCGGGGTCGGCCCGAGCGGGGCCTCGGACGGTCCGGAGGCCTCGTCGCCAGCGCCTTCGCGCACCCAGCGCTCCTCCTCGACCTCCTCCAGGAGGTCGGTGACCCGGATCGACCGGGGCCGCCCGGCGTCGAGGCTGGCCTCGATGGCCGGACCCACCTCGTCGGTGTGGATGTGGCAGTTCCAGAGCCCGTCGCCGCCGACCACGACGATCGAGTCGCCGAGCCCGGCCCACACCTCCTTGAACGCCGGGATNNTCGGGGGGCTCCGGCATGTCCCGCCCGTCGAGGACGGACAACAACGCGTCGAACAGCAGGAGGTAGCCCGTGCCGCCGGCGTCGACCACGCCTGCCTGCTCGAGCACCGGGAGCAGGCTCGGGGTCCGGGCCAGGGCCTCGGCGGCGGCGGCGCGGGCCGCCTCGACCACGGCCAGCAGCGAACGGCCGTCGTCGGCCGCACGGCGGGCGCCGTCGGCGGCACCCCTGGCGACGGTCAGGATGGTGCCCTCGACCGGGCGCTGCACGGCCTCGCGTGCCAGCACGTCGGCCGTGACGAGGGCCTGGGCCAGCTCGTGGGCGCCGGGCTCGCCCCCGGGCACGTTCAGCCCTTCGGACAGGCCGCGCAGCAGCTGGCTGAGGATCACACCGGAGTTGCCGCGGGCGCCCATGAGCGAGCCGTGGGCGATCGCCCGGCAGGTGGTGGCCAGGTCCGGCCCGTCGAGCCCGTCGAGCTCGGCGGCAACGGACTCCATGGTCAGGGCCATGTTGGTGCCCGTGTCGCCGTCGGGGACGGGGTAGACGTTGAGCCGGTTGATGAGCTGCTGATGGCTCCGGAGCCCGTCCCGGAAGGTGCCGATGACATGGCAGAGCTCCCCTGCATCCAGGGCGTCGAGGGTGGCCATGGGCAGGATGCTAACCTTTGCGACTTACCCAGAGGTTCTTAGAGGAAGTCGGAGTGTCATGGCAGCGGTGTGCGAGGTCTGCGGCAAGAAGCCGTCGTTCGGAATGAACATCAGTCACTCCCACCGGCGGACGAAGCGTCGTTGGGATCCCAATATCCAGAAGGTGCGCGCCGTCGTCGACGGGGCCCCCAAGCGACTCCACGTGTGCACCTCGTGCATCCGTTCGGGCAAGGTCACCAAGCGCCCGATCCGCTCCTTTCCCGCTTGAGCACCACCTGACCACCGCCTGATCCGCCCCTGGGGCCCACCCCGGAACGCCGGTCGGCCACGGTCAGAACCGGTGCCGCCAGCCGGAGTCGGTCAGCGGCTCGCCGTCGAGCAGCCAGACCCCGGGCCGGTCGGTGCAGCGCCCGAGGTCGAGCGGCGCACGCAGCGCCTGGGCGCTGAACGCCTCGCGCAGTCGGTCGGGGTCGGGCGTGGCGAGCACCAGCTCGTAGTCCTCGCCGCCCGAGAGCGCCTCGTCGCGCGTGGCGCCCACCGCCATCACCCCCTCACCCACCACGAGGTCGAGCCCGACAGCCGACGCCGTCGCCAGGTGGGCGACGTCCGCCGTCAGCCCGTCCGACACGTCGATGGCCGCGGTGGCACCTGCCAGGCGTGCCACCCATCCCTCGCGCAGCCGCGCCACGGGCCGTCGGTGGGCGGCGGCCAGCGCTGCCGGCACCGGCGCCGTCCCGTCGCCGGCCAGGAGGCGCAGTCCGGCGGCCGACGAGCCGAGCGGGCCCGTCACCAGCAGGTGGTCACCCGGTCGGGCGCCGGACCGACGGAGCGGCGGCGCCCCGGTGGGCGTCGGGCCCACGGCGGTCACGGACACCACCAGGACCGGCCCCGACGACAGGTCGCCCCCGACGACCGTGCAGCCGGCGGCGGCGGCCGCCTCGGCCACGCCGTCGCCCAGCCGCTCGATCGGGAAGCCTGCCGGGGCGGCCACGGACAGCAGGGCGTGGGACGGGGCGCAGCCCATGGCACCCAGGTCGGACACCGTCACCATCAGCGCCTTCCAGCCCACGTCCTCCGGCGAGCTCGTCCCGAGATCGAAGTGGACACCCTCCACCACCAGATCGGTGGCCAGCACCACCTGCCCGGCACCGGGGAGTGTCACCACGGCGGAGTCGTCACCGATCCCCAGATCACCGCCCCGCGGGGGTCCGTCGACCGCCTCGAACCGGGTCCGGAGGGCCTCGATCAGCTCGAACTCGTCGCGCCCCGCGGTCACCGCCGGACCTCCCCGGCACGGGTGAGTGGGCCTGCGCGCCGGGCGTTGCAGGTGAGGGCCGAATTGGGTGTGCGCACCCGTCTTGCCTACCATTGTCCCTGGCCCGGTCCCACTACAATCGGTGACCCGTGCCGACCGCCATCACGCGGATCCACAGACCAGTGGCCGTCGACCCCGAGGGGTCGTCGGCCGATCGAGGAGGAAGAACAACCCATGCCCCCCACCGAGCACAAGAAGCTGATCGCATGGGTCGACGAGGTCGCCGCACTCACCGAGCCCGACGAAGTGGTGTGGTGTGACGGATCCGCCGAGGAGTACGACCGCATGTGCCAGCTCCTGGTGGACAACGGCACCTTCACCAAGCTCGACGAGGCCAAGCGGCCGAACAGCTACTGGGCCCACTCCGACCCGGGCGACGTCGCCCGCGTCGAGGACCGCACCTTCATCTGTTCGACCGACGAGGCCGACGCCGGCCCGACCAACAACTGGCGTGACCCCGCTGAGATGCGCGGCGTCCTGACCGACCTCTTCCGGGGCTCGATGCGCGGACGGACGATGTACGTGGTCCCCTTCTCGATGGGTCCGCTCGGCTCGAACATCGCCCACATCGGCGTCGAGATCACCGACTCTCCGTACGTGGCCGTGTCGATGCGCATCATGACCCGCATGGGCCGCGGCGCCCTCGAGGTCCTCGGCACCGACGCCGAGTTCGTGCCGTGCCTCCACTCGGTCGGCATGCCGCTGACCGACGGCCGGGCCGACGTGCCGTGGCCGTGTGACGCCGACAACAAGTACATCGTGCACTTCCCCGAGACCCGGGAGATCTGGTCCTACGGCTCGGGCTACGGCGGCAACGCCCTGCTTGGCAAGAAGTGCTTCGCCCTCCGCATCGCCTCGGTCATGGCCCGGGACGACAACTGGCTGGCCGAGCACATGCTCATCCTCAAGCTCACCTCCCCCGCGGGCGAGACCCGCTACGTGACCGGCGCCTTCCCCTCGGCGTGCGGCAAGACGAACCTGGCCATGCTGATCCCGACGCTGCCCGACTGGAAGGTCGAGACGGTCGGCGACGACATCTGCTGGATGAAGTTCGGCCCCGACGGCCGCCTCTACGCCATCAATCCCGAGGCCGGCTTCTTCGGCGTCGCACCGGGCACCAACACCCACACCAACCCGAACGCCATGCTGACGATGGATAGCAACGCCATCTTCACCAACACCGCCCTCACCGACGACGGCGACGTGTGGTGGGAGTCGATGACCGACGAGGCCCCGGCCCACCTCACCTCGTGGAAGGGCGAGAACTGGGCCCCCGAGTCCGGCACACCGGCCGCCCACCCGAACGCCCGGTTCACCGTGCCCGCCGCGCAGGACCCGGCCATCGCCTCGGAGTGGGAGGACCCGGCGGGCGTGCCCATCGACGCCATCCTCTTCGGCGGTCGGCGCGCCTCGGTCGTGCCGCTGGTGTTCCAGTCCCACGACTGGCAGCACGGCGTCTTCCTCGGCTCCATCATGGCCTCGGAGACGACGGCCGCCGCCGCCGGTGCCGTCGGCAACCTGCGCCGTGACCCCTTCGCCATGCTGCCGTTCTGCGGCTACAACATGCCGACTACTTCGGACACTGGCTCACCTTCGCCGACCGGATCGACGAGG
>PLRX01000023.1 GCA_003164095.1 Acidimicrobiaceae bacterium | reverse complement strand
CCCGGCTGCAATATCAGGGTCTGATACGACGGGTGTCTCGTCGTCGACTATCACGATCGGGAATGTGTCGACAGAGAGCGCGGGCCTGTTCACCGGTTCGATTGTCGGGACGGAAGCATACGCGGACTACGTCAACTCCCACGGTGGGGTGAACGGTCGCAAACTGGTCGTCAACGCTCTGGACGACCAGTTCACCGGGGCCGGCAACAAGCAGCAGACCCAAAATGCCGTGGACAAGGACTTCGCGCTCGTCGGGAGCTTCTCCCTCGAGGACAGCTTCGGCGAGACGGTGCTGGCGAAGAATCCACAGGTCCCCGTTGTGTCAACCCTTCTGGCCCCGGGGCTCAACGAGCTGCCGAGCACATTCAACGCCAACCCTGCTGGGCTCGGGTGGGGGACGGGGCCGCTCGACTACTACAAGAAGGTGTACCCGATGCAGAAGTTGCACACAGCGGTACTTGCGTCCGTCTTCCCATCAGCGTTGGCAAGTTGGAAGCTTGAAGAGCCTGTTCTCAAGCAGGCCGGCTACAAGATAATTTGCTACACCGGAGTTCCGCTCACACAGACCGACTTCACCCAGAACGTCGTCGACATGAAGAGCAAGGGCGTGCAACTTGTCTACATCGATCAACTCCCGGAGAACTACGCCGGTGCACTTCTGAAGGCGCTCCACGATCAGGATTTCCATCCCGCGCTCGTCATTGGAACGGCGGCGTACAGCGAAGCTCTCATACCGGCAGCGGGCGGCTCTGCTGCGGTCGACGGGAGCAATTTGGAGATGCCGAACGCCCTCTTCTTGGGCGAGGATGCATCACAGATCCCGGCGGTAGGCACGTTTCTGAAATGGGTCCAGAAGGCGTCGCCCGGATTCAAAGCCGACTACTACACACTTGCCGGGTGGACCAACGCGCAGCTGTTCGTCGAGGCCCTCCAGGCCGCCGGTAAAGCCCCTACCCGGGGATCGGTTCAGCAACAACTCCGAAAGATCACAACCTTCGACGCTTCGCATCTGCTCGCCCCGTCGGACCCGTCGCAGCGCAAACAGCCGACCTGCTACTTGATCGCCAAGGTCGTCAACGGACAGTTCGTCCGATCTGCCGACCCGCCCGTCAATGGTCCGACAAACGGTTACCGGTGTGACGGTGGATTCATCGCGGCCTCTAGCTGAACTCCGTTAGCGAACCGACAAGCCGAAGCGACCCACCGGGGCAATCCAGTTCCACCCAACCGGTGCAAGGATGCTCAGTGTCTCGCCAAGACGTTGCGTCGACTTAGCGGCCAGTGAGGGCGTAGGCGTCGTATGCCGCCAACGAGTATCAAGGCACGCCAAGGCGCCCAACCGTGCCCCACTCGTGCTGCAGTGGGTCACCGATACCCGGTGTCACTGGTCAGGGGCACCTGACCACGACCAACAATTGTCTGGTGAACGCCGAGTCACTAACATGAACGCATGTTCACTCTAGCTTGGCGGCCATGACAACGTCGGACGGCGTTGAGGCCATTCGATCCGCTGTGCAAGCGGTCAACTTTGGCGACATCGATGGCTATCTGAGAGGGTTCGACGCCAGCTGCCTTCGCTGGGTGTCCGCCATCGAGCGTCCGTTCACCCTGGTCGAAGTGGGGGAGAACTTACGGATCCTTGCTTGTGGATTCGATGGCCTCCGATTGGACGAAGAGTCACTCTTCGGTGAGGGCGACTTGGTGTGTGCCCGCTGGAAACTGCAAGGAACGCATACTGGTGACTATCTGGGATTACCTCCGACCGGGCGGGAGATCCACATGGAGACCTGCGAGGTCTACCGCTTTGAGGCCGGACTGGTGGTGGAGTCCTGGGCCTACGGTGACCCCGGGCAGTTGTTCCGTCAGATCAGCTCCGTTGTCAAAGGGGATGGGGGTGCCCGCGCCTGAGATCCCCGGTTCGATGCTGCTGGATTCCACAGTCTTGGACGACCCCTATCCGTTCTATCAACGACTCCACGAAGAGGCACCGGTGTGGCGGGTGCCAGGCACCGACGTTTTCGTTGTGTCCTCTTTTGAGCTGGTGTGCGATGCGACTGCGCGGGTGGACGACTTCTCATCGCACATGAGGGCGTTGCTCTATCGCGACAACGAGGGCCTCCCCGGCAGACTGGAGTTCGGCGGTGAGGGAACAGACGCGCTGGCAACTGCCGATCCGCCAGTGCACAAGATGCACCGGGACGTGGTGTTTTCCGAGCTAGTTGCCAAACGGATGGCGACGCTCGAAGAGCCGATCGCCGAACTCGCGGATGTCCGGATCGACGGGGCGATTGCCAAAGGAACGGTGGACTTCATGGCCGACGTGGGCAACATCGTTCCGATCACTGTGATCAGCTGGCTCATCGGCTTCCGGGCCAGCGATCCGGAGCGCCTGCTTGAGGCTGCCTTCGACTCCACCAGCCTTGTCGGTGGCAACGTCTCCCTGGGTCAGCTTGAAGGCCTGGTGGTTCGGAGCGGAGAGATCGGAGCCTGGATTGCCGACCAGTTGGCTGGCTCCATAGAAACTCCTACCGACGACATCTTGGGCGCAATCGCTCGTGGTGTCAGCTCGAGATCGATGACACACAGGGAGGGGGTCGTGGTCCTGCAGACCCTTCTGAGCGCAGGCGGTGAGTCCACAACGAGTCTGCTCGGGAATGCCGTGCGCTATCTGGCAGAGCATCAGGACATGCAGGACCAGCTTCGAGCAGAACCTGAGCTGCTCCAGATCTTCATCGAGGAGATGCTCCGCCTCGAATCTCCGTTTCGGTTCCTACTCCGTTCGGCGCCGGCCACCACGTCGCTTGGCGGCGTGGAAATACCGGCTGGTTCGTCGGTACTCCTCTTTTGGGCAGCCGCCAACCGAGACGGCGCAGCCTTCCCGCAGCCCGACCAGGTCGATCTCGAAAGGCCCGTGCCTCGCCGCCACGTGGCGTTCGGTCGTGGCATCCATCACTGTGTCGGTGCGCCTCTGGCACGCCTGGAGGCACGAATCGTGCTTGGTCTGCTGCTGCAGAAGACGATCGCCTTCACCCTGGACCGAGAACACCGACCGGTGTGGGTCGAGAGCCTGCAGGTCCGTCGCCACGGCAAGCTCCCGGTGCTCCTCACGGCGCGCTGAGCAGCTGCATCCGACTTAGCATTGTCACCGTGACCATCCCGATGACGGAGGACATTCGACTCCAGCGACGTGCCAAGCGTCGAGCACAGAATCGGACTGACATTCTCGACGCCGCCGAGTTCGTGTTCGCCCACGAGGGCTTCAAGGACGGCTCGTTGCGGAAGATCGCGGAACGGTCAGGATTCTCGCCTGCGGCTATTTATCTGTTCTTCGACAACAAAGAGCGGTTGGTAGCCGAGACCCTTTCCCGCCGGGGTGACGAGTTGCTCACCGTGCTCCATCGAGTGGCCGACAGTCAGCTCGACCCGCTGGGCAAGCTCCACTTGGTCATTGACGAGACCACGTCCTTCTTCGGTGCTCGACCGACGTTCCGATTCCTGCTCCGCCACCTACGGGGTGGGGAGTCCATGACCGGCTCAGTGCTCGCCAACTTCTCTGACCCGGTAGAGAACCGATTCCACGAGGCAATGCTGCTTCTCGCCAGGATCATCGAAGATGGTCAGGAATCAGGACAGATCCGTCTGGGCGACGCTGCAGTGTTGGCCCACCTCTATTCAGCGCTCGTCAACGAGTACGTGCTCTTTCTCGGTGACGACTCAACCGCGATGGATCAACGGCTCTCGCCCGACCAGTTCCACGGGCTCGTCGACGCAGCACTGCGAATCGAAGGTTCGGGAAATGCATAACCGCTTGCAAAGTAGTGGAAATTCCGAGAACTCCGGAAGATTGCGGCATCCCCAAGAGGATTCGGTTCGGGGGCAGTAGATAACTCCGCTCCGGAATGCGGACCGTGGGGTGGAGCATGAGCTGCGCAGAGGGCCGGGGCACCGAACGTTGTGAGCTGATGCGCCAAGGCCCCCTGGCCTCCCCCCGCCGTTTCCAGTGCGGTCCGGCGCTCCGGCGCCGCGGTCTTGGGGCCGCCGCTTGCTGTTCGCCCGCCCCCGCATCTCAGACGTGGACCTTGGGGGACACAATAAGAACCAATACAACGATCATCGGTCCCAAAATCGGCCTGTGCTGACGATGCGGGGGCGAGTTCTTGTCCTACAGCCCCGCTAGGGCTCGAGCCTGACCTACGCATTACGAGAGCGTGTCCAGGCGTGCCACGTCTCATGCTGATTCACCTTGCGACCCTTCTACCTGCACCTTCGTACCCACTGGACACCACCATACGCGGAGTTTCACGTTGCAGAGTTGGGCCAGAGTTGGGGCGATGTCGCGGCGTTCTCGGGTACCTCGGACTTCGGCGCGGTCTGAACGACTCGTCCCCCGCAGATGCTGGCGACAGATGCCTTGCCCTCAACCTTGCCTTTGCGGGACGTCCGCCTCTCATCACTGCGAGAAAGCGACGGACAACTCGGACGGATCGGTCAGCCCTCCGCAACACCCAAGCTGTCGAGTAGTCCTTTGACGCGAATCCAGATCTGCTCACACGTCTGACGCACCCCATCGAGCCCAACGGCATCTGGGTCAACGAGATCCCACACCTCGTAGCGAGGGCCCACGATTCGAGGCGGAAGTTCGTGGTTGCCGGCACACCGCTTGTCCATACCGTGCTTGGAGCCACATATTGGGCCGGAACAAAACCTGTCCACGATCATCAGCGACGCGCGCAACTATGTTGAAGGAGTACTCAGGTGAGACGGAGTGAGGAACCCATGGTGGCCGATACGGCGGAGTTGCGCTGGTGCCCGGTCCGGCATCGTAGGGCGAGTCACCGAAGGTGGCG
>PLRX01000013.1 GCA_003164095.1 Acidimicrobiaceae bacterium | reverse complement strand
GAATCTCCGACTCAGGACACTAGTCCGACGACCTCATCCAGGCGCTGCACGCGCATACGTGGCGATTCCCGTCACGGATTGGGCCAGCGGCTTTCCGCCCATCGATCCATCGAAGGGCGCAGAACCGAAGGAGAACACACCGCCGTCCGCCGCTGCCATCCAGTAGCCGCGACCGTCCGGCGTAGCGGCGATGCCGACCACTTGCGCATTGAGGTGCTTGCCCCCCATGGAGCCGAAGAAGGCGGCGTCGCCGAACGAGAACACGCCGCCGTCGGCGGCGACGAGCCAATAGCCCTTGCCGTCCGCCGTCGGTGCGATCCCGACGACTGGAGCGTTGAGCTTCTTGCCGCCCATGGAGCCGTAGAAACCAGCATCACCAAAGGCGAAGACGCCGCCGTCGGACCCGGCCACCCAATACCCCTTGCCGTCAGCAGTAGCCACGATGCCGACGCTGTCGTCGATGTGGACGGATGTCGGGCCTCCGAGGGGTGGCTGGGCATCGCCGCAGCCGTAGACGTAGCCGGGCCCTGTGACCAACCAGTACCCGTCCCCGGAGTTCGTCGCCGCCATCTCGGTGAAGAATCCTGGATCGAGTGCAACCCCTTTGTTGAACACGGTGCAGTTCTGTAGCGACACCGATGGGTCCGCTGATCCGAAGGCCTGGGCCCCGGCCGCCGTGTTCAGCAACCAGTAGCCGGACCCGTCGGGCACGGCGGCGATCCCGACACAGGCATCCAATGACGGTGGGTAGGTCCCGCACGCATCCTGGTCGGGCCTGACGGCCACTCCCGAACCGTAGAAGGGGGCGTTGAAGGAGAAGACCCCGCCGTCGCCGGCGACCAGCCAGTAGCCGGGGGTCGGAGACGACACCCGGCTACTGGCTTCAGAGGCGGAGGGAGTCGCAACGACACTCGCAGTCAGTCCGATCGCAAGTGCCCCGAGGAGTCGACGAATCCGCATGGTGAGCCTCCCTGATCGCCGTCGGTTCGGCACCGTACCAGGGGAGACCCGCTTCCGACGCCCCTGGATGGGAACACGGGTTGCCCCAGGAATGATCCACGTTGCGATTGGAACGGGGGCGTCTGGGGTCCAATCGTGACCTCCGACAATGACGCGGAAGGCTGGTACCTGAACCCCTACGGCCTCCACGAACGTCGCTGGTTCTCCGCTGGCGATCCGTCACGATTGGTCCGTGATGGTCTGGTCGAAGCGAATGATCCTCCACCCGTTCGACCCTTCGACGGTCCGCTAAAACCAGCATTGACGGATGCCGCACATGCCGGCGGGTCCGACTTTCGACGGGCTGATGAAGCCGAAGGTAATGGCCCAAGCGCCTACTCGGACGCAGCTATCAACGCCTGGGGGCCGATCGTCCCCCGCCCTGACTCGCAGCCTGCCCCCGATGGCCTGTGTGACTCACTGGACCCCGGGGTGGACGGTGCCTCGTGATCCCGAATCTCTCAGGCAACGGCGTCAGGCGACGTTGCGAATTCCCCTCATCGCCGTGCCGACCTCGTGGACATCCACCTGAGACCTGATCCAGAACCGTTCCGGGTCCGGGTTGATCGTGGAGGCCCGCCCATCTTCATACCACCGGACGGTGAAGGGCGGCCCACCGTCCTCGCCATGCACCGCTATCACGACTCCCACGATCTCGCCGTGTACGACCGTTCTCCCCGGCCCGACCAACTGATCCCCGACTTGCGCTCTCATGATGCGCCGGTCCTCCCTTTGGAGCCCCTCGATTCGATCTTCCCCCCGATCCGGCCCGGATGCAATCGCGAGACGGTTACGAAACCGTCAACGACCTGCCCCACATCGGGACTGGGTCCCGAGGTTCATCTAGAACGCAAGTACTACGAGCCAAGCTCCGAGCGCAGCGGCCAGCAATGCCGTCAAGTAGGTGCTGGTGATCCTCAGCCAGTGCGGTGGATCCCGGAAGTCCGTGGGGACCGTCCAGATCCGATACGAGAACTCGTTGACTCGATCTCGCTTGACGAGAATGACGCCGCCGAGGCCGAGCAGCAGAATGCCCACCACGGCTTCAACGATCCTCATCTAGGGCCTCCAGTGCAAGGTGTCGACTCTGAACCGAAGATGACAATCCAGGCCCGTGCCGATGGCGCAGGGTAGCCCCGATCACCGGGGGCGGGTCGGTTATCGACCGGGGTCCGATTGCCGACCGCTAATGAGGATCGACCTCCTTCTTGTCTGAGCTGACTCGCCTAAGCGATCTCGTTGCGTGCGTTGAAGGTGAGACGGCCGTTTGCATGTGACGGGCAGTAGTCGTGGTCCTCGTCGTCGTTTCGCCACCCTTGATCTTCTGACCAGTTGCGGATGGTGCGCTCTGGCCAAGTCGGATCAGGCAACACCAAGGGGGACACGTCGCACGTCTCCTCGTCACAGACCATGAGGTGTCTCGACATCGTTAAGGTCATTGAGCTGGACTTTAGCCGTTTCCCCAGCCCGCGTACGCCTTGGCGCAACCCCATGCCTCAAGCCCTAGGTGAGACACCCCATGGAACAGCACACTGTCGACCACCGAGGCGCTGGCAAAACCAGAGCGAACCGGCAGCTCCGTAGACCGACCCTTGGCACATACTCGATCAATGTTCAGGTGCCCCTGACCGCCGGTTATACAGGTGATCCA
>PLRX01000113.1 GCA_003164095.1 Acidimicrobiaceae bacterium | reverse complement strand
CGTCGAGGGCGAGGGCGCGACCGCCTACCTGCGCCCCGAGACGGCCCAGGGCATGTTCACCAACTTCGCCAACGTGCTCTCGACCATCCGCAAGAAGCCGCCCTTCGGCATCGCCCAGATCTTCAAGTCGTTCCGCAACGAGATCACCCCGCAGAACTTCGTGTTCCGCACCCGCGAGTTCGAGCAGATGGAGATGGAGTATTTCGTGCCGCCGGCCGAGGCGCAGCAGTGGTTCGAGTACTGGCTCGACCACCGGTTCCGCTGGTACCTCGACCTCGGCATCCCGGACGACCAGCTGCGCCTGCGGCACCACGAGGCGAGCGAACTCTCCCACTACTCGTCGGGCACCGCCGACGTCGAGTTCCTCTTCCCGTGGGGATGGGACGAGCTCGAGGGCATTGCCAACCGGTCCGACTTCGACCTCAAGGCCCACGCCGCGGCATCGGGGGAGAAGCTCGAGTACTACGACCAGACGGCCAACGAGCGCTACGTGCCCCACGTCATCGA
The DNA here is from genome assembly GCA_003164095.1 of Acidimicrobiaceae bacterium. GTDB lineage: Bacteria > Actinomycetota > Acidimicrobiia > Acidimicrobiales > RAAP-2 > Bog-756. Next base: position 11,339 of record PLRX01000113.1, on the reverse strand, counting down.
GCCCGCCGCCGGAGCCACCCGCACGATGATGGCCTTCCTCCTGGCCGCCTACACCGAGGACGAGGTTGGCGGCGAGGCCCGCACCCTGCTCCGGCTGCACCCCCGGCTGGCCCCGTACCAGGTGGGCGTCCTGCCACTGTCGAAGAAGGAGACGCTCGAGCCGCTGGCCCGCAAGGTGCTCGGCATGCTCCAACCCCACTTCATGTGCGACTACGACACCACCCAGTCGATCGGCAAGCGCTACCGCCGCCAGGATGAGGTGGGGACCCCGTGGTGCGTGACGATCGACTTCGACTCGCTCGAGGACGACGCGGTGACGGTGCGCGATCGCGACACGACCGAGCAGGTCAGGGTGCCGATCGCCGGACTGCTCGACGAGCTCCGCCACCGGATGGACGCCGTCGGGGGGTAGAACCTGCGGGCCTGCTCCCACAGAGCCTCTGACGGGCTCCTGCGGTCCTTCGGACCGGCTCCCGCAGTCCTGTAGACCGGTAGGCAGGGCGAGTCCGGGCGTCCGGTCGTGCCTCCGGGAGGTCCGGCGGACGGATGGGCGGACGGATGGGCGGAGAGTAGGCTTGGCGCTCGGCGCACAGGCCGTGCGACCGTCATCCCCCCACTCAGTGCCCATCCGAGGAGACTCTTCCTGATGCCGTTCGTCTTCGATTTCGACCACACCCACCGCAAGCCCCCGATGGAGATGAAGGACCTTCTCGGTGGCAAGGGTGCCAACCTGGCCGAGATGACGTCCGTACTGGGCCTGCCGGTGCCTCCCGGGTTCACCATCGCCACGACGGCCTGCCGTACCTACATGGAGGGTGGCTGGCCCGAGGGCCTGACCGCCGAGATCGCCCGGGCCAAGGGACGCCTCGAGAAGACCATGGGGAAGCAGGTCGGCGACGCGGACGACCCCCTGCTCGTGTCCGTCCGCTCCGGTGCGAAGTTCTCGATGCCCGGGATGATGGACACCGTCCTCAACCTCGGTCTCAACGACAAGTCGGTCGAGGGCCTTGCCCGACAGACCGACGACGAGCGTTTCGCCTTCGACTCCTACCGCAGGTTCGTCGCCATGTACGGCCGGATCGTGCTCGGCGTGCCAGGCGAGGAGTTCGACACGCTGCTGGACGCAGCCAAGGAGCTCGCCGGGACCTCCGACGACGCCGGCATTCCGATCGAGCTGCTGCGCTACCTGGTCGAGGCCTACCAGCAGATCGTCGAGCGCCACACCGGCAAGCCGTTCCCCCAGGATCCCGACGAGCAGCTGCGCGGCGCCATCGAGGCCGTCTTCGCCTCGTGGAACGGTCCCCGTGCCATCGCCTACCGGGTCCGTGAACGGATCGCCCACGACCTGGGCACCGCCGTCAACGTCCAGGCCATGGTGTTCGGCAACCGGGACGACGAGTCGGGTACCGGTGTGGGCTTCACCCGTGACCCGGCCACCGGGGCGGTGGGTGAGTACGGCGACTTCCTGGTCAACGCCCAGGGCGAGGACGTGGTCGCCGGAATCCGCAACACCGAGCCGTTGTCGGCGCTGGCCGACGAGTTCCCGAAGATCCACAAGGAACTCCTGGGGATCTTCTCCCGGCTCGAGCGGCACTACCGCGACATGTGCGACACCGAGTTCACCATCGAGCAGGGCAAGCTCTGGATGCTCCAGACACGCGTGGGCAAGCGCACCGGTCGTGCGGCCCTGCGTATGGCTGTGGACATGGTCTCCGAGCGGGCCATCAAGCTGACCCACGAGGAGGCGGTCGGCCGGATCACCGGCGAGCACCTCGAGCAGGTCCTCCATCCGCAGTTCGCCTCAGACGGCCATCTGACCCTGGTCACCGGCCTCGGTGCGTCACCCGGCGCCGCGGTGGGCCGGGTCTACCTGACCGCGAACGACGCCCAGGCCGCCGCCGAGCGGGGCGAGGCCGTGGTGCTCGTCCGTAGTGAGACGTCGCCCGAGGACGTCCACGGCATGTTGGCGTCCCAGGGCATCCTGACCGCCCGGGGCGGCCTGGTCAGCCACGCCGCCGTCGTCGCCCGTGGCTGGGGCAAGCCGGCCGTGGTCGGTGCCGAGGCCCTGCGCATCGGCGCACACTCCTTCCACGTGGGTGACATCGAGGTCTACGAAGGTGACTGGATCTCCGTCGACGGCACCAACGGGGTCGTCGTCCTCGGCCAGGTGCCGGTGTCGCAGGGCGAGACACCGCCGGAGTTCGACACCATCCTCGGCTGGGCCGACGATATCCGTGCCGGGCACCTCGGGGTCCGGGCCAACGCCGACAACGGCCCCGACGCCACCAACGCCCGGAACCACGGGGCCGAGGGGATCGGCCTGTGCCGGACGGAGCACATGTTCCTCGCCGAGGACCGGCTGCCGGTCGTCCGCCGGATGATCCTGGCGGACACCCCGGCCGAGGAGGAGCAGGCCCTCGAGGCACTGCGCGTGGCCCAGAAGGCCGACTTCTACGAGATCCTGGAGGCCATGGACGGCCTGCCCGTCACCATCCGCCTCCTCGACCCGCCGCTGCACGAGTTCCTGCCGGACACGATGGAGCTGGCGATCAAGGAGGCCACGGTGGGCCTCACCGAGGAGGAGACCCACCTCTTCGAGGCAGCCAAGCAGTGGCACGAGTTCAACCCGATGCTGGGCACCCGTGGCGTCCGCCTCGGTGTGATCAAGCCCGGGCTCTACGCCATGCAGGTCCGGGCCCTGATGGAGGCCGCCCTCGACCGCGTCGAGGCCGGCGGCCACCCGATCGTGGAGATCATGATCCCGCTGACCGTGTCCCGTGAGGAGATGGCCCTGGCCCGCTCGTGGGTCGAGTCGGCAGTGTCGGCCACCCTCGAGGGCGACGCCTCCGGCAAGGGGTCGAAGCGGTCGAAGGGCGCGAAGGTGACCGGCAAACTCGAGGTGCTCATCGGCACGATGATCGAGACCCCCCGGGCCGCCCTGCGTGCCGGCGACATCGCCGAAGAGGCCGAGTTCTTCTCCTTCGGCACCAACGACCTCACGCAGATGACGTTCGGGTTCAGCCGCGACGACGTCGAGGGCCGGATGATGTCGGCCTACCTCGAACAGGGTCTGCTGAAGCGGAACCCGTTCGAGGTCGTCGACGCCGACGGCGTCGGCGAACTCGTCCGCATCGGCACGGAGCGGGGCCGGGCCACCCGTCCGGGCCTCAAGGTCGGGGTGTGCGGCGAGCACGGCGGCGACCCCGAGTCGATCGCCACGTTCGCCGCCGCCGGACTCGACTACGTCAGCTGCTCGCCCTTCCGGGTGCCGATCGCCCGGCTGGCCGCGGCACAGGCCGTCCTGGCCGGCCATACCGCCGCCCGGGCCAAGGTGACGGGCGCCGACAAGGCGCCGGCCAAGAAGGCGGCCGCCAAGAAGGCCGTGGCGAAGAAGGCTCCCGCCAAGAAGGCGCCGGCCAAGAAGGCGCCGGCCAAGAAGGTGCCGGCCAAGAAGGCTGCCGCACGCTGAGCCGCACGTCCGCCGGCCCGGCCCGTTGAACGGGTCCCGGCCGGCGGGACGGTGACGGGGCGGGACGCGGTACCGTCGTCACCATGGGCATCCCCGACGAGGACGTGGCCCGGGTCCGGGCGGCGACGGACATCGTCGCCCTGGTCGGGGAGCACGCGGCACTGAAGCGGGTGGGGCAGCGCTGGGTCGGCCTGTGCCCGTTCCACAGCGAAAAGTCCCCGTCGTTCAGTGTGAACGCCGAGGCCGGCTTCTACTACTGCTTCGGCTGCCAGGCCAAGGGTGACGCCATCAGCTTCGTCCGTGCGATGGAGCACCTGGACTTCGTCGATGCCGTGCGACGGCTGGCGGACAAGGCCGGCATCACCATCCGCGAGGACGGCAACGCCGGTCGGGACAACCAGAAGCGCAAGGTCTTCCTCGATGCCATGGAGCAGGCCACGGAGTGGTACCACCACCACCTGCTGACCGGCCAGGACGCCGGGCAGGCCCGTGACTACCTGCGCAGCCGGGGCTACGACGGCGAGGTCGTCCGGCGGTTCCGACTCGGCTGGGCCCCTGACGGGTGGGACACCCTGTGCACCGCGCTGAAGCTGACCGAGGACGTGGCGGTCGGGGCCGGCCTCGGCTTCGTCAACCGTCGCGGCCGGCTCCAGGACGCCTTCCGGGCCCGGGTGCTGTTCCCGATCTGCGACCCGTCGGGGAATCCCGTCGCCCTCGGCGGCCGCATCCTGCCCGGCAGCAGCGACCCGGCGAAGTACAAGAACTCCGCCGAGACGCCGATCTACTCCAAGCGCCGGACCCTCTACGCCCTCAACTGGGCGAAGCAGGACGTGATCGCCTCGGGTGAGGTGGTGGTCTGCGAGGGCTACACCGACGTGATCGGGTTCTTCGAGGCGGGCGTACCCCGGGCCGTGGCCACCTGCGGCACCGCCCTGGCCGAGGAGCACGTGAAATTGCTCAAGAACTTCGCACCGCGCATCGTGCTGGCCTTCGACGCCGACGGGGCGGGACAGTCGGCTGCCGGCCGCTTCTACGAGTGGGAGCGCAAGCTCGAGATCGACGTGGCGGTGGCCGCTCTCCCCCCAGGGTCCGATCCGGCCGACCTGGCCCGGTCCGATCCGGCCGCCCTGCGCCAGGCGGTCACAGAGGCCAAGCCCTTCCTCCAGTTCCGTCTCGAGCGGATCCTGGGGGCGGCCGACCTCTCCACGCCGGAGGGCCGGGCCCGGGGTGCCGACCATGCCCTGGCGGCCGTGGCCGAGCACCCCGACGACCTGGTCCGGGACCAGTACGTCATGCAGGTGGCCGAGCGCTGCCGCCTCGAACCGGCCGCCCTGCGCGACAGGCTCGAGCGGATCAGGCGCGAGGGCCCGAGGACCCCGCCGCCGAAGGCCGATCGCACGCCGGCCCGTCCGGCACCGCCGAGCGACGATCTCGACCCGCGTGGCTACGACGGCCCCGACGACCCGGGGTCGGAGCCGGAGTGGGACCCGTGGGAGGACGGTCCTGGCACCGGCGGAGGCCCCCGACGGTCGACGTCGGCCGAGTTCCGGCCCGGGCTCGAGGCTCTCCGCCTGGCCATCCACCGACCCGAGGAGGTGGGGGACCGGCTGCAGGAGGAGCTCTTCTCCGACCCGGTCCAGCGGGCCGCCTTCGTCGCCCTGGTGGAGTCCGATGACCTGGGTGAGGCAATCGACGGTGCATCAGGGCCCGTGCAGTCGCTGCTGGTCCGCCTGACGGTCGAGGAGCCGAGGTCGGAGCCTGACGAGGTGGTGGCTCAGCTCGTGCGCGACACCGTGCGCCGGGAATTGCCGGTGCTCACCGTCGAGGCCCGGACGTCCCCGACCGCCATGGAGGGGGCCGCCGAGGTGGCCCGTTGGCTCCAGGACCTGGACCGACACGAGACCTCGGCAGAGGCGTCCCGCCGGTTGGTAGCGTGGCTCCTCGTGAGGGCACAGCAGAACGGGTCCGGGCAGGCCACATGACGGCCAAGAAGATCGTCCCCCTCTATCCCGGCTCCCTCGCCGAGGATCCTGGCGGACGGCTGCCGGTCGAGGGCTCGGGTTCGTCCGACGTGACCCACGTCGAGGTGACGCATCCCGGTGTGACGCATCCCGGTGTGACCACCGCCGGCGCCGACGACGGACTCGGCGTCGATCTCGAGGTCGAGGTCGAGGTGATCATGGTCGCCGGTGACCCCGTCGCCGTCCTCGAGACGCTGCCCCAGGCCGAGTTCGAGGCACTCATCGCCAAGGGTCGCATGGCCGGTGGCCTGACCCAGGACGACGTGGTGGCTGTGCTGCGCTCGGTCGAGCTGAGCGCCGACCTGATCGCCGGTGTGGTCGACCGCATCCGCGAGGCGGATATCGAGTTCACCTATGACACGGGCGAGACGACCATCGTGCCCATGGCCCCGGTCGACGCCCTGGAGACACTCGATGTCGCCGGTGTCGCCGACGCGCTCGAGGCCTCACCACACCTGGTGGCCGTGACGTCCGCCCCGCCGGCACCGGACGCGCCGACGGTCGCCCCGTCGGCAAAGGTCCCGCCCAAGCGGACCCGGGCGCCCCGTGCTGCGTCCACTGCGTCCGAGCCCGACAGTTTCCGCGGCTCGGCCGCCGACCCGGTCCACATGTACCTGAAGGAGATCGGCAAGGTAAAGCTGCTCGACGCCGCCCTCGAGGTGGAGCTGGCCGAGCGCATCCTGGCCGGCATCGAGGCCGAGGCCCGTCTGGCCGCCGACGAGCTGGTTCCCGGCCGCACGGGTGCAGAGCAGCGGGCGGACCAGCGACTGGTGCGCCAGGGCCATGAGGCGAAGGAGGCCCTCATCGAGGCCAACCTCCGCCTCGTCGTCTCGATCGCCAAGCGCTACCGCAACCGCGGGCTCGCCTTCCTCGACCTGATCCAGGAGGGCAACCTCGGGCTCATGCGGGCGGTCGAGAAGTTCGACCACACCAAGGGCTTCAAGTTCTCGACCTACGCCACGTGGTGGATCCGNNAGGCGATCACCCGGGCCATCGCCGACCAGGCCCGCACGATCCGCATCCCGGTCCACATGGTCGAGACCATCCACAAGGTGGTGTGGGCCCAGCGCCAGTTCCACCAGGAGTCCGGTCGCGAACCGACGACCGAGGAGCTGGCCGCGCTGGTCGACATGACCCCGGAGCGGGTACGAGAGATCCTGCGCATCAACCAGGACACCATCTCCCTCGAGCAGCCGATCGGCGACGAGGAGGACTTCAGCCTTTCCGACATCATCGAGGACCGTGAGGCGGTCGTGCCGGGCGACGCCGCCACACGCCTCATGCTCGACTCGGCGCTGCGTGACGCACTGGCCCACCTCACCCTCCGGGAGCAGGACGTCGTCCGCCTCCGCTTCGGCCTGGAGGACGGCAAGATCCGTACCCTCGAGGAGGTCGGGAAGGCGTTCGGTGTGACCCGCGAGCGGATCCGCCAGATCGAGGCGAAGACGCTGGCCAAGCTGCGCCGTCCCGAGTCGGCCCAGTTGCTGCGCGACTACCTCGAAGAGGCCTAGGCATCCCCACCTGGCGCTGCGGCCCCGCACGGCCCGCCTCGCCCCTCGCCCCTCGGCCCAGCGAGCCTCACCCTGCATCCCGTCCCCGTCAGCCCTGTCAGGCCCGTCGGCCAGCCACGCCCCTCGGGTCGCCGTCGCCGTCGATCAGCACCTCGACGTCCGCGTAACCGGCTGCCCGCAGCAGCACGCTGACGGGTTCGATCTGGTCGCCGCCCACCTCGAGCAACAGCCAACCGCCGGGTCGGACCCAGTGGGTGCTCCGGGCCACCAGTTCGCCCACCAGGTGCAGCCCGTCGTCACCCCCGTCGAGCGCACGACGGGGTTCGTAGGTCACCACGTCGCGCGGGAGCAGGTGGAGAGCACCCGTCGGCACGTAGGGGAGGACTGCGCACAGGACGTCCACGGTCCCGGCCAGCTGCTCCGGTAACGGGACGTCGAGGCGTCCCTCGTGCACGTCCACGCCGTTGCGGCGGGCACAGGCGACGGCCACGGGATCGATGTCGGTGGCGAGCACACGGGCAGCCGGGCGCCGGTGTCGGAGCACGACCGCCAGCGCCCCGGACCCGGTGGCCACGTCCACGGCGGTGCCGTCCGGTGGGAGCAGTTCGGCTGCCCGACGTGCCAGGGGCTCGGACTGCCAGCGCGGGACGTAGACCCCGGGATCGACCGCGATGTCGAGTTCGCAGAAGCGGGTCGCCCCGACCAGCCATGCCAACGGCTCACCGGACACCCGGCGGGCGACGAGTGAGTTCAGCGTGTCGTCATCCGGGGCGACGGCGGCGAGCTCGGCCGCCTCCTCGTCGGCGGCGACACAGCCCGCTGCGGCCAGGACTCGGATGATGGCTGCCAGCTCGTTGGCGATCACGTGGTCACCCTCGTCCGGAGGGTCGCCCGGCGTGGGGCTCCCGACCGGTCCGCCGGATGGGGGCGGCAGGGTCAGACGGCCAGCGAGCTGTGCTCGTTGATGGCGGTAGCGAGGTCGCCGGCCATCTCGATGACCAGGGCATCGGCGGCCTCTTCGCCGTCGCGCCACCCACCGAGCACCCCGAGGGCGTCACGGAAGCGGACCGTGCTGAGCACGATCACCGCCTTGCCCTTGGTCACCCATCCCGCCTTTGACGGGCGCCCCTTGGCCCGGACGGTCGCACCCTCGGGAGTCACCACCCGGAGCCGGGTGCGGCGCGACCGCACGATCCCGAGGACGAACCCGACGGCGAGGGCGGCTGCGGCGGCGATGCGGAGCTTCACGCCGCCATTGTGGCGCGGTTCTGCCCGGCGTGCACCTGCGATCCGGCGGGGGGTTGACGACCGGCTAATCTCCTCTGGCACACCAGGGCCGTACCGAGGTCCGACCCGGGTGTGGCCAGGCCAGTTTCCGGGGTAGCTCAATCGGCAGAGCATCTGACTGTTAATCAGAGGGTTGTGAGTTCGAGTCTCACCCCCGGAGCCAAGTAAGTGCAGTTCACAGGTCGAGTCCGGGCCCGGCGGTGTACCGAGACCGCCTCTGTGGGCACGGTTTGGTCACATTGCGTTCCCGTCGACCATGGCTGCGACCTTCTCGGCCGCCTCTCTGGCAGCCGCCGGAAGCACGTGGCTGTAGCGGTCAGCCGTGATTGAAATACCGGCGTGACCGAGGTTCGTACTCACTGTCTTGAGGTCGATGCCCGCGCTCAGAGCCAGCGATGCCGCGCTGTGCCTCAGGTCGTGGAGGCGGATCCGGGGCAGTTCAGCCGCTTCGCTCAACACTTGGAAGCGGTCCGTAACGGAGCCGGGCCATATCGGTCGGCCATCCGCCGCAGCAAACACCAGCCCCTGATCGAGATAGGCAGCGCCGAGGGCCAGCTTCTCGGCCGCCTGGCGGCCTCTGTGAGCGCGGTGGGGCCGACACGGTTCCTGGGTCGATGGCGACCGTCCTCATGCCCTTGGCGGTCTTCGGTGTGCCCCAGACCATGTTGCTCCCGACTTCCCCGAGCGTGCGCACCACCCGGAATTCTCCGCAATCCAAGTCCACGGAATCCCACGACAGGCCCAGACCTTCACCGCGACGGACTCCGGCGAGGCAGTAGATGCGCCACAGGGCAGCGAGTCGGTCGTGGCTTACCGAGTCAAGGAACAGCCGGACTTGTGCAGCGTCCCATACCGGTCGAGGCTCCGACCGCTCGGCTGGCTGCTCGACCTGCTGACAGACATTCCATGGAACGAGCCGGCGCTTGACGGCTGAGCCCAGAGCGCTGGTCACCACCAGGCTGCAATGGCAAACCGGTTAGTCCACCGGGCGGGACTGACCACCGAAACTGGGCCAAGAGAATCGGCGGATGCCGTCTCAATTCGTGGCTGGGGCCGGAGCAGCTCCTGATTGCGCCCATCGCTCACGGCCTGCGCCGGCGGGTACCAGTTCCCCGGCAGACGCCATCCACAAATCGGGTCCCTTCGGTGTGCCATCGGTGACCCACGACTTGCCGGAGACGACCGTATTGCCGGTGACAAGTGCATCACCTGCGACGCGAGCTTCGTCAGTGACCAGGGCAGACCCGGAGACGCGTGCATGCTCACCGATCTCAGCATCGCCCGCTATCCGCGCGGACCCACTGATCTCAGCGGCGCCCAGCACCCATGCCGTGCCGGTCACTGCCGCCGATTCGGGTACCCGGGCATATCCGAAGATCGCGGCATCGGGGCCTACGAACGCCGTGTCGGCCACCATCGCCGCATGAGCCACCCACCGACCGCCATTGGGGTGTCGGTGGGCCTCCGCCGGTCCGTATCCATCATCGAAGTCGTGCAGTTCGCCTTTCGGCTGTGGTGAATACCACCTGCCATCAGATGCAATCCATCATCCAGGACCTTGAGATACGTCGCTCACGGCTACCTCTCCCCGGCACAAGCACCGAGGGACCGCCCCGCCGCGTCGGGAGCCACTCTCCCACCGTCTTCGCTCACTTGCATGGAAACGTGAATTGGACCATTGCCAGGGGCGGCGGTGCCCATTCGGACCTCTAGACGCTATGAACAAGCCGCAGCATCTGCCATGAAGTCTCAACCCGGCACGTCGGGGACACCAGGGCGACCAGTTCTGGGACAATCTCACGATGATCGTTCGGGCCGCCAGCGCCAATGATGCCGTCGCTATTGCGACACTCCTGAACGCCTTCCTTGCCACCACGACCATCGAGTGGACAGACACGCCACAGAGCACGGACAGCGTTCTGGCATGGCTGGACGACCATGAGGTTGTTCTCGTCGCCGAAGAAGCTGGCGAGATTGTGGGTGTGGCGGCGTTTGGGTGGTTCCGTGACGTTGTGAAGCGGCCGGGCTACCGGTTCACGGTGGAGCACACGATCCATGTGCGGGAGGACTACTGGGGCCTGGGCATTGCCAGGGAACTCATGCAAGCTCTCATCGACTTGGCGCAGAAGAGTGGAAGGCACACGATGATCGGCGCCATCGACGGTTCAAACGAGGCGTCGATTCGCTTTCACCAGCGACTGGGCTTCGTCGAAGTCGGCCGGATGCCGGAGATCGGTGCCAAGTTTGGCCGATGGTGCGACCTCGTCCTGTTCCAAAAGCGTCTCGATGCCCGAATTGCACCCGAGTGAGTGGACAGCCCCGTGTCCCTGACCGGCCGGGGAGCGGGGCGCTGGAGCAAACCCCTCTGAGGCTCGGCAAGTGGCGGGTATGCGACGATGTGACGGTGACAGCGGGCGGATGGCGTGGAAGCGTATTCAGCGGTGTCGTCCTGGTCGGCGCACTCGGAATCGGAACTGCTGGATGTTCCTCCGGGCCCTCAACTGCGGCAGCGGGCTTGTGCGGTTCCGTAGTCGCCACACCGCCGCCCGACTCCGCGCTCGCTGTACACACGCAGACAATCAAGGACGGTGAGAATTCGGGCTACCCGTCCCTTGACCACGGTGCTACTGCATTCTTGAACGCCCTGGACCAGCACAGCGAAACAGCGGTCCAGATTGCCGAGGACCAAATCGTCGCAGCCTGCAATTCGCTGCATATTCCTCTCGGCACGCTCACTCCCCCCGGATGACGACGGCGTAGCTCTCACCCTTGTCCCCGATCATTCGGGTCGGTGTGCTGGCTGTGCCCGTCGAGCGGAGTCAAGCGCGCCCCCAACTACGGAATGGCTGTTAGCCTCGAAAATTCGTCCCACCCCTGATCCGAGGTTGCGCGCGTCCGCGTAAAAGCCCCCCTGTCCTGGGAGAATGTGAGTCTCTACACAACACATCAACCAGGCTCAGGATGACTCCTTGAAGGTGCACGATAGTCGCGCCACCCAGCCGATGAGGGTGACAACCGACGGGAAGAACCTGGTGTCGCACGCCGGCACCG
>PLRX01000068.1 GCA_003164095.1 Acidimicrobiaceae bacterium | reverse complement strand
CGATCACCACCATGTTGGGATTGGTCAGTATCAGTGCGTTACAGTAAGCCGTCAGAGGAGGACGCTGCTTTCGTGTCAGCCGACTGCGTGAGAGTCGGCCGGAAATGGCCCACATCTACGAGGGAGCGTCACCACCGGCGGGCGCTCCACAACCCGGCGAAGGTGACGCTCGACCTCTTGGCCCGGCAATGCCGAATGGAAGACTTGGGCGCCGGACCGCTACCAGTTGTACCAGCCGAGAGTTACACAGATGTCATCCAGGGCTTACCGAAGGATGAACTCTTCTCCGGAGGGCGACTATCCAAGGTCCACGCCATCCACCCTCGCCGCCCACCAGGCCCAGATCTCCTGTCTCAGCTGGTCGCTGAGCACTCCATCGGCCAGCACGCAGTTGTGGTCGATCTGGCCGAGGTTCATGGCACCGACCTCGTCCTGCAGCCAGTCGGCAAACTCGTCGACGAGGACTGGATGATCGCTGGCGATGTGATCGGAGAACCAAATCTCGTAACCGTCGGACGTGAGCTCGAAGTTCACGTCGTGGAGCAGAGGGGGCGGTGCGTGGCCGTTCTCCATGGGGTCGATTCTACGGAGCGCCGTGTTCGGCTCGCGGCTTGCGTCCGTTGGGCACTCACACCCTCAGTCGCTCACCATTCACCGCCGTATTCACCGGCTCCGCCCGGACCGTCCCCATAACCAGCACGGTCGATCCACTCCATCACGACCTCGCTCCAAGGCCAGCCCACCCACTCGCTTCTGTCAGTCCCTGTGTCCTCCAGGACTTGATCCCACAACATCTTGATGCGTGCCGACTTGCGCCACCGAGACTCAACCGTCCAACGCACCTCGTCGTCACAAGGCCGCGCTGGTTGATCTGGAGCGACACGCGTGGCCTGAAGTTCAATCGCCAACAGTGTGGCCTCGGGACCCGCAGGAGTGAAGTTGGACGTGGTCTTCTGTCGGTGACATCGGTCGCAGAGCAACTGGAGGTTGGACATGTCGTTGGAGGAACCGTCGATGTGGTCAACCTGGTCGCCTGGGCCTCCGCAGTTCTGGCATCGCCCACTGTCGCGATCCACTACCGCTGCTCGTGCAGCGTCCGTCAGTTTGCGTTCGGCGGCTGGGTAACCGCCCCCCAGGACGAAGGCCAACCTGATCCTGAGCGCTTCGGCAACGTCGGGATCGTCGCGGCGGGCCGGGTCCCGCGCCACTCGACGGGCATAGCGGACGTAGCTGGCCATCTGGTGGCACGCCTCGGAGCAGAAGAGGCCCCGGTTGTCGATTGCGATCGGGCCATCGCAGTTGGCGCAGACTTCGAGCTCACTCGTCGTGTACTCCCGCCGCTCATCGGCGTCGGGGGTGCCAGGCTCCCGACGTCGCACAGAGTTGCTCCCCTTAGGCACGGCACCAGTCTGGCAGGACGCTGCGACATGGACCTCCCACGAAGTGTCGCGTCGGGGTCGTAGAGTCCTTCCGAGTTGCGACACGAGCGGGAGTAAGGCACATGGCGGTAGCGGACGAGACTTGGCAGCCAGCGCGGTTGTTCCCGATCACCGGCATCGGCGGTGCAGACGAACAAGAACGCCGGGGCTGCTCGGCATTCCTGGCGGTGCTCCAGTCGGTGCGGGAGTTTGGACGCGCCCTTACAGCGCGGTGTGGCGCTCCAGCTGGAACCATCGAGACCTTCATCGAGGTCCCCTTCACTCTGGGCGAGGCCAAGTTCAGGCCCGACGGACTGATCCGCGTCACGCGAGGTCAGAGGTCCTGGACGGCTCTGGTCGAGGTGAAGACGGGCAGGAACGACCTTCAGGCCGACCAGATCAACAGCTACCTCGACATCGCTCGGGAGCAAGGCTTCGATGCGGTCATCACGATCAGTCACGAAGTGGCGACGACGCCTGGCGTTCACCCCGTGGCTGTCGACAAGCGGAAGCTGAGGAAGGTCGACCTCTATCACCTGTCCTGGAGTCGGATCCACACGGAGGCTCTGTTGGAGCAGACGAACCAGGCGGTGGCCGACCCCGATCAGGCGTGGATCCTCGCCGAGTTCGTGCGGTACCTGGAGAATCCGAAGTCCGGAGCCTGGGACTTCGACGACATGGGTCCGGACTGGGTGAGTGTGAGGAATGCCGCCGGACTACAGACTCTCCGAGCGTCCGACAAGGAGACACTCGGCGTTGTCGCCCGCTTCGATCAGCTGCTCGCCTTCTCGGGCATGGAGTTGTCCCGTCGACTCGGTGCCAACGTGCAACAGCGGCTGAGCCGGAAGGAACGGACGGATCCGGCGACACGTGTTCAGGACCAGGCGATCAAGCTGGCCAAGACCGGTCAGCTGAACGGTTCACTCGTGGTACCGAACACTGCTGCTCCGATCGACATCCTGGTCGACCTCCGTGCCAACCGAGTCGACTGCTCGGCAACGGTTCAGGCGCCATCGGAAGGCCGAACGGCTACGCGCATCAACTGGCTTCTTCGCCAACTGAAGGATGCGCCGAAGGATCTCATGATCACGGCCTCTGCCGCCCGGGCGAGGGACAGCGGGCCGAGCCATCCGCTCCACACGCTCGCAGAGAACCCGATGTTGCTCGTGGAGAACCCCCAGGCCGACATCAAGTCCTTCACCCTCACGCTGTGTCGTGCCGCCGGGGGCAAGAGGGGCCAGGGCAAGGGCTCGTTCGTCAGTTCGGTTACGGATCTCGTCGATCGGTTCTATGCAGAGGTCCTCTTGAACTTGAAGGTCTGGTCAGCGCCACCGCCAAGGCCGAAGTCGCCACCAAGGGAAGACGCCCAGGAAGTCGAACCGCCTAGTTCCGGTCAACCTGAGGAGTTCGAGGAGGACTCTGATACGGCTGGAGTCAGCGAACCCGAACCGGCATCTGGCGGGACGCAAGTTGCTCCAGATGGGGAGCCTCGAACCCTTGTCCGTTGGACTCCTCCTGAGTCCTCGACGTCCTGGAGTTGAGCGCCCAACCGGTAGAATGAGGCCGTAAGCCATCCAGAGCGGACGAGGCACATGGGCCCCTGACTCCGCCGCAACCGACCCACGAGGGCACGGTGCGAACGCCATGTTCGATGGAGGAGTCGATGCCGGAAGTTCGTCCCCGATTCACCTGTGGTCGCTACACCCCCGGCCATGATGTCCACTGGATCCAGTGGAGTCTGTCCAGGCGGGATGCGCTGAACCGCCCGTCGAGAGGACGGTTCCTTGGCGCCTCTCACGATGGAACGCTGACCATCGAGGTCGATGGCGAAGTGATCCTCCTCTGGAACCATGATCCGGACCGGTTGCTCGACGTCATCTCTGTGAACGGCCCCGACATCTCGTATCAGCCTCGATGGGGTCTGCTTCGCAGCCCTCACGCGTACGGCTACGTGTTCTGCGTTGCGCCTGCAGAAGTCGACCGGCGCACACCTACGGCGGTGACAGACGATCTGGACGGGGACGACTGCAACCCCTACCCCGGACCCGACACCTCCGAGAATGAGCGTGTGGCGTGGGCGATGGCTGATCTGGGCGTGACCTGGGATCGCCAACGTGAGGCACCCGACTGGATCGACCCAGACGGCGGCCCGGATGAGGAGGACCCGGACCTGTACCCAGATCCGACGGCCGACGATCCACCGTTCGGGGATCAGGATTTGGACGACGATCAAGACGGAGCGTGACGAGGCGCTCACCGTACCGAACTGAGTCCTCGCGGTGAACCCCACAGCGGCTACATTGCTCACTGCGCGATGTCACCGCGTACGGAGATCGAAGAGGCGGACGATGAGCAAGATCCAGCGAAGCATCGCGCTTGTGGCATCAAGTGTGATCGCAGCCGCATCACTGACCGGCGCAAGCGCGACAGCTGCACCCGCTCCGAAGCCGAAGATCTCATCATTCAGTGATTCTCAGTCTGTGCTCGCTCGGAATGGCGGGACCGTTGTCTTGCGCGCAACCGTTGCCAGCACGACCGCACCCATCGTTTGTGTCGTGTTCTCGAATATCCCGGTCGCTGGCCTTCCGGCCGTCGTCACATGCTCCAGTGGCACGCTCCAAGAGTCTGTGACCCTTCCAGCGAACCTCGGGAAGAGGAGCGTCAAGTACAAGTTCCAGCTGTCAGTGACGGGCGGTGTTGTCGTCACGTCGAAGCCGATCACGGTGACCGTCGTCACAACAGCCACGGCGCCTGGGCCGCCGACGGTTACGTCGGTAGTGAGCGGCAACGAACAGGCGACCGTCCACTTCAACGCACCACTCAACGATGGGGACTCGCCCGTTACGTCGTACGTTGTGATGGCAACTGACCTCACGAATGGAGCGCGCGGTGGCGAGACATCATCTGGGGCGACAAGCCCACTCACAGTCCCCGAACTCACGAATGGCGATAGTTACACCTTCACCGTGGCCGCAACGAATGCCCTTGGCACTGGGCCGCCATCCGATCCGTCAGCACCGACTATCCCGGCAATCCCACCGGTGCTGAACGCGTCTGGAACCACCTTCGGCCCAGTGCCGATGCAGCTGTGGTCATCGCAAGCGAAGGATCTCTTCGGCATCGACATCAACTGGACGCCATCGTCATCGGCATCTGGTCTTGATGCCTTCGCCGCAGGTACCGATGACTTCGCTGCGTCAGATCTTCCATTTGGCCTGGGCGTGGAATCCACGACTCCTGATCAGCCCTATCAGTATCTGCCCACTGCGTCCAGCGGTCTCGCCTTCATGTTCAACTTGAACGGCAACGATGGTCAGCGGATCACCAACCTGAACTTGAACCCATTGGTGATCGCACAAATCTTCCTTGGCGAGATCACGAACTGGAACTCTCCGCAGATCGCCGTCGCCAACCCGCAGCTGGCCGGCGACCTCCCCAACCAGACCATCTACCCCGTCTATCGAACCGATGCTTCCGGCGACAACTACCTCCTCAGCGACTACCTCCTCCACCAGGACGGGGGCAACTTCACCGCAGCACAGAACGCATTCCAGTCGACACTCCCGGATCAGCCAGCGGTGACTTGGCCTATCCCGTCGCCCAGTGCCCATGTGGACCGGTCACTCTACCCTGGGTGGGTCGCAGGCAACCCGATAGGTGAGAACGGCCCGGCCAATGCCGCCAACTACGTTGCCGCTCCATCAAGCGTCGGCTCGATCACGTACGTGGAGACCGGTTACGCCGAAGCGCAAGACCTGCCCGTCGCGAACCTGGCCAATGCGAGCGGGGCGAACGTGCAGCCGACGGCGTTGAACGTTGCCACCGCCCTCGAAGCCGCTTCGCTCCAGCCGGGGCACACCCAGGACCTGACGAACGTCTACACGAACCCGCTGCCAGACGTGTACCCATTGTCGTCGGTGAGCTACATGATCGCTCCATGTTCACCGTCCTTGGCCGCTGCCCAGGGAACAGCATGTGACGGTCCGTCCGTGCCGACCTCATTCCCGGCCGCGAAGGGCCAGGCGTTGGGGCAGTTCGTCTACAACATGGCCTGTGCCGGTCAGCAGGGGATGGCCAACCTGGGCCTGAGTCCGCTACCGCCGAATCTCGTCCAGGATGACTTCAACGCCATAGGTCGGCTGGTCGGTGCCGATGAACCCGCGACACCCACGGCCACGAACTGCGCCAACCCGACCATCGACGGTTCGATGCCACTGCCAACCTGAGCCTCTGGGTGAAAGGATCCCGCGCTAAGGGCATTCCGGTGCTGGGAGATTCGCATCACGATTCAGAAGTCCATCACCATCACACCCTGGTTCCGAACTCCCCAACCTCGACCGAAGGAGTACCGATGAATATACCGAAGACACTTGCCGTGGCAGCCGTCGCCATGGTCGCCGGAGCATCCTTGGCGACCGGCATCACTCTCGGAGTCAGTGCAGGGGCAACCGGAACCAGCACGACGTACTACGCGTGCCTGTCATCGAAGGGTGCGCTGTCGAGGGTGGGGACCACTTCCCCGACAACGTGCCCGAAGACGTCGACGGTCATCTCATGGGACTCGGTGGGGCCTCAGGGACCGCCTGGGGATTCGTCGGGCCCCACCAACTACACGTGGAGTGGCACGATCACGACTGCGAACATCTCCACAGAACAGGAGGCGACCTGGCTTGTCGCCGGATCGACAATCCCATCCGGGTCACTCATTGTCGGTGTCTCAGGTTCGTGGACATCATCAACTGCATGCCCTGGAGATCGTCTGATCACCAACTACGGACCGGAGTCCTCGGGACCGGGCGGGATTCCCTGGCCTCAGGCAAGCATTGCAAGCGACTCCACCAACGTGCCCGTCCAATCCGGAACATTCAGCAGTGCAACTTCGATGGCATCGCCTGGCGTGCCGCTCGTGATGACCCTGCAGTGCATTGGGAGCAACTACCTGGCCGTCACGCCTAGCGGGCCGCTGTCGTTCAGTGTCACGTTCGAGGTCTTCCCGCCCGGGACCGGGTCGAACATCTACAGCTGAGTGCACCCACAACATGCGCCGCTTCTTCTGCTGCGTGCGGTCGCACACACGGCAAAGGTCATCAGGTCACGGCAAAACTCCACCCACGAGAGCGAGATGTCGACCATGGTCCGGCTGATTGGCCCGCAGGGCCAACGATCAGCCTCGGGCCCGTGGCCGGAGGCCACACCATGGGCAGCGACAGCACGGACGACCCCTCCCATGTTGCGCCGCAAGCGCCCATTGTCTTCAAGTACACCAATCGTCAGGTCTCTCCGCATACACCAACCGTCAGAAACCCTGCTTCGATCGCCTTCGACTGAACCCCCGTCCTGACGGTTGGTGTTACACGTCCTGACGGTTGGTGTTACAGGTCGCGTTCACTTCAACCACTCCTCGGCCACGAGCGACGCACCTCCTCGACGGTGGCGGCGAGCATGTCCTCCACCTCGTGGCGGTGCTCGGCGGGAACGGCGTCGAGTGCGACGTCGAACCGTTCCTTCACCTTCTCAGCCAGGTTGTCCTCCACGACCCATGACTGCTCCTTGTCGAGGATGAAGTGTCGGATGCTGGGATCACGTGACCCACCCGACTTGGTCGAGTCGTTCTGGTCACCGTACGGCTGCCATCCCTGCGACCAACCGCGGTCCTGGAAGCTTGGGAAAGTCATCACCTCGGTGACGAGCCACTCGATCGCCTCCTTTGGCGTCCGTTCAGTCCACTCACGCGGGGACTTCCTCCCGCCGAGTGGCTTCGTCGAGACGTAGGCGACCATTCCATCGGTACGGTGATACCAGAACATCTCGGCAGCGTGGTCTCCGCGACGGGTCCCCATGCGACTGGCCAACGTCGGTTCATGCGTCGCAACGGCTGTATACACCTTGCTCAGCGGCGTGATGACTCGCTTTACGTGGCCGAGGATGGTCCCCAGCTTCCGCACACCGCATCTTGGGCACCACGACTTGTTGCACAGCCCGATGACGGAGTAGTGCCTGCTGAAGTTGTGGAGATCCCACCCGGTCAGCGGGCGAGGACACAGCGGAAGCAACCTGTGCTCCTTCATCCGCTCCACCAGCGACTCGTTGACCACGATTCCGTCTGCACTGACCGAGAAGATCGGATCCTCGATCCACTTCGAGAACTCGGCTGCACGCATCGCGCGAAACAGTGGTGAAACTGACTTCCAGTTGAAGCCGAGATACCCGCACACGGCCTTCAACTGGCGCGGTGGTAGTGGGGAGCCATCGTCTCGGCTGAAGAGGCCCCCCATGTCCACTTCGAGGAGGTATTCCGCCGCCGCTGACGGAGGCGAGCCCGGCGGTGGGGGCAACTCGAAGTCGGTCGTGAAGCCGACGGGATGCGTGCTCGGAGCCTGCGGGGATGAGATACTCATGGTGAAGTCCTTTCCAGGTGGCCGCCCTCCTTCTTGCCGGAGTTGGGGCGGCCTACCTGTTGTATGGGGCTGATTCGTGCGATCGTCACTGCGTCGCGGAGTCCGACCGTACGCCCATGATGCACGTCCGCGCACGGACCGTCGTGGACTGGATCAGCGCAGTTGAGGGCCCTTTCAGTTTCAGCTGAAACTGACGCTTCAGTGCCGCCAGAAGTTCTCGGGGTCCTGTCGACCGGTGGCCCGTTCCTGTCGGCTCAGGCGCTCCCTGAGGGCCCTCTCCGGCCGTCCCGGTACAAGCGTGACCTTCAAACGCGACGGTTCTCCCTTGCGCCGAAGCGAGGGCGAGGATGATCGGAATCGAACTCGACGGTCACCACTCACTTACTCTTCGTGGAGGCTCTCGGGAGCAGCGGACCCCATCGCCCGCGCCTTCGCCTTCCGCTCTCGTTGGACTTCGGCGTTGCACTCGCGGCATCTGCTCGTGAGCCCGTCCTTCTTGCCCTTGTGGCTGCCGAAGGCGCTGACCGGCAGTACCCGCGAGCAGCGCCTACACCACTTCATCCCTTGTGGCAACTCGACCCGTGCCCCTCGGCGCGCAAGCGGTACCTTGACAGCCTTGCCGTCCAGATCGACCTGACCCGGCAGTGGCGGGCTGGGTGGGCCCAACGATCCGTCAGTGCCGGTTGCTGCCAAGTATTCGTGCTCGTCGGCCAACAACTTGAAAAACTCGTCGTCGGTGAGGATGCCCTTACGTCGGTTACATGGTTCGCAAGCGGGAACGATGTTCGACAGGTGGTTGTCGCCGCAACGCGCAAGCGGGACTCGGTGCTCGCGTTGGAGCTTGATCCCACCTCGGTCGCAGTAGTAGCAGCGGTTCTTGTACATCTCTTTCATGAACCGCCACACGTCGTCGTTGAGGCCCGGTACCGGTACCCGTTCAACCCGCGATCGTGACGTACTCAGTGTCGGACGCTCCACTGAAGTGAGCACAACGGCGGACTGGCCCTTCTGGATCCTACGTATCGTCCTCTTGGCGCACCGCTCCGCATCTCTCCGCCGAGCGTGCTTGATCTTGCAGAAGTGGAACCGGTCTGCTTCATCCCACTCGATGTCGTAGAAGACCTCGTAGGGGATGAAGATCCGCCTTCCTCGCGTCGAGACCCGGGGTGTCCACTTCTTCTTCTGGACCACCCGGATCTGCCAACGCAGCGAACACTCATGGCCACGCAGGTTCCACCGGGCACTACACACTGCACAGGGGCCGATCACGGAATGCTCACTCGGAGGTCCTCGATCGCTCCCCGTGGTCACCGGTCACGCAGGTCACGCTACGTCAGTCATGGCCACCGGAACCTGGCCTGATCATACGACCAGGACCTGCCTGACCGGCGCCGAATCGACGCGTGGGGGCCCATCTCTCACGGTTCATGACGCGACGCGTAGGGAACGACGAACAACCACCCGAGGGGAACTGGTTCGAGCGCCGGTGCGGCGCTTCCGACCAACGGACTGCTCGGCCGACGCCAGCCGCCCCTACCGACCACCAACTTCACACCACGTACGCCGCGCCATCCCAGGCAGCAACAGCCCTCTTCCGCCGCCGACCTACCAGGGACAAGTGCAGTTCCTCCGGCCGCCGATGAACCGGCAGCCGCGTCAGCACCAACACCTCGTCGACCACGAACACCTCGTAGCCAGCCAGCGACCTCGGTTCCTTGGTGCTGGCGCGGAGGAAAGGAATCCCACGGCGCTGAGTGTGGACGAACAGCGATCCGCCGTTTTCCTGGACGTGGGCCAGGAGCTCCGGGGTTGCGGTGATCTGCACGAGTTCGAGTGTAGGGCTGGGCTGGGGAGGCGCTCCGGTCCGTGCTGATCTGATGCAGCACATGGGCTAGGTGCGGCGTGATCACTTCTCCTGCGCTTGGCGAAACGCCTCCGCAAGCACCTCCGGACGGAGCAAGATCGTCGTTGGATTGCTCACGTAGGCCTGCTTGCGGTTGCTCATCCGTACATGTGCTCGCAGTTCTGCGCCCCACTCCGTTCCGTTGCCCCATGGCTGGCCAACACGCACGGATACTGTGAACTCCTTCGTCTCGCCATCTTGAAGGTAGTAGGGGGCCTGAGGCGGAAGGGGGGCGACCATCTCTGCGATCACAGGGGTTTCAGCCAACTCCTTCGGCAACCCCAACTCGATGATCGAGGGCGCTCCCCAACCCCAGCTGGCTGGACGTGGTTGTGGTGAGATCCACTCCATCGAGATGTCCTCGACTGTGAGGGTCCTACCCTGGCAGTTGACCGAGACCTTGGCCAATGGGAAGGTTCCGGATCCTGAAGCCAGCGACGCAGTGTTCAGTGTGACCCTTACCTTCAGTCGACCTCGGTACAGTGCCCACGCTGCAACAGCGAAGCTGCAGATCGACACGACGAACGCTGCTATGACCACACCACAGGTTACGACAGGAGGACTCGGACGCGGGTCTGTCACCTTCTATCGTGCCACTGTCAGACGACATTCTTGGCGGGTCCAATACGGCCGGTGATGTCCCAGTTCTCCGGGTCGGTGGTCCGGTTGCATCGCCCCTGGCCACAACTCGTGTGCGATTTCAACGGGTCGAAATTTCAAGAGCGGACGAGTTGTTACACCAGGTGATGACCTCCACCGCCTCCACAACCTCGACACCAACCCTGATCGGATACTCGCGCGTAAGCACCAATGACCAAAACGCTCAACTCCAAGTCGACGCCCTCATCGCAGCTGGCTGCGAGCGCGTCTTCACGGACAAGGCATCGGGATCCCTCGCCAGCCGCCCCGAGCTCGATCGGATGCTCGACCATCTCCGCGAGGGCGACGTCGTCGTGGTGTGGCGGCTGGACCGCCTGGGGAGGTCCTTGAAGAACCTCATCGCCCTCGTCGAGGACCTGGCCGAGCGCGGGGTGGGGTTCCGGTCCCTCTCGGAGTCGATCGACACCACCACGGCCAATGGGCGGCTGTTCTTCTCGGTGATGGGAGCTCTGGCCGAGTTCGAGCGGGACTTGATCAGGGAACGGACGATGGCGGGGCTCGCGGCGGCGCGGGCGAGGGGGCGCGTTGGGGGTCGTCCTCCGAAGATGACCCCGGACAAGGTGAAGGTGGCACGGGAGATGTACGCGTCGCGCCAGTACGCAGTGGAGGCGATCGCCAAGACGTTGGGGGTTTCGCGTAAGACGATCTACCGGTCGCTCGCGCCTGCGGTCTGACGAGCAGGCTCCTCGCTCAGTGCTCGCTCCAGGAACTGGGCGGACCGCCAGCTCGCGCTCGCGGAAGGCAGCAGCCGAGAGAGAAGTTGCCGTGGAGGTGGCCCACCAATCCGGCGGTCAGGGACAGGGTCAGCACAGACGACCGTTGGTGTAGGTCCCGGGGAATCCGCTCGCAAGACTGCCAGAGCACCCGGCACTCCCGCTCCTGTCAATCCCGTCCGGACCTGGTGGAAAGCAGCAGTAATAGGAATCGTTGAGCGGCTGACCGGTCTGCCAGACAACCTGTCCCCCTCGGGTGATCACGACCACGGCTGCGGTCGCTGAGGGTGTCGTAGATGGCGGCGGGGCCCCGGTCGTCGGCGGAGGCACTGCCGTAGAGGTGGTTGTCGCTACTGGAATCGTGGTCGTGGGGAGGGCCGGTTTCGGCTTCGTCGTCGAGGTGGCAGGCACCGGAGTCGTCGAAGGACGTGTTACAAGTGCGGTGATGCCTACTGCTGCAAGGGCAACAATGGCCACGATTGCTACCACCATCCAACCAGTGAGACTGGGCCCTCGGCCGGTTCTCCCAGCCTCAACCTCCGCCATGCAAGCGATTGTTGCACACCGCCGCAGTCGTGCCGTTGCGGGGCAGGCAACTCCTGCAAGCGGGCATCCTACTGAACTCCGCCGCGTCACGAGGAGTCGCCACCGCTGCCATCGTTGGCACGCGCGGGCGCCTCACCACGGACTTCGTCGGAGAAACTCCACTTCAAGAATGCTCTGGGCAGAAGTGCATCATTCGGCCGTCGATCTCCGCGATGCTCCATCCAAGGATGTGGTACCGGACCAGGATGTCGTCGGGAGCGAGNNCAGCCGTAGCCATCGCAGGAGATGGCGTTCCCTTCGAGGACCATGAGCCATGCTGCTCTTGTCCCGGTCGAAGCGGAAGGGTCGTTGGTCACCTACGGATCGCGTCGAGAGGTGGTGACGCCCCACCGACCTGGCGATATAGGGCAGGCAACTCACGCGAGCACTCGTCAGTTGCTCGCCCTGGTGTTGCCAATGCCATGACTGATGTTGCCAACTCAGAGTGCCTGGCGCGCCAAGCCGAACATTCCGCGGGCACAGGCATGCGAGGGATCCTCAGAGCGTCACGTTCAGCGTCGGCCCGTTGTAGAACATGGGATCTGGTTCGGGCTCGTCCTCACCGATCCAGTGCCAGGGGTTGTCCTCCCACCAAGGGATCCACTTGCCGCCCTTCCAGCGCCCGGGTTCGTCGTCAGGGGATGAGGTGTCCATGTCGACGGATCCAGCGTCGTCGTAATCGTCAGCGTCATCGTTCATCACTGGATCACTCACCGCGAGAGCGTCGATGACCTCCTGGGCACCCTGCAACGCAACGACCTGTTCCTCCGGGGAGCGCCCACTGCGAACGCCGTCAGCCATCGTCGTGTCGAGTCCAAGCGTGAGGTTCAGATCGTCGTCGACGATCCCCTTGCTCTCGCTCACCAGAGAGCCGTCACCCCTGGCCCGTAGCTTGACCGTGTTCCGCTTCGGGCCCAACTGGCCGACCTTCTCACTGAGGTAGCGCAGCATCCCGGTCAGTGCCGGGAGGTCCTTTGGCAGGATGACGCCGCCAGCGTCCTCGACGTCATCCAGGTACATGTGAATGCCGCGCAACACCCACATGTCGTTCTGGAGCACACGGGCTCCCATCGACTCGTCGTACATCTGCTTCACGATGTCGCCAGCCTTGCGGACGTGGCGCTGGACCTGGCGCTGGGAGTAGCCAGTGATGGCGGCGATCTCCGCAGTGGTCATCTCGTCGTCGAAGTACATTTTCCCGACGCGAGCGACCCGCTCGTACTGTTCGAGTTCCGACCGAAGGTCACTCTTTGCCAGTCCTGGTCGTCCTAGTCCTGCCATGTGGTGAGTGTGGCAGAGGGTCGAACGGTGGCCGTGGACTGGTCGCCTCAGAAACGACGATTCCATGGGCGACATCTTCAGAGTGTGAGGACATATGGGTCCATCGTCTCGCGGCCCATCACTCACTTCCTCCGCCGACGAGCCTGTGTCGACTTCAACGCCAGCTGCGTGAAGTACGCCTTCCGTGCATGCCCGGCACGACGCAGGCGTTCCACTTCAGGAAGGGTCCGGTCTGGATCGACCTCGTCGAGGAACCGCTGCGCGAATCTCTCGCGGGCAGGCCGAGTGAGTTTCTTCGAGTCGTACTTCGAGTGCAGGACATGTGCGGCCAGGCGAGCCCGCTGACTGCGTTCAGAGGGGGTCAGGTGATCTGCCATGGGGCCTGGATCCCAGTTTCGAGGAGGACTACGGGAACCTCTCTCAGCAGGACCGGCGTCAAGTTGCCGCCCCTACGATCACTTGCTCGCTTGCGGCTTCGATCAGGGCCTGTTCCCTCTCCTCGTCGGTCATGTTCTCCCACTCGGCGTCGCCCGCCCTGACGTAGAGGTCCCACCGCCACTGGATCTCGACCCGGCTCGTGTCGAACTTGTTGCCGCCGCGCACCTTGGCGGGGTGGATGACGACCTTGTAAATCGCTCGTCCGAGGGCTTCCCGACGCTCCATCAAGGTCGCACTTTCCCACCATTCCTCGATGTCCTCCCGGTTCCCCGGACGCAAGGCCACCTTCCGCAGTGACTCCTCCTCCACTGCGGTGGTCCGGCTTCGCCTGAGAACCGCCAGGCTCTCCGTAAGTTCATCGTTCGTCGACCGGAAGATGTTCTCCGGCAGGCGACCGTCGATGTAGTGATCCCTGGCCAGACGACTGAGCCTCGCTTCGGTTTCGACAATGTCCGCTTCGATCTCCGCGACCGATCTTCCCTCTTGCCCGACTGGCCGGAGTCGTGCGCCAGCCATGAAGTCGAAGAACTTCTTGGTGACGAACATGTCCATGCTCGTTCTCGACGCTGACGGGCCTCCGCATGCCTTACTGCCAGGACGCTTGCCGCACTTATATCGCTTGAACGAGGAGCGTCCTGGGGGATCGCCAGCACCGGCACCCATGTTGACGCCGCAGACTCCGCACTGGACCAGGCCGCTCAGGAGGTGCCGACGCGTATTGATACCGCGGTGGCTCCCAGGGCGGGCGTCGATGACTGTCCTGACTTCCAGCCATCGCTCTTCATCGATGATCGGCTCCCAGTCACCCTGAAGGGTCTGGCCCTTGTAGACCCGAAGGGCGGCGATCCGCGGAGAACAGACCATCTGTCTGACCGTGGCACCGGTCCACTCGTTACCTGCGGTGGTGTGGAGTCCGGCGCCATTGAGGTCGAAGGCCACCTGGCGAAGCGACTTTCCACCGATGATCTCACTGACGACCGCCCGAACGACCGCAGCCTCTTCTCTGTTGATCGCCTCCCGAGCGAGTTGCCTTGCCTCCTTGGTGTCCGCCGTCGGCTCGACGCCGTAGCCGAACTGGCGCTTACCACCGGTGTGCATCCGGCCTCGCTCGGCCTTGATCTTCTGCGCTGACTTCACTCGCACCGAAGTCTGCTCGGACTCCATCTGGGCGAGTGCAGCGATCATGGTGAAGATCAGCTTGCCTCCGGGAGATGTCGTGTCCATGTTCATGTCGACCACGACCAAGTCACAGTTGTGCGTATCGAGCAGATCAGACAGGTCAAGGAGCTCAGCGACCCGGCGACCGAGCCGCGTCAGTGAGTACGCCATCACCACATCAACTTCGCCGCGGCGCACCGACTCCTTCAGCGCCTCCCACCCTGGTCGCTTGGCCTTCGGATTCCACGCCGAAAAGCCGCGGTCGGTGAACGGCGGATCGATGATCTCGTATCCCTTTGCCTGGGCCAGCTGCCGACAGAGGATCTCTTGCCGGTCGGGAGACCATGAGTCGCTGTCGGGATCCCGGCTGATACGGGTGTAGATGGCAGCCCTCACATCCAACATCGTACCTCGTTATGTCACTGCGTCATAGTGACTTTGGTGACCACGCCGGCCCGGTAGAGCTCGAAGGGGTCGTAGACGAACGAGCCGCCGAGCACGTCACGACCGATGAGGACACCCCGGTGGCCGAGCCCTGCTTCGGCGACCAGCGGGTAGGCCGCACACAGGTGGCGGGTGGTGGCCACGTGGGCCGGCACGCCGGGCGCCAACCGTGCCGAGACGGCGTGGCTCACGACAGGCCCCGGCCAGTGGGCAGCAGGCAGAGCAGCGCCGAGTCCTGCTGGCCGAAGAGCCGGCGGACATCCAGCCGGGCCTGCCCGGCAGCCTGCTCGAGTGCGGCGCACGATTCGACGAGTTCGGAGGCACTGTCAGCGGTCACGCCCAGGTAACCGGAGTAACGGAACTGGGCGTGGCCGTCGGCCAGCTCGACATCGCGGTCGTCCACGCTCTGGCGCTCCCGGGTGTGCCGGGCCGAGGTGAGGAAGCCGTTGCGCCGACGCAGTTCGCCATCGGCGAGGCCGGCGGTGCGGGCCTGGGCCACCTGCCGGGCCGCCCGTGTGGGGTCGACGGGCTGCATCACCACGGCCAGGGTCCGACGCAGCGGGGCGAACAGCAGTGGACCGAGGAAGTCCGGGTGGACGTCGACCCGTGGCCACTCCGCCACCCAGTACGTGGCGTGCCACGTGCCGTCGGTCCGCACCGAGTCCCACGCCGACCGGGTCCCCATCGGCCACGGCTCGCCCGGCTGCGTGCCCGCGGACGGCCGCCCATCGGCGATCCCTCCGGCGGGAGCGGGCCGCAGCGCGCCGGCAAGCACCTCTGCGAGCCCGTCCCGGTGCAGCAGTGCCTCGATGCCGATGTCCGCGCCCGCCAACGCAGACGCCACGGCACCCACCTCGCGCCCGAGCACGGCCAGCGCACCCTCGAGACCGCCGCCGGACGATCGGATGGGCCGTGACGCGCGGCCGCGGTGCACCGACACCGCAACCAACGCCCTGTGACGCCGAGTGACGGGTGACGCCTCGTCCAGCAGCCGCCGGTAGGAGCGGACGGCGCGTGCATGCTCGTCCAGTACCCGGTGGTCGTCCAGGTGCGAGCGGATGGCGCCGCCGTCATCGGGCAGACAGGACTCCACCCAGTGGAGGCGATGGACGGCCGAGCCCTCACGGGCCAACGAGGCGAGAACCCGGGCCCACCCCGCCACCCGGGCGTCCTGCTCGGCAGGGGCCAGGAGGGCGAAACTGTGACCCCGCACCTCGAGGACGGCCGTGACCGTCCGCGCCCGGCCATCGACGAGCACGCCCATGCCGGATCCGCCGTCGTCCGTCGGGCAGTCCACGAGCTGCAGTCCGTCGAAGGCGGAGTGCGACGCAGGGGCGCGGGTGGGCGCCAACCGCCGGGGTCGGGCGCCCGCCACCGGTGCCACGTCGATGATCTCACCGGCGTCGGGACCGGGCGCCGGCTCGAACCGGTGACCGGTGACCCCTGCCCATCCCCATCGGGCCACGACAGGCAGCCATTGCTCGCCGGTGCGACCGGCGATCGGCCAGAACGCCAGCGCCACGGCACCCCCGACCCAGGCGACAGCCAGGACGACGCCCGGCAGGGACGGCCGACTCCGGACCGACAGGACAGCCAGGACCAGTCCACAGGCGACGGTCGCCACCTGCCCGGCCCGCCAACCGGCGATGACCCCACGTCGCTCCAGTGGAGGGAACCGGTAGCGGACGCGTGACGCGGCCCGGTCCGGGGCGTCGCTCAACGGTCCACCTCGTCGGGTGTCTGGATCCCCCCGATGAGAACGGGTCCGAGGTGGTCCCGACCCAGATGGTCGGGCCGGAGTGTGCCGGACTGGCGGGCCAGGGGCCGCACGTAGGTCACACCCGGTCCGGGTCTGGGGACGGCGAAGCGGTCGATCGGCGCGAGCGGAGGCGGGCCCTCGGCGAAGGGGTCCCGGCCGGCGACCAGGTCGGCCACGCGACGGTTGTTGACGGCCGAGTGGGGGTGCGGCGCCATGCGCGGAATGGACCCGCCCGGCTCCCACGGCAGCGGGTCGGCAGCGGATCCGTCACCACTGTCTCCTGCCCAGCCGCCTCCGAACGGGTCGTCCGTCCCACCCGGAAGACGCTCGGCGAACCCGTCGGGGCCGGAGGCGGCCTCTCCCCCCGGCATCCCGCCACCGCCTCCACCCCGGCCACCGAGGCCGCCGAGCGTACCGACACCTCCGGAGGCGCCCCGGCCCGCCGCCGCCACGCCGACCACGCCGACCGCACCCGTGGCCAGTGAGCCCGCCGCTGCGGCGCGCAACGCCACATTGGCCAGTCCCTTGACCGGCGCCGCGGCGAGGTGACGGGTCTGCTGACTGATGCCCTCGAGGTGGCCGACGGCGCCGGCCTCGAGGAACGGGAGGAGCCGGAACAGCGACCACGGCGACAGGGCCGCCAGGAGCAGGAGCGCGGCGCCGCCGAGCACCGAGGCGAAGCCTCCGCCGGACGCCGCAGCACCGGACGGCGTCGTGCCGGTGCCGCCGACCAGGGCGGCGGCGGCCAGGCTGAGCACGGCAACGATGACCAGCTTGGAGAGCACCAGCGCAGCCAGGGTGTCGGCCAGACGGCGGCTCCAGTGGGAGATGGCGGGCCAGGCCAGGCCGGCGAGCGCGAGGGGCAGGAACAGCACCGCCACGTAGACGGCCGCCGCCCGGAGCAGGAGTTCCAGCCAGACCAGCACCGCCCCGACCACCACCGCCATCCCGCCGAGGAACAGGACGAACGTCGGTGCGTCCGGCTGGCCGGACGCCGCGGCCGGGGACAGTGCAGCGGCCACCGTGGCCATGAAATGGCCGGCGTCGGAGCCGCTCCCTCCGGACACCGCGGCGCAGAGCGAGTCGGTCACCGACAGTCCGAGCTGCACGAGGGTGACGGACACCGCGGTCAGCAGGACGGCCACGGGGACGTTGACGAGGACCGACCGCAGCAGCATCGACGCACTCTGGCGGTACAGGGCCTGCAGGACGCCGAGCAGGAGCAGCGGGACGATCACCACGCCGGCGAGCGCCGCCATGGTGGCGTAGTGGGCCCGGAACCACGGGGCCCCCAGATCGACGGCGGTGGACGATGCCAGCACCCCGCCGATCTGGCCGAGCAGCCAGACCGCCCCACTCGTGACCCAGCTGCTCACCGCATCGAGCACACTCCCCACGCCGAATCCCACGGCCGACCCGACGGCCGAGCCCACCGCGCTCGACACGCCGCCGACAGTCGAGCAGGCGGCGCCGAGCGCCCCGACAGCAGGGGTGCACACCGCCGTCGGTACGGAGATGGCGGGAACCGGCACGAGCGGGAAGGACACGAGTGACAGTGATGCATGGGGCAGTTCGACCACGGCGGGATGCAGGGCGACGGACACTCAGTGCACGCCCTGGCCGGTCGCGAAGAAGAAGTTCACGATCGCCGGGCCAGCGCCGATCAACAGGGCCGCGAACCCGGAGACGAGCACCGCCTTCCGCCCGCTGTAGGACTGCTGGTAGTTCTGGCTGTGCGCACCGAGCGCCCAGGCTGCGGCGCCGATCAACAGGCCGACGAGCGACAGGGCCAACGCCCAGCCGCCGAGTCCGTCCGTCAGCTTCTGCAGGACCTGGCCGCCGGGCAGTTGGGACGGGTCCGGTGTCATCGACACGGCCAGGGACAACGGGTGGTGGAGCAGGGTCACGGTGGTGGCGGGCATCGGTCCACCCTACGTACCGTCACATTACATATCAATAGGTTTCAGTATATTTCATGTCTTTTCGAGTCCCAATTGGACCCTGGTCACCGCCCACCCGTGGGCCTGCCACACTTGGAACCGTGAAGTCGTACGTGATCGGGTACATCGTCCTGGGAGTGGTGGCCGTCGTGGCCGTCGCCGTCGCCTTCCAGACCGGGCGTCGGTCGGGCCGACGCAGCCTGCAACAGCGCCTGACAGCCCTGTCGAACCGGCTCGGGGTGACCGCACCCGACGACGCGGGCATGGAGCCCGTCCTCAGTCACCTGGAGAAGGTGGCCGGCGACGCCGCCGAGGCCGTCACCGAGGCCAGCGCCGACGCCATCCGCCTCCGGCGGGCGCTCGACACCCTGACCCAGGGGGTCATCGTCTGCGACGAGAACGGCGAGGTCGCCTTCCGCAATGCCCGTGCCGTGGCCCTCATGAGCAACCGCCACGGTGACGCCCTGGCTGCCCAGGCCGTCACCGAGCTGCTGGAGAACGCCTGGCAGGAGGGCTCGGCGGAGCGGACGCTCGACCTCTACGGCCCCCCGCGCCAGACACTGGCCGTGCGGACCCGGCTCATCGACGACGGCCGGCGACCGCTCGGGGTCATCGCCATCATCGAGGACGTGTCCGAGCGCCGGCGCCTCGAGGAGATCCGTCGGGACTTCGTGGCCAACGTCAGCCACGAGCTCAAGACGCCCATCGGCGCCCTCGGCCTACTGGCCGAGACGCTGACCGTCGAGCCCGACCCGGAGGTGGCCCAGCGCTTGGCCTCGCGGATCCACGCCGAGGCCTTCCGGGTGAGCCGCATCATCGACGACCTCCTCGATCTCAGCCGGATCGAGTCCGAGGAGGCCCCGCCCCGCGAGCCGATCTACATCAACCTGGTCATGGCCGAGGCCGTGGAGCGGGTCCGCAGCGCCGCCGAGCAGCGCAACATCACCATCGAGCTCGACGAGCCGGACCCTCCCGTCCATGTCGTGGGCGACCGGCGCCAGCTCGTCTCGGCGATCCACAGCCTCCTCGAGAACGCCGTGACCTTCTCCTACGAGGACGCCGTCGTGACGGTGTCGGCCACCCAGGCCGACGGCGAGGTCCGGCTCTCGGTGGCCGACACCGGGGTCGGCATCCCCACACGCGACCTCGAGCGGATCTTCGAGCGGTTCTACCGCGTGGACCACGGCCGCAGTCGCTCGACCGGTGGTACCGGGCTGGGCCTCTCCATCGTGCGCCACGTGGCCAGCAACCACCAGGGCCGGGTCGAGGTGGACTCACGCGAGGGGGAGGGGTCGACCTTCACGTTGGTCCTCCCGAACCCGCCCGAATACGCGGCCTGACCGAGGAGTTCGATTCGCAGTGGCCAAGGACCGGCAGTTGGGTAAGAGTGGCGGCGTGAGCAAGGGCGACGGTGGCAAGGTGTCCATCGAGGTCCCCGCCCAGACACGGGTCCTCCTGGCCGAGGACGACGAGTCGTTCGTCGACGCCCTCGTGATCGGCCTGGCCCGTGAGGGCTTCGACGTGACCGTGGCCACGGACGGCACCGAGGCCCTGCGACTGTTCGCCGAGGTCGAGCCGGACCTGGTGCTCCTCGACCTGATGCTGCCCCGTCTGTCGGGCATCGACGTGTGCCGGTCCATCCGGGCGCACTCGACCGTCCCGATCATCATGGTGACGGCAAAGGGCACCGAGATCGACACCGTCGTCGGGCTCGAGGTGGGGGCCGACGACTACGTGACCAAGCCCTACCGTCTGCGCGAGCTGGTGGCCCGGATGCGGGCCGTCCTGCGCCGCACCCCTGGCGAGGCCGCGTCGTCGGACGCCGGGGCACAGGCTGACGGCACCGAACACCCCGGGTCCACGTCCGGCCGGAAGGCGGAACGTCGACCCGAGCCCGGCTCGGTGCTCGAGGCCGGCGGGATCCAGGTGGACGTCGACCGACACCTCGTCTTCATCCGCGGCGAGGAGGTGCACCTGCGGCGCAAGGAGTTCGAGCTGCTGAGCCTCCTCATGGAGAACGCCGGGCGCCTGCTGACCCGGGACGTGCTCATCGACCGCATCTGGGGCTCCGACTACTTCGGCGACACCAAGACGCTCGACGTTCACATCAAGCGCCTGCGGACCCACATCGAGGAGGACCCCTCGAACCCGCGGCTGATCACCACCATCCGAGGCGTCGGCTACCGCTTCGACGCCTCACGCGACTGACGCCGGACGGCAGCCCCAAGTGCTCAGCCGGCCGCCGGGATGACCGTCTCGCCCCGCAGGTAGGGGGCGAGGGCCTCGGGCAGCACCACGGAGCCGTCGGCCTGCCGGCCCGTCTCCACCAGTGCGGCCCAGATGCGCGCCCAGGCCAGTGCCGAGCCGTTGAGTGTGTGCACGAACACCGGGGTGCCACCGCCCTCCGGCCGATAGCGGATGTTGGCCCGCCGGGCCTGGTAGTCGGTGCACCAACTGACCGACGAGACCTCGAGCCACATGTCGACGCCCGGCGAGTAGACCTCGAGGTCGAACGTCCTGGCCGCCGAGTTGCCGATGTCGCCGGTGCAGAGGTCGAGCACCCGGTACTGCAGCCCGAGCTGGCGCAGCAGCGCCTCGGCCCGGGCCACCATCGACTCGAGCAGTGCAGGGGCCTGGTCCGGGGTCGAATAGGCGAACAGCTCCACCTTGTCGAACTCGTGGACCCGCAGCAGGCCCCGGGTGTCGCGCCCGGCCGCGCCCGCTTCGCGGCGGTAGCAGGCGGTGCCCGCCGTCAGCTTCAGCGGCAGCTCGGCCTCGTCCAACACGTCGCCCCGCCACATCGAGGTGAGCGGCACCTCTGCCGTCGGAATGGCCCACAGGTCGTCGCGCTCGAGGTGATAGGCCTCCTCTTCGAACTTCGGCAGGTGGCCTGTCGAAACCATGGTGCCGGTCAGCACCAGCGTCGGGGGCCGGACCTCCTCGAACTCGTCGGCGTGGCTGTCGAGCGCGAAGGAGCCGAGCGCCCGGAGCAGACGGGCGCCGAAGCCACGGTAGAGGGGGAACATCGAGCCGGACAGCTTGGCGCCGCGCTCCATGTCGAGCAGGCCGAGCTCCGCTCCGATCTCCCAGTGGGGGACCCGCTGGGCCTCGGCATAGGCCGGTGCCACGTCGGGCCACGAGCGGGCCACCACGTTGTCGTCCTCGCCCACGCCGTCCGGTGCGTCGGGCGCCGGCAGGTTGGGCAGGTACAGGAGCGCCTGACGGACCTCCTCCTGGGCGGCCTCCGCCACCGTGTTGAGCCGCCGCTCCTCGTCCCCAGCCGCCCGGCTCTCGTCGGCCAGCTGTTCGGCCCGAGCCGTGTCGCCCGCCCTGCGGGCCTCGCCCACCTGCTTGGACAGCACCTTGACCGTCGCTCGCACCTCGTCCCGGGTACCGACGGCGGTGCGCGCCGCCCGGTCCAGGTCGGCCAACCGGTCGACGTCGGCAGGATCCACCCCGCGGCGCCCCAGGGCGGCCTTGACCGCGTCGATGTCGTCTCGGACCAGTCGGATATCGATCATGTCGGCACAACGGTAGCGTGACCACCCGTGGACCACGCCGACGCACGCCTCCGGGCCGACTCCAGCGCGCCCGCCGTCGAGTGCGATGCCGTGGTGATCCGCTACGGCGACACCACGGCTGTCGACCGACTCTCCTTCGAGGCCCACCGGGGGGAGGTCCTCGCGCTGCTCGGCCCGAACGGCGCCGGCAAGACCAGCACCGTCGAGGCCCTCGAGGGCTACCGACCCGTCTCCTCGGGCACGGTGCGCGTCCTCGGCCTCGATCCCGGCCGCGACCACAGCGCACTCGTGGCGAGGATCGGGGTGATGCTCCAGAGGGGTGGCGTCTACCCGACGCTCGGGCCGGCCCAGGTGCTCCACCTCTTTGCCGCCTACTACGGCGACCCCGAGGACCCGGACGCCCTCCTCGACCAGGTCGGACTCGGCCACGTCCGGCGGACGCCGTGGCGTCGCCTGTCCGGTGGCGAGCAGCAGCGCCTCTCCCTCGCCCTCGCACTCGTCGGCCGACCGGAGGTCCTGTTCCTCGACGAGCCCACCGCCGGCGTCGACCCCGAGGGGCGGATCGTGGTCCGGGACCTCGTCGCCGCACAGCGTGACAAGGGGCTGTGCGTGCTCCTCACCACCCACGAGCTGGACGAGGCGGAGCGCCTGGCCGACCGGGTGGTCATCGTCGACAAGGGCCGGCTCCTGGCCGAGGGCTCGCCGACCGAGCTCGCGTCGGGCACGTCCGACGGCTCGGTCCGGTTCTCCACGGATCCCGGGCTCGACGCCGCCGACCTGGCGACCGCCATCGGCCCCGGCGCGTCCGTGGTCGAGGAACGCCCCGGCGCCTACCGGCTCCGCCTGCCGCCCGGCACCGAGACGCCGCCGGTGGTGGCGTCCCTCGCCGGCTGGCTCGCCGAGCGCAGCCTGTCGCTCGGCAACCTGCGCACCGGACAGTCGCTGGAGGAGGCCTACCTCGCCATCACCGGGGCGAGAGCGGAGTCCGAGCCGGATGCCACACCCACCACGGGTCGGGGCCGGGCCCGCAGGACGCGTGGCCGCACGGCGCGGGGGGACCGTTGATGCGACCGCTCCTCGCTCAGCTCCGGGCCGAGCTCACCATGCTCTTCACCAACGGTGAGACCCTGTTCCTCACCCTCGGGATCCCGGTGGTGTTCCTGCTGTTCTTCAGTGCCGTCCACGTGCTGCCGACCGGCACGGCACATCCGGTCGACTTCCTGGTGCCGGGCATCCTGGCCCTGGCCGTCATGTCGACCTCCATGACCGCCCTCTCCATCGGGACCGGCTTCGAGCGGGGCTACGGCGTACTCAAACGTCTCGGCGCGACCCCGCTCGGCCGGCCCCGCCTGCTGGCGGCCAAGATCGGGGCGGTCATCGCCGTGGAGGTCCTCCAGGCCGGCGTACTGGTGGCCGTCGGCTACCTCATGGGCTGGAATCCGGGTGGACCGGCCGGGTCGGGTGCGTGCGTCGGTCAGGCCCTCGCGGCCATGGTGCTGGGCACGGTGGCGTTCGGCGGTATCGGCCTGGTCCTGGCCGGCACCCTCAAACCACTGGTGAACCTGGCCGTGGTGAACGCCCTGTTCGTCGTGCTGCTGCTCCTCGGGGGGATGCTCATCCCGCTGTCGAAGCTTCCCGTCTGGCTGGCCGACCTGTCGCGCCTGCTGCCGGCGGCCGCACTGGCCCAGGCCCTCCACGGGACACTCGGCCGCGGCACGCCGGTGGCGGCCCGGGACTGGGTCGTGCTGGCCGTCTGGGCCGTCTGCGCACCGGTCGTGGCCGGCCTCACCTTCCGCTGGGAGTAGGCCCGGTGCAGAGCTGACCCGTGGGCCGGCCGGATACGCCACGACCTGACCGTCGATCGGCGGGAAGGGTCAGTTGCCGCCGACGAGCTTGTGGATCCAGCGATCGAGTTCGGCCTCGGATACCGGGCCGATCACGTGGGCGATGACAGTGCCCTGCTCGTCGATGAAGAACGTGTTGGGTTCGGCGTTGAGGCCATAGACGCCGGCGGTGACGCGCAGGTCGGCGTCCTGGCCGACCGGGTAGGTGATGCCCGACTGCTTGATGAACGGGACGGCGTTGGCCGGTGGGTCGGCGGCGTCGACCCCGACGAACTGGAGCACGGAGTCCTTGGCCTGTTCGGCCTGGGCCGTCGAGGCCAGCATCGGGGTCTCCTTGCGGCAGGGCCCGCACCACGAGGCGAAGAAGTTCAGCACGACAGGGTGGTGGCGGTCTACGCCGAGCGCGTGCAGGTCGACGGGGGTCCCGCCCAGCACAGATGCCAGGACGAAGTTCGGTGCCGCCGAGCCCACCGGCACGACACCACCGGTTCCCGACGTGCTGTTCGAACTGGTGCCGAGCCCCACGAAGAGGAACACGGCGAGTGCGGCGGCCAGGACCAGGCCGATCAGGAAGGCCCGCAGCCGGCGCGGGCGGCGGGGCGCAGGTGCGGGGGCGGACTGGGATGCGGGTCCGGTCGCGGTGTCGGCGCCGGCGGCGGGTTCCGACGGTCCGGAGTCGGGCGGCAGGGTCAATGCGTGATGAAGACGTCGACCGCCATGATGATGAACAGGAGCGTCAGGTACGTGATCGAGTAGCTGAACAGCTGCATCGACGCCTTCGGGGTGGCCTGCGCCCACATCCTGGCCGCCATGGCGATGAAGCCGATGCCCAGCACGGCGGCCGACACCACGTACAGGAGGCCGAGGTGGGCGACCGGTGCAAGCAGGAGCGTCAGCCCGACCATGACCAGTGTGTACGCCATGATCTCGATGGCGGTCCGCCGGAACGTGGCCACCACGGGCATCATCGGCACGTGGGCGGCCTCGTAGTCGTCCTTGTACTTGAAGGCCAGTGCCCAGAAGTGCGGCGGCGTCCACATGAAGATCACGGCGAACAGCACGACCGGGGCCCAGGCCAGTGAGTCGGTGACGGCGGCCCATCCCACCAGCACCGGCATGGCGCCGGCGGCGCCGCCGATGACGATGTTCTGCTTGCTCGTCCGCTTCAGCCACAGCGTGTAGATGAAGACGTAGAAGAGAGTCGCCGACACGGCCAGGACCGCGGACAGGAGATTGACCCACACCCACAATTCGACGAAGGCGACGACCTCGAGTGTGACGGCAAAGATCAGGGCGTTACGTGGGGCGATGACCCCGGTGACCAGCGGCCGCTTGGCCGTCCGGTGCATCAGCTTGTCGATGTCACGGTCGACGTACATGTTGATGGCGTTGGCACCGCCGGCCGCCAGGGCGCCCCCCACCAGGGTGGCGATCATCAGCCAGACGCGCGGCAGGCCGCCCTTGGCCAGGATCATCGTCGGCAGTGTGGTGATCAGCAGCAGCTCGATGATGCGCGGCTTGGTCAGCGCCACATAGGCGCCGAGGCGCGAGAGCAGCGAGACTCGGGCCGGAAGGGCCACGGCGGAGACGGACATCGTCGATCAGACTACCCCCAACCCCCGGAGGCGGCCTGTCCGGCGGTCCGGCCCTCGGTCTGGGACCCGACCAGGGGGGACGGTACGATCAGGGGCGGTGCCCTCCTTCACGCCCAGTCCCCGGGCCTTCCTCCTCCTGTGCCGGATCTCCCTGGCCACGATCGTCCTCAACGTGGCCACCGGGGCGGCGGTGCGGCTGTCCGACTCCGGACTGGGCTGCCCCGACTGGCCGACCTGCGCCCACCAGCGCCTCACCCCGCCCCTCGCCCTCCACCCCGTCATCGAATTCGGCAACCGGATGGTCGTCACCGTCCTGGTCATCTCCTGTGCGGTCACCTGGGTCGCCTCGTTCCTCCGCCCGCCCGCCCGCCGGGACCTGCGCTGGCTGTCCGGTGGCCTCCTCATCGGCATCCTGGGCGAGGCCGTCCTCGGGGCGGTCGTCGTCTACTCCAAGCTCAACGCCTACGTGGTCATGACCCACTTCATGCTCGGGATCGCCCTGCTGGCGGTCTCGGTGGAGCTGTGCCTGCGGGCGGCCCACGGACCGGGCCGGGGCACCCTGGCGGTGTCCCGCCGGGTGCTGCGCCTGACCAGGGCGTACCTGGTCCTGCTCGTCCTGGCGGTGACCGCCGGCACCGCCACCACCGGCGCCGGGCCCCACGCCGGTGGCAAGGGTGCCAAGCGGGTGCCCATCGGCCTGTCGGACATGACCCGCATCCATGCCGAAACGGTGTGGGTGACGGCCATCGTGCTACTCGTCATCCTCTACACCCTCTGGAAGTCCGACGCCCCGGCCCGGATCCAGGAGTCGGGCCGGATCCTCCTCGGGACCATGGTGATCCAGGGGATCATCGGCTACACGCAGTACTTCACGCGGCTCCCGGCCGTCCTGGTCGGCGTCCACGTGGTCGGGGCCACGATCGTCGTGTCGGTCGCCCTCTGGTTCCATCACGGGCTGTCCGACCACCGGCCCGAGGAGGTCGACGAGGAGACCGCAGATCCGGCCGGGGCCGTCGACTCGTCCTCGGGGCCGGCCGATCCCGTGCGCGAGCCGGTATGAGGCCGCCCACCCGGCGCCGGCGCGGCGGCGCAACCCTGCCGTCCGGCGTCATGCCTCCTG
Source organism: Acidimicrobiaceae bacterium (assembly GCA_003164095.1). Lineage (GTDB taxonomy): Bacteria > Actinomycetota > Acidimicrobiia > Acidimicrobiales > RAAP-2 > Bog-756. Next base: position 6,240 of record PLRX01000068.1, on the reverse strand, counting down.
AGACGGTGCCGGTGGGCGACATCGAGACCATCATCGACCAGGAAACCACCGAGGACCGGCCGTGGCTGGTGATCGTGTGGAACGACCCCATCAACCTGATGTCCTTCGTCACCTTCGTCCTCCAGAAGCTGTTCGGCTACTCGAAGGAGAAGGCCACCGCCCTGATGCTCGACATCCACCACAAGGGGCGGGCGGTGGTCTCCTCGGGCACCCGGGAGCGGGCCGAGCTCGACGTCTACCGGCTCCACGAGCACGGCCTGTGGGCGACCATGGAGCAGTCCGGGTGACCCGGACCCATCGCCCGGCCGGGTCGTCGTGAGCTCGCCCATCAAGCGGCGTCGCGACGGGCGCTACGTCATCCGCCTCGATGCCAATGCCCGGGTGGTACTCGCCAACCTGGCCGCCCAGCTGCCCGAGGCGCTCGATGCGCGTGACCCGATGGTGCGCCGCCTCTTCCCTCCGGCGTACACGGCCGACGACCAGGCGGCTGCCGAGCGGGACTACCGGGAGCTCGTCGACACCGCCCTGACGAACCACCACCTCCGGTCGCTCGAGACCCTGGTGTCGACCGCCGAGACCGACTCCCTGAGCGAGGAGGAGTTCCTGGCCTGGCTCGACGCCGTCGGCTCGCTCCGGCTGGTGCTCGGCACCCGTCTCGACGTCCACGAGGACATGGAGGCCCCCGATCCCCAGGACCCCCGGGCCGCCGAGTACGGACTGTTCGTGTTCCTGGGCGAGCTCCAGTACCTCATGGTCGAGCTCCTGGCTGAGGATCTGCCCGACGAGGGACGCCCCGAAGGTGCCCTCTGATCCCTCTGCTAAAGTCCGTAAGCCCTACACGGGAGCGAGCCCCCATCGTCTAGCGGCCGAGGACGCCGCCCTTTCAAGGCGGTAACACGGGTTCGAATCCCGTTGGGGGTGCCGTACACCCCAGCATGCAACAGCTGGTTGGGGACCTGTGGTGCAGTTTGGAGTGCACGCCGCCCTGTCAAGGCGGAGGTCGCGGGTTCAAATCCCGTCAGGTCCGCCACTCCGGAATCCTTCGGGACCCGGAGCGAGGTCGGGTAGCTCAGTTGGTAGAGCGCGCGCCTGAAAAGCGTGAGGTCACCGGATCGACGCCGGTCCCGACCACCAGGACGTCCCAGTTCAGAGCGCCATTTCGTTCGTGCGGGTCATGCGGATGACTCGGTCCGTGCCCACTACGTGCCCAGAAAGCTGGGTCGACCGGCGTGGATCCGCCCGGGCGCGTCAGAGCGGGTCAACTCCATCAGCCGGGGACCGGCCGAGAGGCCGGCGGGTCGGCCGAGCCGGCCGCTCACCCGGTCGCCGACGTCCCGCAGCTCTGGGCCTGGACGCCGGAGACGCCGACCGGGGCAGGTGACGCACCGGCGGCCCCGCCCGCGAAGCGATTGGCGATCCAGGCGACCATGTCGCCGGTGTAGACCGCCATGACCTCGTAGTGCTTGTACCCCGGGTAGATCCACCGCTGGACGTTGGCACCGAGGGTGCACAACTGGGTGTAGAGGGCCTGCGTGGTGACGACGGGGATCTGCTCGTCGTCGCCACCCTGGACGATCAGGAGCGGTACCTGCGGCACACTCGACAACTTGATGGGGTCGTTGGCCGTCAGGGTCGGTGCGAACGTGGCCAGCTGGGTCGGATTCTCCTTGAAGATCTGCGAGTAGGTGTACTTGTCGAGCGTCTTCTCGAGGTAGCTGAAGCAGCCCTGCTGCAGCGTGGGGATCAGGCTGATCCCCAGCGGCGTCAGGATCTGGTCCAGCGGCACCGCGGTGTTGCCGTAGGCGGTGTTGTAGCCCACCGTCGCCATCAGGAGGTAGAAGCGGTACGGGCTGGTCTCGAGGAAGGCGTAGATGGCGCCGAACTGGGTCGGAGGGGCCCCGGCCACCGTCCCGACCTGGTTGAAGCCCTGCCGGGCCCCGTAGGTCGCGGCTGCGTCCCAGGCGAACATCGCCGTCTGGCCGCCCTCCGAGTGACCCCACACGGCGTACTGCTTCGATGTGTCGGACACGGCGAGCTGGTGGGCGGCCAGCACGATGTCGATCGTGTTGTCCGCTGAGATCCCTCCGACCAGGTAGGGCAGCAGGTCGGGTGGCGTCCCCTCCCCCTGGTAGTCGCTGGCTGTGACGACCCAGCCCTTGGCCAGGAGCGCGTTCACGCTGGCGTGCGGGACCGTCGTCAGGTCCTCGTTGACGAAGTTGGTCGACGGCGCGCAGGTGTCGGCCATGCCGTTGGTGCCGTGCGCCCAGGAGACCACGTCCCGGCCGGATGCCGGCGCGGCAGTGGGTGGAACGAAGATCATCCCCGTCACCGCGACGCTCTTGCCACCGAGCCCCGTCGACACGTACATCACCCGGTAGGCGGTTGCGTTGATGTCGGACACGGTCGTCTTCTGGTACTTGAGCAGGGTGCCGGGCGCTTTCGAGCTCACTCCGGCGGGAACGACGTAGAACGCAGGGAGCCCGTGTGGTGCCGTGGTCGGCGGCGTGCTCGACGACGAGCTGCAGGCCGATGCCACCAACGCGACGCTCAGCAATGCGCCGACCACCGTTGCGACCCGGCCGGATCTCGTCCATGCGCCCATCACTGCACCCCGCTCACCTGGCCGTCCGCCGGGATTACCGGCGCCCCCACGGGGAGTTCTAGCGCACGGCCACGAGCCCTGTCACAACAGCGGTGTCGGCCGCTCCGGCGGCGTCGCCCGGCGGGCGGAGCGGGCGGGACCACGGGCCTGTGGGGTATCCACCCGCGACCCGACCATGCTCGCAACCGGTGTTGTGGGGCAGGCCCTCCCTTTGTGCAGAAGGAATGCCGCGCCTGGTCGTCAACCCTGGGGATACCGAGTGATCACTGCCTCTAGGCCCGAAGTTACTGATTGGTAAATGGTGCCCTTCGACTCTGCTAATTGCTGTGGCCCCGCCTTACCGTCGGCTCTATGGCACGTGCATGCTGACGCAGTAGACCCCAGGAGAACCAATGAAGATGTCCAGGATCATGCGTGTACTCATCAGTGTGGTTCTCGGGGCCGGGGTACTCGCGGTGGTGGTCAGCGGGACACCGGCGGGGGCCACCGCCAAACCGACGGCTCCAGGTGCGCCGACCACCGTCGAGGTGGTGGCTGGGGCCACTGGATTGCTCGACGTGTCCTGGGCGGCACCGGTGCCGAATGGTGCGGCGATCACGGGCTATACGGTGACGGCAACCCCAGGCCCCGTGACTTGCAGCACGACGACGGCGTTGACCTGCCCCCTCGCCATCCCCAGTAGGGTCTCGACCCTTTCAGTCAGCGTGCGGGCCTCCTACACCGGAGTGTCCGGAGAGGCGTTCGGCAAGGCGTCCACAAAGGTCAAGGTCACCGTCCCTGGTGCGCCGACCGGCGTACTTGCGGTCGGTGGAACCGGTGCCATCAGTGTGTCCTGGACGGCACCGGCTTCTGACGGTGGGCTAACCATCACCGGCTATGCGGTGACTTCAACCCCGGGCCCCGTCACGTGCACCACGAGCGGGGCACTCAACTGTGACCTAGCCATCCCCAGCGGCCTGTCGACCCTCTCGATCAGCGTCCAGTCCACCAACCCCATGGGGGCGGGCAAGGCGTCCGCAAAGGTAAAGGTCACTGTCCCTGGAGCGCCGACCGGCGTACTTGCGGTGGGTGTCGACCACGCGATTGCCGTTTCGTGGACCAGTCCCGTCAACGCCGGAGGACTGTCGATCACCAGCTATGCGGCGACTGCCACGCCGGGCAACCGGGCCTGTACGTCGAACAGTGCCACCAGCTGCACGATCACCGGTCTGACGAATGGCACGAAGTACTCCGTAGGCGTCGAGGCCCTGAACGTCCTAGGCCCGAGCAAGTCATCCACCAGAACGAAGGCCACCCCGTCGATAGCGCAAGACTGCGCCTACAAGGGGGCCGGCGCCAACCTGCAGGGGTGCAGCCTCGCCGGCGTCAACCTGACGGGTGTCGACCTGACCGGCGCCAACCTCACCAACGCCGACTTGACCGGTGCCACTTTGACCGATGCCGACCTGGCGGATGTGGTTCTGGCGGGCACAAACCTCACGAGCGCCTCCATGGCTGGGATCACCTCGGGTGGCGTAACCGGCGTCCCGGCAGCACTGCCCGCGGGGTGGACGGTCGCGGCCGGTTACCTGGTCGGTCCGGGTATCAATCTGTCGGGGGTCGACCTGACCGGAACGAACCTCACCAATGTCAGCCTGGCCGGGGACGATCTGCAGAGCACCAACTTCACCGGAACGGATCTCACCGGGGTCAGTTCCGGTGGAATCGGAGGGGCGCCTTCGGCTCTTCCGGTCAATTGGAAGTTGGTCAACGGCTACCTCGTCGGTCCGGGCGCTGACCTGGTCCTCGCCCACTTCTACTATGTGGACCTCACCTTTGCCGATCTCCACGGTGCGAACCTCACCGACGCCTGGTTCGGAGCGTCAAACATGGAGAATATCGACCTGACCGACGCCAATCTCACTGGCATCTCGCTCGTGGGCAATGACCTCACCGACGCGGACCTGGCCGGCGCCAACCTCACGAGCGCCTCACTCGGCTGCATTCTGGTCGGCGCCGACTTGGTTGGCGCCACATTTACCGACACCGCGTTCGGGGACGCCAACGTCACCGGCGCCGACTTCGCCGGTGACGTGCTCACCAGCGCTACGGTGCGCGGGTCCGCAGCCCCGAGCGCCAACTTCACGGGGGCCGACCTGGCCGGCGACAACCTCGACGGGACGAACTTCAATGGTGCGGTCCTGGTAGGTGCGAACTTCAGTGGCACTTCTGCGAACGGCGGTAGCTTCATCGGTGCCGACCTGACCGATGCCGACTTCACCGGCGTCACCTACAGCTCGGTGTCGCTGGCCGGCGTGGTCATCGGCGGGACGAACATGGCGGGTGCATCGTTCAGCGCTGTGACCTCTGGCGGCGTCACCGGCATCGCCTCGGCACTTCCGTCGGGCTACCGGCTGCTCGAGGGCTACCTGGTGGGACCCGGAGCGTCAGTGGTCGGTATCAGCCTGACCGGCATCGATTTCACCAGCGCCGATCTCGACGGAGCCAACCTCAGCGGGGTGGACTTCACGGGTGACGAGATGAGCGGTGCCTCGTTCGCCGGTGCCAACCTCACCGGCACGGAACTCGCCGACACCGACCTGACGGATGCCACGTTCAGCGGTGCGAACCTCAACGGCACCGACTTCACGGGCACCACGCTCACGGGCGTGAGTTCCGGCGGCGTGACGTACACGCCGGTGAACCTCCCCGCGAACTGGACCTACGCGTCGCCCAGTTGGGGACGCGGATACCTCCTGGGACCCGGCGCCAATCTGGTTGGTGCCAACCTCTCGGGGAGCCAGTGGGCCATCGACGACCTGTCCGGCGCGGATCTCGCCGGAGCCGATCTCGCCAACGCCAGCTTCGACCGCACGTATCTCAACGGGACCGACTTGGCCGGTGCCAACATGTCCGGGGACAACTTCTATGGCGAGTGGAGCCAAGGAGCGAACTTCAGCGGAGTGGACTTCACCGGCGCGAACCTCTGGGCGTCCGACATGCATGACGCCGACTTCACCGGCGCCACCTTCAGCGGTGCGATCATGGACTCGATGAATCTGAGCGGCTCCGATCTCTCTGGCATCGACCTCAGCGTTATCAGCCCGATCAACGGGGAGGGCTGGTACGGGTACAGCCTCTACGGCGACAGTTTCAACAGCGCCAACCTCAACGGTGCCAACCTGTCGGGACTCGGCATCGAGTACGGCGGATTTTCAGCAGCCACGTTGGTGGGCGCCAACCTCGACCACGACAACCTCGGGTCCGCCACCCTGACCGGTGCCGACCTCACGGGAGCCAACCTGTCGGTGGTGAACTTCTACAGCGCAGGCCTCACGTACACCAACATGACCGACGCCGATATGACCGGTGACCTGTTCGGTCCGTTCGCTCAACTCGGATATATGACCTTCTCCAATACAACCTGCCCAGACGGATCCAACAGCAGCTTGAACATCCCGGAGAGCTGCTACAACGATGGCGTCTCCAACCAAGGGTGATAGTCGCTGTCACGCAGCGCACGTTCTGCGGCAACAGCACAGGAGACCGTGGCATAAGTGCCTGGTTGAGACTTCATGGCAGACACTGCGGTCGGTTCGTAGCGTTTAGAGGTCCGGACGGGGTAGCTCGCTAAGTGCCTGCCGGCGGCTCCGGCCGAC
>PLRX01000067.1 GCA_003164095.1 Acidimicrobiaceae bacterium | reverse complement strand
ACGTGCAGGACCTGGGCGGCAGCGGCGATGGTCCCCTGGTCCAGCGTCGCCGCCAGTGACCGGAGCTGCTTCAGCGTCACGTCTCGCATGGACAAACCATAGCTTTACTATCGCTTACGCACAGAAAAAATACCTTTACTTAATTGCAGCCGTCGGTCAGGATCACTGTCTGTCGCCGATCGGTGGCGTACCGGAGCACGGAGACGCAGTGACCGCCATAGCAGAGGAACCCGTTCAACTCGATGAGGTGCTGGCGGCGTGGGCCGACGGTACCGAGGACCGCCGGGCCGTCGTATCCGTCATTGTCGCCCTGGCCGCAGCCAGCGTCGAGATCGGTCGACAGCTGGCGGTCGCCCCACTGGTCGGCGGGCTCGACGACAAGGTGGGAAGCAACGCCAGCGGCGACTTGCAGAGCCGGATGGACGAGCAGGCGCACCGGATCCTGCTGGACGCCCTGCAATCCACCCCGGTTGCCGTCTTTGCTTCGGAGGAGCACGACGTGCCCATCGGGCTCGACCCGGGCGCTCCACTGGTCGTGGCCGTCGACCCCCTCGACGGCTCGGGCAACCTGGCCATCAACGGGCCCATTGGACTCATCTTCTCGATCCGGCCCAACACCGGTGAGCCGGTCGCGTCCGTCTTCCTCCGGCCCGGGAGCGAGCAGATAGCCGCCGGGTTCGTCCTGTACGGCCCGGCGACCCTGCTGGTGCTGACGGTCCGGTCGGGCACCGACATCTATACGCTGCGACCCGCGGACGGCACCTTCATCCGGTCGACCGCGGGGATCCGGGTCCCCGAGGGGACCGCGGCCTATGCGGTCAACTCGGCCAACGCCCGGCACTGGTCGCCGGCGTTCCGCACCTACGTCGCCGACCTGGAGGCCGGGGCCGACGGCCTCCGGGGCCGCGACTTCAACATGCGCTGGTACGGGGCCCTGGTCATCGAGGCACTGCGCGTCCTCATGCGGGGAGGTATCTACCTGTACCCGGCGGACCACCGGGCCAAGTACCGCTCAGGTTGGCTGCGGACCGTGTACGAGGCCCACCCCATAGCCCTGCTCATGGAGGAGGCCGGTGGTTCGGCCACCGACGGGACCGAGCGGATCCTGGACAAGGCGGCCACGGGGCTCCACGAACGCACGCCGCTGGTCTTCGGGTCGGCCGACAAGGTGGCCCGGGTCGGCCGCTACCTCAATGGTCTCGCCTACGACGCGGAGCGTGCCCCGCTGTTCTCCAACCGCGGCCTCTTCAGGGAGTAGACGACCATGTCCGCACGACACCCGATCATCTCGGTCACTGGCTCCTCGGGGGCCGGCACCACCACCGTCAAGCACACGTTCGAGCAGATCTTCCGCCGGGAGGGCATCCGGGGCGCCACCATCGACGGCGACGCCTTCCACCGGTACGGCCGCGACGAGATGGCCGATGCCATCAGGGCAGCGGGCGAAGCGGGCAATCATCACTTCAGCCACTTCGGACCCGAGGCCAACCTCTTCGAGGAGCTCGCCGAGGTCTTCGCCGAGTACGCGGAGCACGGCTCCGGTCGCACCCGCCACTACGTGCACGACGAGGTCGAGGCTGTCCGGTACGGATCCCCGCCCGGTACCTTCAGCGGCTGGGAGGAGTTCGAGTCCGACACCGACGTTCTGTTCTACGAGGGCCTGCATGGTGCCGTGGTGACCGATACGGCCGACATTGCCCGCCACGTGGATCTCAAGATCGGCGTGGTTCCCGTGGTGAACCTCGAGTGGATCCAGAAGATCCACCGCGACAAGTCGACCCGCGGCCACTCCGTGGAGGACGTGACGGACACCATCCTGCGACGGATGCCCGACTACATCCGCTACCTGTGCCCACAGTTCACCGAGACGGACATCAACTTCCAGCGGGTGCCCATCGTCGACACATCCAACCCGTTCGTGGCCCGCTGGATCCCGACGGCCGACGAGTCCTTCGTGGTCATCCGCTTCCGCGAGCCCGAGGGCATCGACTTCCCGTACCTGGTGTCGATGATCCACGACAGCTTCATGACCCGGGCCAACTCGATCGTGATCCCGGGCGGCAAGCTCGACGTGGCCATGCAGCTCATCCTCACGCCCATGATCCGCCGCCTCATCGAGCGGAAGCGCCGGGTGGCCTGACATGGCCCGGATCAGCCTCCGCCAGCTGCTGGACGACGCCGCCGAGCACGGCTACGGCATGCCGGCGTTCAACGTGAACAACATGGAGCAGGTCCTCGCCGTGATGCGGGCGGCCTCCTCCGTCGACGCCCCGGCGATCCTGCAGGCCAGCCGGGGGGCCCGCGCCTACGCGGGCGATGCCATGATCCGCCACCTGGCCGCGGCCGCCGAGGAGCTGTACCCGGCGACCCCGATCTGCCTGCACCAGGACCACGGGAACAGCGAGGCGACCTGCTTCTCGGCCATCCGCAACGGGTTCTCGAGCGTGATGATGGACGGCTCGCTGCTGGCCGACGCGTCCACCCCGGCCACCTACGAGGAGAACGTGGCCATCACCCGGCGGGTCACCGAACTGGCCCACGCCCTCGGCGTGTCGGTCGAGGGGGAGCTGGGCGTGCTCGGTCGGCTGGACACCGGGGCGGGGGAACAGGAGGACGGCCACGGGGTGGTCGGCGTGCTCGAGCGGGAGCAGCTGCTGACGGACCCGGACCAAGCGGTGGCATTCGTCGGTGCCACCCGGGTCGACGCACTGGCGATCGCCATGGGCACATCCCACGGTGCCTACAAGTTCAGCCGCCGGCCTGACGGGCAGACCCTGGCGATGTCGGTCGTCCGTGCGATCCACGAGCGCCTCCCGGACACCCACCTGGTGATGCACGGTTCGTCGTCGGTGCCCCAGGACCTCCAGGATGCGTTCAACACGTGGGGCGGCGAGATGCCCCAAACATGGGGCGTGCCCATCGAGGAGATCCAGGAGGGGATCCGCCACGGGGTCCGCAAGATCAACATTGACACCGACTGCCGGCTGGCCATGGCCTCCGCCATCCGGAGACAGGCGGTCACAGACCCCGGCGAGTTCGACCCGCGGAAGTTCTGGGGGCCGGCCATGACCGCCATGGAGGACCTGTGCCGTCTGCGCTACGAGCAGTTCGGCGCCGCCGGTCGGGCCTCCGCCATCGCCGTCGTCCCGCTCGACGAGATGGCCAAGCGCTACTGCTCGGGCGCACTCGACCCGGCGGCGGCGACGTCCACCATCCACTGAACCACCGACGGGAGACGAGCACATGGCCACCTACGACGCCGGCGTGAAGGACTACGCACAGACCTACTGGGAACCGGAGTACGAGCCGAAGGACACCGACCTCCTCGCCTGCTTCAAGATCACGCCCCAAGAGGGGGTGCCCCGCGAGGAGGCCGCGGCCGCCGTGGCCGCCGAGAGTTCCACGGGCACGTGGACGACGGTGTGGACCGACCTGCTGACCGACCTCGAGTACTACAAGGGCCGGGCCTACCGGGTCGAGGACGTGCCCGGCGACGCCAGTTGCTTCTACGCCTTCGTCGCCTACCCGCTGGACCTGTTCGAGGAGGGCAGCGTGGTCAACGTGCTGACCTCGCTGGTCGGGAACGTGTTCGGCTTCAAGGCCATCCGCGCCCTCCGCCTCGAGGACGTGCGCTTCCCGCTCCACTACGTACTGACCTGCGGCGGCCCTCCGAACGGGATCATCGTCGAGCGCGACAAGATGGACAAGTACGGCCGCCCCCTACTGGGCTGCACCATCAAGCCCAAGCTCGGTCTGTCGGGCAAGAACTACGGACGGGCCGTCTACGAGTGCCTCCGCGGCGGCCTCGACTTCACCAAGGACGACGAGAACGTCAACTCGCAGCCCTTCATGCGCTGGCGCGACCGGTTCGAGAACGTCGCCGAGGCGGTCGAGTTGGCAGAGGCGGAGACCGGCGAGCGCAAGGGCCACTACCTCAACGTCACGGCCCCGACCGTCGAGGACATGTACGAGCGGGCCGAGTTCGCCAAGGAACTCGGCATGCCGATCATCATGCACGACTTCCTGACGGCGGGTTTCACGGCCAACACGTCCCTGGCCAACTGGTGCCGGCGCAACGGCATGCTGCTCCACATCCACCGGGCCATGCACGCCGTCATCGACCGCAACCCGTACCACGGCATCCACTTCCGAGTGCTGGTCAAGTGCCTCCGGCTGTCGGGTGGCGACCACATGCATTCGGGGACCGTGGTCGGCAAGCTCGAGGGCGACCGCGAGGCGACACTCGGCTGGATCGACCTGATGCGCGAGCGCTTCGTGCCCGAGCAGCGCTCCCGGGGGATCTTCTTCGACCAGGACTTCGGGCACATGCCGGGACTCTTTCCGGTGGCGTCCGGGGGCATCCACGTCTGGCACATCCCCTCGCTGGTGGCCATCTTCGGGGACGACGCGGTCTTCCAGTTCGGCGGGGGCACGCTCGGGCACCCGTGGGGCAACGCCGCCGGGGCCACGGCCAACCGGGTGGCGCTCGAGGCCTGCGTGGAGGCCCGCAACGACGGCCGCGACGTCGAGAACGAGGGCACCGAGATCCTCACCCACGCCGCCAAGTCGAGCCCCGAGCTGGCGGCCGCCCTGGAGACGTGGCGCAACATCCGCTTCGAGTTCGACTCCGTCGACAAGCTCGACGAGGTGGCCAAGTGACGACAGAGGAGAGAGGCACCATGGAGAACGGCATCCGCGACTTCCCCTCGCGTGTGGGAGAGCAGACATCGAAGCGACTGGGGACCTTCTCGTACCTGCCGCCGCTGGACGCGGCGGAGGTGGAGCGCCAGACGGAGTACCTGGTGCGCCGGGGCCTGACGGCGATGATCGAGCACGTGGAGCCCGAGCGGGCCACGGCCCGCTACTGGTACATGTGGAAGCTGCCGCTGTTCGGCGAAACGGACCCCGGGGCGATCCGCGCCGAGGTCGACGCCTGCATCCGGGCCAATCCCGGGCACCACGTGCGGCTGATCGGCTTTGAGCCGAAGCGCCAGACGCAGCTGGTGGCCTTCGTCGTCGAGCGGGGCGGGGCCACGTCGTGACCCTCATCGCACCGTCGATCCTCTCGGCCGACTTCGCCCGCCTGGGCGAGGAGGTGCACGCCGTGGACGCGGCCGGCGCCGACTGGATCCACGTCGACGTGATGGACGGGCACTTCGTGCCCAACCTGACCATCGGTCCCGCCGTGGTGGCAGCCATCCGTCCCTACACACGCAAGCCGCTCGACGTGCACCTGATGGTGGCCCCGGCAACACCGCACCTCGAGGCCTTCGTCGCCGCCGGCGCCGACTCGCTCACCGTGCACGCGGAGGCCGAGGTGCACCTCCACCGCACCCTGCACGCCGTGCGCGACCTGGGTGTGCGGGTGGGCGTGTCGGTGAACCCGGCGACACCGGTCTGCATGCTCGAGCACGTCCTCGACGACGTCGACCTGGTGCTGGTGATGAGCGTCGACCCCGGGTTCGGCGGCCAGCAGTTCATCGAGTCCACCGTGGCCAAGGTGGCGGCACTTGCCGACTCGATCGGCAACCGGCGCGTCACCATCCAGGTGGACGGCGGCATCAATGCCCAGACCGCCGAACAGGTGGTGCAGGCCGGAGCGCAGGTGCTGGTGGCCGGATCGGCGGTGTTCGCCGGTGGCCCCCCTTGCTACGCCGGAAACATCACCCGGCTACGGGGGATCGAACCGCGCAGGTCTGCCCACGCGCCCTACGTCGGAGCCTCGACCGGTGTCGGCGCCTCGGCACAGACGGCGACGACGATCTGACCGGACCACCGAGCCCGCGGTGGGGCGCATGTCGAACTCGAGGTCGGCACCACCGTGGACCTGTGGGTGCCGAGAATATCATCCGGGTACATTGACCAGGACTTTCGCGAATCAGCGTTGAGGCACGAAACTGGGACGTTGGTCGACGACCTCGATGGCGCCGAAGCGAGCAAGACAGTCCGCTTCACCATCGGCGGTAAGTCCTACGAGATCGACCTGAGCGCCAAGAACGCCGAGCAGTTGGACAAGCTCTTGGAACCCTATAGAGCACGGCGAGCTGGCGGACGCGCCTCAGCACGACCCAAGATTCGGGCATCGCGGGCGGCGGGCGACGCGCCGACCGGCGCTGCGAAGGGCAAGACGGAGTTGACCCGACCTAGCGCGTGATAGTGGGCCTCAGTTCCGATGAAGGGGCGCCGATGGGCCAATCCAACCATCCAGGGGAGCTCCGGAATGTCGGCCCGCTGAGAGTGCCACGGTGTCGAGGAGGGTCCGGTCGGTGGTCGTAGTGGTGATAGCGCTGGCGGGGGCCTTCGCCATAGTGAATGGCGTCCATGATGCCGGGAACGCCATAGCCGCACCCGTGGTCACCCGTGCGATCCGTCCCGGTCCGGCAGTGCTCGGCGCAGCGGCACTCCAAGTGGTCGGCGCCCTGGTGGTGGGGACGGCCGTGGCCGCCACCATTAATGGCATCGTCGTCGTGCCGTCCGACCAGATGCTCAAGGTCCTTGCCGCCGCCACACTGGCGGCCCTCGTGTGGAGCCTGCTGACCCTGTGGTGGGGACTTCCCTGCAGTTCGGGCCATTGTCTGGTGGGGGCCCTCGCCGGGGCTGGCCTCGCCGAAGGGGGGAGCAGCGCCGTGAACTGGGGAGGGATGGACGGGCTCCGACCCGAGGGTGTCGTGGGCTCACTGCTATGGCTCCTGTTCTCCTCTGCCATCGTGGTTCCGATGGCCATGGCCGGTATCCATTTGGTTAGACGGGGGCTACGACGGGGCAAACGGTCGATCGAACGCCCGGTGCGACGTGGTGAGGTAGTGGCGTCAGGAGGATTGGCCTTTGCTCATGGTTCCAACGATGCGCAGAAGTCGATGGGACTGATGACTGGGGCGCTTGTCGCTGGGGGACACCTCTCACACTTCGCCGTACCCTTTTCCGTGGCACTCGCCTCCGGCCTGCTGTTGACTGTCGGCACACTGCTTGGTGGGTGGCGCGTCGTTCGCACGCTGGGTCGGAGGATCTACCCGATACAGGCACTCGACGGGCTGGTCAGCCAGAGTTCGTCCGCTGTCGTCGTGCTGGTCGCCTCGTTGGCTGGCGCGCCGATTAGCACAACCGACGTGGTCGCCCCTGCCATCGTCGGGGTCGGGTCGGGCCAGCGGTGGCGCCACGTGCGGTGGTCGGTGGTCGGTGAGATCGGTCTGGCGTGGCTGGTCACACTGCCGGTCACGGCGATTCTGGGAGCAGTTTTCTTCGAGGTGTGGAGGTCGTTGGAATGAGACGCTGGTTCCTTCCTGAGTCACCGGACCTGCTCGGCCTACTTGGGCGACAGGGCGAGATCACGATCGCTGCCATGGACGCACTCTGCGCATGGTCGGATGGGGATCGATCGGCGGGTGCCACGGTCCATGCCCTCGAGCATGATGGGGACCAGGCCAGTCGAGAGGTGCTCGCTGCCGTGAAGGCGTCGTTCGTGACCCCGATCAGTCCCGAGGACATCTACGAAATCTCGGAACGGCTGGACCACATCCTCAATTCGGCAAAGAATCTGGTACGCGAATCCGAGCTCCTGGACATCGACCCCGATGCGCCGATGGTCGAGATGGCCAACCTGGCTGCCCTAGGCGTGCGGGATCTGGTCCTCGCCTTCCCGGAGCTGCCAGAGCACGCTGAGCGCGCCACCGGCTGCGCCGACGCAGCGGTGCGACAGCAGCGGGCCATCGAGCACGTCTATCGGAAGGCCATGTCGGCACTACTCAGGATCGACGACGTTCGTGAAGTGACCGGGCGTCGCGAGCTCTACCGCCGATGCGTGCGGATAGGTGATGCCATCGAGGGGGTGGCTCATCGGATCTGGTACGCCGTGGTGAAGGAAGGGTGAATGCTGCGGAATCGACCATCGATCACAGGTCCGGTGATGTCGAGGCTGCCAAGAGCCTGACGGGTCCAACAGGGTGCGGCTGAAGTGTGTTTCGGGGGCAGGCAAGGGCCACATGCAGGATGCCGCCCTTGACGGATCGGCTCGAGGACTCCCAGAAGTGCTCAGCTGCGCGAGCTGAGGACGAACAACGCATCCCCGGGATGCCTCAAGTTGGGGTGCTGTGGCGTCGATGGCGTGGGGGAGTTGGAGATAACACCGGCGGTGTCAGCTGGGGGTGGACTCTCCGGCGTGAGAGGAGGGCCGGATGGCCTTCGAGCTGGATCTGGTGCACACGGCGGCTGGCACGAGCCACCCGAATGCAGTGCAAGCCGCAAGGAGGAAGCACCCGTGAGCACCGCCGTCCACCCCACGACCGAGGTCGCGGCGCCGCTCCCGGCTCACACCGTTAAGCAGGTCTCCAAGCTGGTGGTCCCGTTCCTCGGGCTCCTCGGCGCCGTGCAGGGCTCATGTCCGAACATCGCCTCGACAGCGCTGGTGGGTGCCAGCCGGTCGCTCCACATGGCCGGAAGCACCCAGGCGCTGGCGGCCAGCGTCCAGACCCTGGCCATCGCCGCCACCGTGATCTCGACGGGCCTCCTCGCCGACCGCCTGGGCCGGCGCAATGTCTTGATGGTGGCCCTGATCGTCGGGGCGATCGGCAACCTGGTGGTGGTGGCCGCACCGTCGCCGGTCTTCTACATGCTGGGAATGGCGATCACCGGCGTTGGGCTCGGCGCCGTCTACTGCGCCGCGTTCGGCTACATGGCGGCGGTCGTGCCCAAGGAGCGGATGGCGGGCGCCATGGGCGTGTTCACAGCCGTCGTCATGGCGGGCACCGTGGTGCTCACGT
>PLRX01000118.1 GCA_003164095.1 Acidimicrobiaceae bacterium | reverse complement strand
ACCCCCGAGGGCCGCTCGATCGTGGAGCTGGCCGAGTCCCACTACGGACAGGTCGCCGAGGACGTGCCGGGTGCCGAACTGGTGCCCTTCACCGCCCAGACCCGCATGAGCGGCCTCGACGTGGACGGCCGGTCGATCCGCAAGGGTGCAGCCGACTCGGTCCGCCAGTGGGTCATCGCCCAGGGCGGGACGATCCCGGTGGACCTCGCCCCGATCGTGGAGACCATCTCCAACGGGGGTGGCACGCCGCTGGTGGTGGCCGACGGGCCACGGGTGCTCGGCGTCATCCATCTGAAGGACGTGGTCAAGCCCGGCATCGCCGAGAAGTTCATCGAGATGCGCAAGATGGGCATCCGCACGGTCATGATCACCGGGGACAACCCACTGACCGCGAAGGCCATCGCTGCCGAGGCCGGCGTCGACGACTTCCTCGCCGAGGCCACCCCCGAGGACAAGATGGCCCTCATCAAGGCCGAGCAGTCCGGGGGCCACCTGGTGGCGATGACCGGTGACGGGACGAACGATGCGCCCGCCCTGGCCCAGGCCGACGTCGGCGTNNGCCGGGAACATGGTCGACCTCGACTCCAACCCGACCAAGCTGATCGACATCGTGGAGATCGGCAAGCAGCTGCTGATCACGCGGGGATCGCTGACCACGTTCTCCATCACCAACGACGTGGCCAAGTTCTTCGCCATCATCCCGGCCATGTTCGTGGGCGTGTTCCCCGCGCTCCA
This sequence comes from Acidimicrobiaceae bacterium, assembly GCA_003164095.1. Lineage (GTDB taxonomy): Bacteria > Actinomycetota > Acidimicrobiia > Acidimicrobiales > RAAP-2 > Bog-756. The sequence continues at coordinate 3,735 of PLRX01000118.1, read as the reverse complement.
CACCCTCAACATCATGCACCTGAGCTCACCCCACAGCGCCATCCTGTCGGCGGTCATCTTCAACGCCCTGATCATCGTGGCGCTCATCCCGCTGGCCCTGCGGGGCGTTAAGTTCCGGGCCGCCAGTGCTGCCGAGGTCCTGCGCCGGAACCTGCTCATCTACGGACTCGGGGGCTTCATCATCCCGTTCATCGGCATCAAGCTGATCGACATGATCATCACTGCGTTGGGAGTCAAGTAATGCGTCGTCAACTGCTCACCGCCATCGGCATGGTCATCGTGATGACCATCGTCTGCGGATTCGCCTACGGGCTGGCGCTCACCGGGATCGGCGAAGCGGCATTCGGCCACCAGGCCAACGGGTCGTTCGTCCAGCAGAACGGCAAGGACGTCGGCTCGTCGCTCATCGGCCAGGCCTTCACCGACAGCAAGGGGAATCCGATCCCCAAGTACTTCCAGACCCGTCCGTCGGAGGCGGTCACCTCCTCGGCCACCGACAACATCACCGTGTCCGAGGCGTCCAACCTCGGCCCGTCCAATCCGTTACTCATCGGCTTCATCCCCGGCGTCAACTCGGTGGGCCTCGACGGGTCGCCGTCCAAGACCAATCCGTTCGCCACCCCGGCCGACCCGTACTGCGTGCCGGTCGACACGACGTCGGTGGCCGCTCCGGTGGTCTCCCCGACCCTGGGCCAGAAGTACGCCAAGAACAGCGACGGCACGTACGTCTGCGACCCGAACACGGTGCCCGAGCGGGCCATCGCCTACCGCTCCGAGTTCAACCTGGCTCCAAACGCCCAGGTCCCCGTGGACGCCGTCACCGCATCGGGATCCGGGCTCGACCCCGACATCTCGATCGCCAACGCCGACCTCCAGGCGCCGACCGTGGCCCGGGTCCGGCACCTGCCACTTTCGACCGTGCAGCAGTTGATCGCGGCCAACACCACGGGGCGTAGCCTGGGGGTGTTGGGAGACCCGGGAGTGAACGTGCTGAACCTGAACCTCGCACTCGACCGACTGAGCGCCTGATGACCATGCGGCGCCGGCTGGCCGGGTAGGAGGGCGCGTGGCACGGGGGAAGCTGCGGCTCTACCTGGGGGCCGCCCCCGGGGTCGGCAAGACGTACGCCATGCTCAACGAGGGCTGGCGGCGCAGGGAGCGCGGCACCGACGTGGTGGTCGGCTGGTTCGAAGAGCACGGACGGCCGCAGACCGACGCCCAGCTCCGGGACCTTCCGGTCGTCCCCCGCAAGACGGTCGAGTATCGGGATCAGACCTTCCAGGAGATGGACCTGGAGGGACTCCTGGCTCGCAAGCCCGAGCTGGTGCTGGTGGACGAACTGGCCCACACCAACATCCCAGGCTCGGCCCACACCAAGCGGTGGGAGGACGTCGACACCCTGCTGGAGGCCGGGATCAACGTGATCTCGACGGTCAACCTGCAACACCTCGAGTCGCTCAACGACGTGGTCGAGCGGATCACCGGGGTGGCCCAGCAGGAGACCGTGCCCGACCGGGTGGTGCGAGCGGCGGACCAGATCGAGCTCGTGGACATGGCCCCCGAGGCCCTGCGCCGCCGCCTGGCCCACGGCAACGTCTACCCGCCGGAGCGCATCGACGCCGCGCTCGGCAATTACTTCCGCCCGGGCAACCTCACCGCACTGCGCGAGTTGGCCCTGCTGTGGGTGGCCGACAGGGTCGACGAGGAACTCCACGACTACCGCGAGCGCCACGACATCGCTGGGCCGTGGGAGACCAAGGAACGGGTCGTGGTATCGCTGACCGGGGCGCCGGGCAGCGCCGTGCTGGTGCGCCGGGCCGCACGCATGGCCATGCGCACCAAGGCCGAGCTGGTCGGGGTGCACGTGCGTACCGACGACGGCCTGGCCGATGCCGGCTCCGAGGGGCTCGGGCGCAACCGGGCCCTGCTCGACGACCTCGGCGGGCGGTATGTCGAAGTGGTCGGCTCCGACGTCGCCCCGGCACTGGTGCAGGTGGCCCGCGCCGAGAACGCCACTCAGCTCGTCCTCGGCGCGACCCACCGAAGCCGCCTGTCCGAGTTCATCCGGGGGTCGGTCATCAACTCGGTCATCCGTGCGGCCGGCGGCGCCCTGGACGTGCACGTGATCGCCACCGACGCCTCCGAGGACCTGGAGGAGGGCACCACCCCGTCGGAGGACCGGCACAGCCGCCGTCCGGCCCCCGACGGCCGTCGCCGTCTGCGCCTGCTCTCCCCCCTCTCGACCCGTCGCCGGATCGCCGCCGTGCTCCTGGGCGTGGTCGGCTTCCCCCTACTCACCCTCCTGCTGACGTCCACCGGGTCGCACGCCGACCTGGCCACCGCGCTCAGCTCCTACCTGGTGCTGGTGGTGGCGATCGCCGCCACCGGCGGCGTGTGGCCGGGCGCTCTGGCCGCCATCGCCGGCTTCATGCTGTCCAACTACTTCTTCGCGCCCCCCGTCCACACCTTCACGATCGCCGACGCCCGGGACGTGCTGGCCCTGCTCATGTTCCTCGTGACCGCAGGCGTGGTCAGCGTCCTGGTCGACATCGCTGCCCGGCGTACGGCCGCCGCGGTGCAGGCGCGTTCGGACGCCCGGATGCTGGCACGGGTCGCCGGTCGCCTGGTCTCCCCCGAGGGCAATCCGATGCCCGCCCTGCTCGAGGAGCTGATGGTCGCCTTCCGGCTGGAGTCGGCCGCCATCCTCCGCCGGGTCGGCGACGCGGGACGCGACTGGACAACGGTCGCGTCGGCCGGCCCCGACCCCGTCGCCTCCCCCGAGGGTGCCTCGTTGACACTCCCCCTGACCGACGACGATGTCCTGGCGCTGCAGGGTCCCGGCCTGTCCGCCGAGGACCGGGACATCCTGGCGGCCTTTGCCGCCCAGCTGGCGACCGCCCTCGAGAGCGACCGCCTCCACGCCGAGGCGGCGGAGGCAGACTCCCTTGCCAGGGCCAACCAACTCCGGTCCGCCCTGCTCGCCGCCGTCAGCCACGATCTGCGGACGCCGCTCGCCTCCATCAAGGCGGCGTCCTCGAGCCTCCTTTCCGACCAGCTCGAGTTCGGGCCCGACGAAACGGCCATCCTGCTACACACCGTCGACGACGAAGCCGACCGGCTCAGTCAGCTGGTGGAGAATCTCCTCGACATGAGCCGGCTGGAGACCGGGTCCATGGAGGTCCTGTCCCGCCCGACCGACGTAGGTGACCTCGTCGACGGTGCCCTGGCCAGCCTCGGGCCGCGTGCCGACGGGGTCGGCGTGTCGGTCGACGCCGCCGTGCCCCTGATCGAGACGGACCAGGCGCTGGTCGAGCGCGTGGTCGCCAATCTGGTCGACAATGCACTCCTCCACGGGGCGGGCAAGTCCGTCCGGGTGGAGGTGGGTCGGGTGGCCGACTGGGTCGATCTCCGGATCGTCGACCACGGGCCGGGCATCCGACCGGCCGACCGGGACCTCGTGTTCCTGCCCTTCCAGCGGCTCGGTGACACCGACAACCGGACGGGGGTCGGGCTCGGTCTGGCCGTGTCCCGTGGCTTCGTCGAAGCGGTGGGTGGTCAGCTCGACCTCGAGGACACCCCGGGAGGCGGGTGCACGATGGTGGTGCGCCTGCCCGTGCCGGTCGACCGGACACCGACGATCATCGACGCCGACCTGGAGGCGGATGTGGTGGTCCCCGACCGCTCCGAGGACGAGGACCATGAAGCGGCCGATGAAGCGGCCGAGGAAGCGGCCGA
>PLRX01000019.1 GCA_003164095.1 Acidimicrobiaceae bacterium | reverse complement strand
CAGCGACCGTTGGGATTCGCCGTGGCTCCGACCGCGCCGAACTGTCGGTTTGCCTCGATGACCTCACCGCGTCGAGGTGATCGAGGACCTGATCGCCGAGCCGGCCGATCCTGGTGGCCTCCATGTGGTCAGCGCGGCGGCCTGATCGACTGGGCTCAGCCGCCGAGCAGCGCCGCTCCGAGTTCGCGGTAGGCCTCGAGGGGGAAACCCTGGGAGCGGTCGGTCACCACCTGCACGCACACATGGTCGGCACCGGCGTCGTGGAATGAGCGTACGCGCTCGGCGATGGTGGTGGTGTCGCCCCAGGCCACAACGGCGTCGACCAGCCGGTCGCTGCCGCGCCCCTCGAGGTCGTCGTCGTCGAAGCCGAGCGACCGCAGGTTGTTGGCGTAATTGGGTAGTCGGAGGTAGCCCGCTGTGTACTCCCGGGCCGTGGCCCGGGCCACCGCCGGATCGACTTCGAGCACGACGGCCAGTTCCGGTGCCAAGAGTGGCCCGGGGCCGATGAGGCCCCGGGCCCGGGCCACATGCTCGACGGGGACGAAGTAGGGGTGGGCCCCCGCCGCCCGCTCGGCGGCGAGCGTCAGCATCCGAGGACCGAGGGCGGCGAGGACTCGGCGGTCGCGCGCGACCGCCGGCCCGTGCACATCGAGTTCGTCCAGGTAGTGGACCATCCGGGTGTAGGGGAGCGCGTACTCGGTGCCGAGCTGCTCGACGACCGGCGCGTGGCTGGCACCCAGTCCGAGGAGGAACCGGCCGGGGTGGGCGGCCTCGAGTGCGGCGGCACCGTGAGCCGCCTGCGCGGGGTTGGCATGCCAGATGGACAGGATGCCGCTAGCCACGGGGATGTGCTCGGTAGCGTCGAGCAGCCGTCCGAATCGGCTGGGGAAGCCGAGGTCGAAGCCACCGGAGCACCACAGGGCCCCGTAGCCGAGCGATTCCATCTCGGCAGCCGCTGCACCGTGGGCCCCGTCGGCCCCGGACCACGTGCCGCTCCACCAGATCCCGACCTTGCCAAGTTCCATCAGCCCACGTTAGCGATCGACCTGCGGCGGGTGCAGGGCGCTGCCGGAGGACGTTCGCCGCAGTTTTCGACGACCAGGCCGAGCTGTTCCCCTCGTGGCGCCATTACGCGTTCATCTGCGACCTCGAAGGAGCCGCGGTGGCCATGGACGAAGACCATCGTGGCCATGTCGTCGTCGAACTGGCCATCCGGGACCTCACCGTGACAGGCCGCATCGCCTTCCGGTCCCAACGACGCCAATTCCACGTGCCGGCACGATGGCCGTGGGGCGAAGAGGGTGCTCAACTACGGAGAAGACCGAGCAGTTTCGTCGCCGCCGGAGTGGAAGATGCCGGGTTCTGGCCGGTAACCAGCTTCCCGTCAACAACGACATAGGGGGCGAAGTCCTCGTCGCCCTTCCGGTAGTTGCCCCCGTCTGCCTTGAGGACGTCTTCGAGCAGCTCGGGGACCACGTCGGTGAGCCCGACGGCGGCTTCCTCGCTGTTGGAGAAGCCCGTGACATCCCTACCTTTGACCAGGAGCTCGCCATCGGTGGTCCGGACGTTCTTGAGGGCGATCGGCGCATGGCACACGGCGGCGACCGGCTTGTCTGCCGCCACGAACGCTTCGATCAGGGCAATGGACGTCGCATTGTCGGGCATGTCCCACATGGGACCATGACCGCCGGGATAGAACACGGCATCAAAAGGGGCGGCTGACACGTCGATGAGCTTGGTCGTGTTGGCCAGGGCGGCTTGGGCATCAGGGTCATCACGGAACCGCCTCGTGGCGTCGGTCTGCGCCTCGGGGGCGTCGCTGCGGGGGTCCAGCGGCGGCTGGCCGCCTGCGGGTGACGCCAGGGTGATCGTGGCGCCGGCATCAGCCAGTTCGTAGTACGGGGCGGCGAACTCCTCAAGCCAGAAACCGGTTTTCTCGCCGGTGTCACCCAGTTGACCGTGGGAGGTTAGGACCATGAGAACGTTCATGTGAAGGACTCCAGACACATCAAGAGTTCGTCAGAGCAAGCTGCCCGACGAGGAAGCCCACGCTACCCTCCAGTCAGCGCAAAGCGGTCGGCCGCTTCCTCCTTGACAGTGCCGGCCGCAGCCATCGATGCCTCAGTCGAGTTCAGGATCGCCAGCACCAGAAGTCCGGCAATCAGAACTCTCGACGCCGTTCGCCAGAGAATACTTCTCACCCCCATGTGCAATCGGAATAGGTGCGCTGGTAAGGGACCATCAGTTGAACTGCTGCGACCACTCGGCGACGAAGCTAGCAATCTTTGATAGTGGAGGCGTCGGATTGCATCCGAGTTCAAAGTCCAAACTTTGGGTGCCCTCGACCGCCGCGCCGGTGCTGCACTTGCGCCTCGATGACGCTAGGGGTGAAAGCGCAGTTTCAGCAGGATGGGAGTTGCAACGAGGAGGGCCAACAGCAGCACGGCTAGTGATTCGATCACCTTCTGAGCAGCTGACGCACTTGATGCCCAGATGAACATTCCAGCAATGCCGATGACAACCAGGCCTGAGACGTGGACGACCCACTCTCCGAAGGAACGATGCTGACCATCGGTCTGCCACACGTCCTTGATCCGGTCAGCCAACCGGGGAACATCAGCACTGGTGAGTCGTCGAGGGGGTCGGATCTTGTCCATCATCGGGAGCGTGGACTGAGCCGCGCCGTTGGTGTCGTCCGCCACGCCAAATCGTAGATCGCGGCTTGTAGCAACGTGCCCCTGACAGTGCTGGGAGAGTGTCACATCCAGCCTGATAGGTGGGGCGTGACGCGCATTTCAATCGCCCCTCGGGCATGATGCCCGGGTGCTTGAAGACCGGGGACCCTAAGATGGGACGTTGCAGGCCATTGGGGGAAATGGGAGGCAACGTGGGACGTTCGGTTCGACGTGGCAGCGTTGGCGTGGCAGTCGTCTGCCTTGCGGTGGCCGGACTGTCGATCGTCGTCGGCGCCACCGCCCAGGCGACGAGCCCGTCCGACGGTCCTCACCCGTCCGATACGGCCCGCGACCTTCCCCCTCTGATCCCGGGCTACACCTTGATGCAGCCGTCACCCGTGACGAATCCTGGTCAGTGCAACGGTTTCACCATCAATTCGCCGGTGGTCGGTGGGGTCGGTGTGCCGAACGGCTCGGGGGGATGGCAGGTGTCCGCGGATGGCGGCGTGTTCTCCTGCGGCACTGCCGGCTACTACGGTTCGGTGCCCGGTCTGCACCTTGGCCTCGCCCGACCCGTCGTGGGGATGACCGTCACCCCGGACGGACGTGGCTACTGGCTGGTCGCTGCAGACGGTGGCGTCTTCGCCTTCGGCGATGCCCGCTACCTGGGTGGGGCCGCTTCGTTGCGTCTCACCATGCCGACCGTCGGCATGGTGGCGGACGGTGTCGGCGATGGCTACTGGCTGGTCGCTGCAGACGGTGGCGTCTTCGCGTACGGCAACGCCGCATTTGCGGGATCGATGGGAGGTCATCCGCTCAACGCCCAAGTCGTGGGCATCGCCTCGGACCACGGCCAGGGCTACTGGCTGGTCGCCGCCGACGGCGGTGTGTTCTCGTTCGGCGGGGCACCGTTCCTCGGGAGTCTCACTTCGCTTCACCTGGCGGCGCCGGTCTCTGGGGTCAGTGCCTCTTCGGACGGTCGGGGCTACTGGATCGGCGCAGAGGACGGTGGCGTCTTCGCCTACGGATCGGCCCACTTCGACCCCCAGGTCGTCCCGGGGTTCGGGACATCCGTGGGTGTCGCACCGATCAACCCGGTCATCGCCCTGTTTCCCGGCAGTGGAGATGCGAGCTACTCCCTGATCGGCGCAGCCCCGGCTGTCGAGCCTGACGTCGCCGGTCGGACCGGCTACGACCTGGCCCGCCGGGAGTTCAACATCGTCGTGACACCGGATACATTCTCCGCACTGTTTTCGGCTATTGATGCTGACTATTGGCAGTCCGCCCAGTACCTACTCCTTGATGGCAGCGCAAGCGGCGCCATTGCGAGCGCGGTGACCGCATGTGTGGGTGAGCTCTCTCAAGTCGAGCAAGACCTTTCTGCGGCCATCGCGGGTCGGGGTGCTCCTCAATCGACCGTCGTCGCCCTCGCCGCCCAGATCAGCGCGTTCTTCGGACTTCCGGTCAATCCATTTCAGGGCTATTGAAGTCCTCACGAGGACAACCGGGCCGCCCACCTTTCCGATGGAAGCCCAATCGGGTGCCAGAAGCGAAGGGATGTGCTCCTCTTCTCTTGGAGCGTTGAGTTGAGTCCCTACCCGTGCCGGACAACTTTTTGAGCAGGAACGTCGGATCCGATCGGTTCGTGGGAGTCGACCCCATCGGTTCATCCGCCGTCATGAATCGCCGGCCACCCACTGCTCGCCACCGGCGGACCTTCTCGGACGCCGTCTCGATAGTCAGGGGTTCGATGTGTGGCCCACTCTGCCCCCGAACGGTCGGGGGCACCCCCGGAGAACGCAAACTCGCGTTCCATCGGCCCTGCCTTGACGTCGATGATGTGTGGCAACAACGAGCTGGCGCGAAGCGTGGTGGTGCGGGTGCTCAACTTGCGCCGAGGAACGGAGCCCCGAAGCTGAACACCCCACCGTCGGAAGCCACCAGCCAGTAGCCGCTAGTGGCATAGTCGGCCGCCATGCCCACCACTGGCGCGTTGAGCGGCTTTCCGCCCATGGAGCCCCAGAAGGCAGCATCCCCGTAGGCGAACACACCTCCGTCGCTCGCCGACAACAAGTAGCCCTGACCGTCGGAGGTCGATGCCATCGACACGACCGGCTGGTTGAGGACGATGGCTCCGGTCGATCCGAAGAACGGCGCCGCGAAGCTGAAGATTCCACCGTCGGAAGCCACCAGCCAGTAGCCGCCGGTTGCGCCGTCGGCGGCGATCCCGACGACCGGGCGGTTCAGGTGCCGGCCTCCCATCGACCCAGCGAAGGCGGCGTCCCCGAAGCTGAACACCCCACCGTCGGCGGCCACCAGCCAGTAGCCCTTGCCATCGGGGGTCGGCGCGATGTCCACGACCGGGGCGTTCAACGGCATGCCTCCCATCGAGCCGAGGAAGGGTGCGTCCCCGAAGGCGAACGTCCCGCCATCAGCGGCCACCAGCCAGTAGCCCTTGCCGTCATGAGTGGCGACGATGTGGGTGACGGGAGCGTTGAGCATGGTGCCCCCCATCGAGCCGTAGTTGACGGCGGTGCCATGGGGAGTGACATTCCCTGACGAGTCCACCAGCCAGTAGCCGTCGCCGCTGGGCGTGGCGGCCATGCCCACCACCGGTGGGATCAGGATGCTCACGTTGGGGCTTGGGACGACCGTCCAGGAAGTTCCATCCCAGGACTCGATGAGGGTCAGATCCTTGTTGGACGCGTTCGGGGACGAACCAACGGCGACGCAGTGGTTGGTCGCAGTGCAGGAGATCCCGTTGAGGGATCCACCCAGTGCCCCTGGTGTGGGGCTGGGAAGGACCGACCACGCTCCGCCGCTCCACGACACCACCAAGGTCTGGTTCAGATCCGACACAGAGACCGCAATTCCCACTGCCTCACAGGTGGTCGGGCTGGTGCAGGACACGCCCATGAGGCCGCCACCACCGGTCGTGGTCGGACCGGTCATGACGGTCCAGGTGCTCCCGTTCCAGGACTCGACGAGCGAGCGGGACGGGCTCGACGGGTCTCCGGTGGTACCGACGGCGATGCATCGGGTAGGACTGGCGCACGAGACGCCGTAGAGCGCGTTCTGGTAGGTGCCCACGTTCGGACTGGGGACCACCGACCAGGTGCTCCCGTTCCAGGACTCGACCAGACTGGAACCGATACCCGAGGTATTCACCACGTAGCCGACGGCCACACAATCGGTCGCCTTCGAGCAGGACACGCCTTGGAGGTAGTTGGCATTGCCGGGGCTGGGGCTCGGGACGACCGACCAGGTCATCCCGTTCCACGACTCGGCCAGGGTCTGGGGCTGGTCATAGTTGTAGGCGTTGTACGAGTAAAATCCGACCGCCCCACAGCTGGTCGAGGTGGTGCAGGAGACGCTCGAGAGCCCACTCGCAGCCTGCTCGTTCGGGCTCGACACGACGGTCCACGAACTTCCATTCCACGACTCGACCAACGTCAGTTCCGAACTGCTCGTGTAGTAGCTGCCCACGGCAACACAGGCGTCCGCGTTCGTGCAGGACACACCGGTCAGGAAGCTGGCGATTCCCGGACTCGGGCTGGGCGCGACCGACCATGCGCCGCCAGTCCACGACTCGACAAGGGTTTGCGGCTCACCCGACAATCGGTCGACGTTGCCAACCGCCACACAGTCGGTTGCACTGACGCAGGACACACTGGAGAGGTAGTTCCCCTGATTGACCCACTCAGGACCGCACTGATGTGCGATGTCCGAGGCGTTCAGACTGGTCTGTAAAGGTCCATTGAGACCGCGGGACACCGCTGAACACCCGACGGCCATCAACTGGGCATGGGCGACACGCGCTGTTCCCCCGTGGGCCGAACCCGGCCCACGCCCCAGATCGGACCTCACTCCACCGGACGAAGACAGAACTGCGCCAACGATCAGGACCGCGCCGCATAGCGCCAAGGTGACGATGCGTCTCATCTCATGTTCCAACCGATAGCCATGAGACATCGTGCATCCGGCACGCGGCAAGTGCCAGGGCCGAATGTCCTCCAGCGGCACCGCCGGCGAACCACTCGGTGCGCCGCCAGCGCATCCGAATCTGGACGAACCCCTGTGCGGGCAAGGCTTCGACGGTCGAGAGCCTCGCCCAGTGCCACACCGGCTCAGCAAATGGCGACGGATCTACAACGGCAGCGCACGCCCGACCCGTCCGATGTTCCGATGGGATTCCTGAGCGGGGAGAGCACCGGGGTGACGCACCTGTCACGACCTGGGACTTTGGGCTCTTTCGACGGACAGCGCTTGCGCCCAAGCTGTAGTGAGGCGACCGGCGAGAGGAGGGCGATCATGCGTCGGGCCCGTGGGTTTCTTGGCGGTGGGGCGCTCGTGGTCTCGGGCTGCCTGGTGATTGGTGCCGTCATGAGCGGGTGCGGCAGCAAGTCCACCAGTTCGTCGACCACACAGACGACAGCCGCGCCCACGACAACGACCACGTCGGGCCCGCTTCCCGTCACGAGCACCACGAGCCAGGCGAACATCGGCCTCGGTCCGTACCTGCCGCTGTGGCCCTTCGCCACCTCCGAGGCTGTGCAGGCGTGGGAGCAGAGCTACAGCTCGGGTGGTCATCAGCCGTGGCATCTTGATGCCGGGCTCACGGCGCAGGCATTCGTGACCGGCTATCTCGGCTTCAAGGAGATCGACACAGTCATCCACACGACCATCAACTCCGGCGGAGCGCATGTGGCGATCGGCTTCGTCACCACTGGCACATCGACGTCGAAGGCCGCTGTGATCCACATGGTGCGGTGGGGGACGAGTCCCAGCGCCCCGTGGGAGGTCGTCGGGACTGACGACACCACGCTGACCCTGACCACGCCCGCCTACGGCTCCACTGCCACCTCTCCGGTGACCGCGCGTGGCACGATCACCGGCGTCGACGAGCAGGTCGTGGTGACGGTGCGTCAGTCAGCATCGTCGGTGCCGCTGGGTGTATCGGCCGGCGTACCGGCCGGTGGAATCAATGCACCATGGTCGACAGCGGTCTCCTACCGTGGCGACACCGAACCGGTGCTCGCGATCGTCGTGCAGACCGGGGGGCACATACAAGCGGTGGAGCGCTTCGCGGTCACTGGCGTCCGCAACAGCTGACCGAGCGGAGAATCTGCAGGCACCGAAGAACGCGTTGGCTTTGACCGCTGGCATTTCGATGGGTACAGCCCGAGCCGCCGGCACGGTTGCCGTCGAAATCGGTGCGAGCGCTACCGGCACGACAGTTCCTGTTCGGGCGAAACGATCAGGGGCGCCCCGGTCGTGCCGGTGGGGGACCGTTCCAGAGAGCACCGCCTCAGCCGCCAGACGCTCGGCCTCACCCTCCTTGATCCAGCCGGCTACGAGCGCCGGCGATTCCTTCGGATCCTTCCGAGTGCACCGAGTCGAGGAACCCGGTCGAGACCCGGACTCCCAGCAGGTCGGCCACCGCCTCGTTCGTCCGTTCGAACGGCAGGTGCTGGCGGCACAGCAGGCAGAGCGCCGTAGCCCGGATCCTCGGTCCATAGCTGGCGTGTCCCCGGGCCTCGGCGGGGAAGGCGGTCTTGGTCACCGTTCCACACTCACACCGCTTCGACTCGGCCCGCTGCTCGGTCGTGGTCGGCACGGGTAGGGGGACGTCGGCCACCCGGCGAACCTCCGTCCGCTCAACGGGAACGTCGGCCAGGTCTGTCCTGCAGCCATCGCAAGCCTGAAGCGTGTGGAGGAGCAGCTCGTCGGGTGAACGACGTGTGCGAGGTGCTTGCCGTCGGTGCTGGGCTGATTGCCCGGCTTGCGGCCCAAGGCCCGTGGTGCGGCACGGTTCGCGTTCTCCGGTCTGTCCTTCTTGCGCCCGAACAGGTCCGGGAACGGAGGGAGCGACGAGTTCTCCGAGTTCTTGCCCAATCGCTTCTTGGGGGCTGCGATCTTCCGGGCGATCGAGTCGATTTCAGCGCGCAGCTCCAGGTTCTCGCCGGCCAGCCGGTCAACCTCGTCCGTGAGCCGACTGTTTTCGGCACGGAGTCGATCATTCTCGGCGGCGACCTCGCCTTTGTTGTGTTCCGAACCGGATGCCATGCCAAAACGACAAGCAATCACCAGGACGTTTCGCGAATCGCGAAGTGAGGAGCCCTATCCGGTGGACCTCGTCATTCGGGGGTCTCCGATCGCGATGGCGCCAAACGGTGCACCAGAAAGGTGAATGGTTACCGTTACGGTCAGGACTACGCCTGCTTCATGACTTCTCGTATTTGATCCATTCGAGCTAATTGGGGAGTATCCGCAACCCGTATAGCAGCACCGACCGTCGCCGTCGCATTCTCGTCCAGCTCGTCGGGCCCGTCACGCGCCGATACAACGGTCCCGCTCTATGGCTAGCCCCATCTGGGCCAGAGGCCACCGCTCGGCCACGGGAATGGGGTCCCCTTTAGGGGAATAAGTCACTTTTCCTCGTGGTGAGCCGCTTATGCGCCGAAAGGGCTCCAGATGGCGTGGCTTCGCGCCGATCGACCGGGAAAGACATCATGCTCCGATCAGGCCGTGTTGCTTCGTCGCCAGGATGTCGAGCATTCGAGAAGACCGTCCAGAGGAGAGCTTCCCATGATGACCAGCAACACGACTCGAGCAATCAGAGAGAACGCGTTTCGCATTGGCCTGGCGTTGGTGTTCGGAGGCGCATTGATCTTCTGCGTGGGAGTCCTGGCGACGCCTTCGGTCTCGGCCGCCTGTGTCTCTCCCCAAGGCCAAGCGTCGTCGGTGACACCGAAATGCGGAACCACCACGACGACGACGACGACGAAGCCGCAGGCCACGACGACCACGTCCAAGCCCTCCACCCCGGGCACGGTGGCGGCGGCCACGACGCCCCCGCCCGGGCCCACCACCCCAGGGACGGTGGCCGCTTCGCCAGTCCAACCGTCCAGCGGCGCCGGAATCCTGCCCTTCACCGGTTTCTCCGGGGTCCTGAAGGTTCTGGGTATCGGGCTCTTCTTGGTGGGACTCGGGTTCTGTCTCGTTCACTTCCGGAAGAACCGCGCAGTGTCCGAGCAGGCGTAGTGAACGGCCGAGTCGTGCGAGGCCAGCGAGCGGGCTGCCTCCGAGGAGGGTGAAGGACGAGGCTCGTGCAGCTACTGCGTCGATCACATCGGAACCGGAGCGACGACACGCCGATCGAGTTCACGGAACTCGCTCTCGGAAGCAGAGGGCAGCGAACCGAGTGTTCAGATGAGCGGTCGGGCAGGTGCCCCACCACCAGTGGCCGAGGCTACGAGCGATCGCCAAGAGGCTTGTTGGTCATGTTGCTCGGGGGATGCGGGCCGGGATCAGGCGAGTTCCCAGTCGCCGGATGAGGAATCACAGGAGCAGCACGGTGAAGATCGCCAGTACGAGTGGCAGGACGATGGCCCGCAAGACGAAGGCAAGCCTCCCGTGCAGATGGGTGATGATCGAGAAGTTCGTGCCGAAGTAGCCGGTCTCGAAGGTAGGCGGGTGGTAACCATTCAGGTTCCCCTGACCGTCTGATCCACCACCACCAGGGAGAACGCCGCGCGTACCGTCGGGATTTCCACCCCACGATCTTCCGCCCGACGCTCCCTCCTGCGGGCAGCTCCAGGTGGAGAACGCCGAACTGCAGGCGGTGGTGGCTCGGAAACAACGGAGTTGATCGAGCTGCGTGCACGCCTTGCCGAACCGGAAGAGCGTCTCGGCCGGAACCCTCGGAACTCCTCGATGCCGCCGTCGGCCGAGGGATTCTCGAAGCCACCGTCGCCATCACGTACCGAACGTCGGGCTGCTGCCCGCAAGCAGGGCAAGCAGCCCGGTGCCCCGGGCAAGGCACTTGGCCCAGGTGAGCGATCCCGACCAGGTGATCCACCACGCACCACCCTCGTGCTCGGCGTGGGGCTCCGGCCTGGAGGATGCCGAGGTGTTCGAGCTCCCCGAGATCCGCCTGGTGGTCACCGAGCACATCGCCGAGCGCCGGCGGTGCCGGTGTGGGTGCACCACCAAGGCGGAGTTCCCGAGGACTGCCACCGCCCCTGCCTGTTACTGACTTTCTGCCCGAACTCTTGCCGCCGACCTGGCAGTCCATCAACACCTGCCCATGGACCGGATGGCCCAGCTGTTCAGCGACGTGCTCGCAGCTCCGGTCTCGGTCGGGGCACTGGCCCAGATGGTCACCGAGGCAGCTGATGCCACGAAGCCGTTCCTCGACGCCATCCGCCGGATGCTCCACGATGCGCCGGCCGTGCACTTCGACGAGACCGGCGGCCGGGCGGTTGGGCGGCTCCACTGGGTGCACTCGGCCTCGACCGGTCTGCTCCCCCTGCTCGACTCTCATCCCGAACGTGGACGTCTGGCCATGGACGACCTCGCGGTGATCGGTGAGATGTCGGGGGTCGCCGTCCACGACGGCTGGAAGCCCTATCTTTTAGGTGTCACCGCACTAGCGAACCCATTTCCGTGATCATGACTCGAGAATGGCGAAGGTCCCGCCACCTGTAGCGATGAGTCGCTCGTCGCCGTCGTTGACTCGCGCCTGAAGGTGCACGACACTTCGCCCCATCTTGAGGACGGAGACATCGGCGATCAGGACTCCATTGGCGGCCGGCCGGATAAATCGCAGCTGGACTTCGACTGACGTGCAGAACCGTCCGTCGGAGAGCAACGACATCGCTGCCGCGCCCATGGCGGTGTCGACCATGGCGAAGTAGACGGCACCGTGGACAACTCCATTGGGATTCCGGTGCTCGTCTGCGATGGTGATCTGCGCACGGGCGCGACCCGAGGCAAATTGCTCGATGTCCAATCCCAGGAAGCGTCTCAGGGCGAAGTCGCCGTAGTCGGGAGCGGTAGCCATTGCGCCAGCATCGCACGAAGATCGTCCTGTCGACCCCATGGACTGTCCTCGAATTGCACTCGAACCAACACAATCCCTCACACAACTCACGATCAGGGCAGCACCGGGGCCCATTGCTTCGGGAATCTGAACCGGCCTGGGTCTGATGGGGACACTCGGGTGCAACGGCGTGCCGGGTGCCGGGCTGGATCACGAGATAGCCGTCCCGCACCCGATCGGGGGCACTCTCGTGCTGGCTCCTCGGACGAGGCGATGGATGTGGGAACCCGACCCGTGCATGGCGGGAGAGGCTGTGAAGGAATGTAACCATTCAGGTGCCCTGACC
>PLRX01000115.1 GCA_003164095.1 Acidimicrobiaceae bacterium | reverse complement strand
TCGTCGATGAGGTCGATGGCCTTGTCCGGGAGGTACCGGTCGGCCAGGTAGCGGTCGGCCAGGTTGGCCGCAGCCACCAGGGCCTGGTCGGTGATAGTGACCGCGTGGTGCGACTCGTAGCGGTCCCGCAGCCCCTTCAGGATCTCGATGGTCAGCGTCACGTTGGGCTGCTCCACCTTGATGGGCTGGAACCTGCGCTCGAGCGCGGCGTCCTTCTCCAGGTGCTTGCGGTACTCGTCGATCGTGGTCGCACCGATCGTCTGCAGCTCGCCGCGGGCCAGCATCGGCTTGAGGATGGAGGCCGCGTCGATCGCACCTTCGGCGGCACCCGCACCCACCAGGGTGTGGAGCTCGTCGATGAACAGCACGATGTCGCCGCGGGTGCGGATCTCCTTCAGCACCTTCTTGAGGCGCTCCTCGAAGTCGCCGCGATAGCGGCTGCCGGCCACCAGTGCGCCCAGGTCCAACGTGTAGAGCTGCTTGCCGGTCAGCGTCTCGGGGACCTCGTCGGCCACGATGCGCTGGGCCAGTCCCTCGACAATCGCCGTCTTGCCGACACCGGGCTCGCCGATCAGGACCGGGTTGTTCTTGGTCCGTCGGGACAGGACCTGCATGACCCGCTCGATCTCTTTCTCGCGCCCGATGACCGGGTCGAGCTTGTGATCGCGGGCCAGGGCGGTGAGGTTGCGGCCGAACTGGTCGAGCACGGCGGAGCCGGTCGGCGCATCGGTCTGCTGGTTGCCGGTCTGGCCGCCGCCGACGTTCTCCTTGCCCTGGTAGCCCGAGAGCAACTGGATCACCTGCTGACGCACCCGTGGCAGGTCGGCACCCAGGCTCTGCAGCACCTGAGCGGCGACGCCCTCACCCTCGCGGACGAGTCCGAGCAGCATGTGCTCGGTGCCAATGTAGCTGTGCCCGAGCTGCAGGGCCTCCCGGAGCGAGAGCTCGAGGACCTTCTTGGCGCGGGGGGTGAACGGCGGCGAGCCGGTCGGGGCCGTTCCGGCCAGACCGATCGTCTCCTCCACCTTCTCGCGCACGGCCTCCAGCGAGACGCCGAGGGACTCGAGCGCCTTGGCCGCGACCCCTTCACCCTCGTGGATCAGGCCCAGGAGGATGTGCTCGGTGCCGATGAAACTGTGGTTGAGCAGCCGCGCCTCCTCCTGCGCCAACACCAGGACTCGTCGAGCTCGGTCTGTGAATCGTTCGAACACTCCACCGCCTCCATCCGCGGTCAGTAACTGGAAGCCAAGTCTACAGGTGGCGGTGCCGACCGCACCCACAGCCCCCGATGCCGATGGGCATGTACCGGTCATCGGCAGTCTGACCTATCGTCTGTAGCCAGTGAACGTCGTCGAACTCCTGGGACTCCCCGCACTCGAAGATCAACTCGCCCTCCTCGAGCCCCTGCTCGTGGAGTCCGTCGTGACCGGCGACGCCTTCCTCGACGAGGTCACCACACATCTCCTGGCGGCGGGCGGCAAGCGCCTCCGCCCAGTGCTGGCGCTGGCCACGGCCACCTCGGGCACTGCCGCGGCCACCCGCGAGGACCTTCTCGGCGCCGTTGCTGTGGAGCTGGTCCACCTCGCCTCGCTCTACCACGACGACGTCATGGACGAGGCCACCATGCGACGGAACGTCGAAAGCGTCAACGCCCGCTTCGGCAATCTGGTCGCCATCGTGGCGGGCGACTTCCTGCTGGCCCGGTCGGCCGAGATAGCCGCCGGGCTCGGGGTCGAGATCGCCGCGCTGCTGGCCGCCACCCTCGGCGAGCTGTGCCAGGGCCAGGTCGCCGAGGTGCGCGCCGCCTTCCGGGTGGACCGCAGCCGCGACGAGTACTCGTCGGCCATCTCGGGCAAGACGGCGTCGCTGATGGCCACGTCGTGCCGGATCGGGGCCCTGACGGGTGGGCTCGACCGCGCCCAGGTCGACGGCTTCACGGAGTTCGGTCGCTGCTTCGGCATGATCTTCCAGGTCCGCGACGACATCCTCGACGTGGTGGGGAGCGAGGCCGATCTCGGCAAGCCCGCCGGCCAGGATCTGGCCGAGGGCATCTACACGCTCCCGGTGCTCCTGACCCTCGCGGACCCGGTCCACGGGCCCGAGCTACGTGACCTGCTGGGCCAACCGCTGGGCCTGCCCGAGCAGGAGAAGGCTCGCACCATCGTCGCCGGGTCCGGTGCCATCGCGGAGTCCGTCCTGGTCGCCAGATCGTATGCGGACGAGGCTGCGGCGGCTGCCCTGGCCGGCCCGTCGCCACAGCTGGCCGAGGCGCTCGCCAGACTCGCGCACAGCATGGTCGACGGCCTACCGACGGCCTAGCGGGTCACCCCGCCGGAGTGACGGCTCCGGGCGGTCAGCAGATGAAGCGGCTGTCCGACAGGTGCTGGGACATCCGCTTCACACGTGCAGCCAGTCGGGTCTTCGTCCTCGTCGCCGCGGCGTCGCGGCGGTTGACCGCGGACTGCCAATACTTGGCGAGGTTGGCGTGGCCGTGCTTGTGCGCCTCGACCGCCAGCGCCTCGAACCTGGCCGTCAGGGCGGTCCTGTGGGCCTGGTTGCGGGCGGCGCCCGACTCGAAGTGCTGGAGGCGCCGGCAGGCCTGCTGGTGGACGGCCGCGGCGTAGGCGCTGGCCTGCTTCGACGGGGTGGCGGCGGCGGACGGGGTGGCGGCGGCGGCCGGGGTGGCGGCGGCGGCCGGGGTGGCGGCGGCCAGCGCGGACGCACCGCCGGCCAGCGAGCCAACGGCCATCAGACAGACGGCGGTCTTTGCCGCCAGGGCCTTCACGTTCGACATGCCGATGCGCTCCTCTTCCGGTGGGGACTCCCGCGGAGTCCCCACTCGTACCCTCATCCATCGGATGCTGTGCCCGTGAGATGTAGGGACATTGTGTCCAATTTGTCACGGTGAGTTCCCGGTTGTCACGGCGAGTTCCCGGGGGCCCGGGATTCCCGCCCGGGTGACCGTCGTACCGCTCCGGGTCGGGTGGTCAGCCTCCGGTCGACGGGGTCGACGGGGTCGTCGAGGAGACGCTGCCGCTGCACTTCGCTTCAACGGCCGATGCCAGCTTCTGCAGCCTGGCAGTCACCCCGGGTCGCTCAAACCGGGTGATCCGGGCCTGGATGCGGGCCGCCCGGCGGGAGTTGCCGGCAGCGGTCGCCTTGGACTCCGCGGCGTGCAGTTTCGGCAGACCAGCGGCGATGCCGGCCTCGGCCGTCCGGATCCGGGTCAGTGCCTTGTCGGCTCGCGAACACGAGAAGTGGGCCAACCGGCCTGCCCGTGCCGGCGTCGCGGCGCCGTGCGCCGCCGGGGCGGTCGTCGAGGCGGTCAGGGCGGGTGCCGCTGCTCCGGCTGCCCCGGACACCGCCAAGGAGAGGGCACCGGCGGCCACTGCCGCCACCGCCAGCCTGGTCACCATGTGGGTCCTGCGTCGCATGGTCCTGCCACCTCCTGATGCGGCCGGTCGGTCCGGCACCACGCCAAGGATGCACGCGACAGATGTGGGTTGGATGAGACAGATGTGAGGGAATTGTGAGGAGCGGAGCCTGTCGAGTGACTGGGCCGTCCGCTCCGACACCGTCGGGGCCGGGGGCGGATCAGGAGGTCATGCCCCCGAGGCCCACCAGGCCTCGAGCCAGCTCGATCTCCCCCATGTGGCGCAGCCCGTGCTGGTAGATCCAGCACTCGGTGGCATCGAGGAGGGTGATCCCGTCGGGGCCGGCCACGCGCGCGCTGTAGGTGCTGGCGATCTGTTCCGGGAACGGCCGGGGGATGACCAACCGGGTCAGCTCCTCGGGGTCGAGGTCGGCGAGCCAGGCCTCCACCCGGTCGAAGACCTGGCGCATGTAGGCCTGGAACTGCTCGTAGTCACCGATGCGCTGGTGGACCATCTCCTCCACCGTCCTGTGCTTCCCGTGGTCGGCGATGGCCGGGTGCACCTTCGCCTCCCACTCGGCATCCCAGATCGGCGGGGTTCCCGTCATGAGCAGGAACGAGGCGTCGATCATGTTCACGATGTGGAACAGGCTGAAGGCGATGGGCAGCACGCCTTCGCGCTCGAAGTGGTTGACCTGGTCGAGGTCCATGGTCGCGACGGCGTCGTAGTAGAGGGAGAACAGGGCGTGCATGCGCCGCTGCAGCGAGTCGAGCAGCAGGACGCCCGCACCTCCGTCTGTACCCGTCACTCCTGCCCGTAGCGCATCCGACACGGTGGCTCCCTCCGGCGACCCGACGACCGGGCTACCCGGCAATGTAAACACTTGTCATAATCACTGTCAACTGTTATCGTGGCGGCTTGGCACCCGGCCCGGGTGCACCGGCCCCCCCGGGAGCTTCGCCTGCTCCCGACCGCTGCGGCCACCACGTCGCCGCCACCCGGTCCCGACGCCGCCGGGTCGGCCGAGGGAAGCGAGCCGCCATGCAACTCGACGTCGACCGGTCCGACCTCCACCACGTCCGGGCCGTCACCCGCCCGTCGGCCCCCCTGCTCCCCGGGCAGGCTCGGCTCAAGGTCGACGCTTTCGGGATGTCAGCCAACAACATCACCTACGCCGTGTACGGCGACCTCATGCGCTATTGGGACTGCTTTCCGGGGGTGGAGGAGGACGGTGTGTCGTGGGGCCGTGTACCGGTCTGGGGTTTCGGCGAGGTGGTGGAGTCGGCTACTCCGGGCGTGACCGAAGGCACACGGGTCTACGGCTACTTCCCCCTGGCCGACGAGCTGGTCGTGACCCCCGGCCGCATCGACGACCAGGGGTTCTCCGACATCGAGCCGCACCGTGAGGCCATTCCCTCGGTCTACGCCCGCTACGCCGTCACCACGGCTGACCACGTCTACTCGCCCGAGCGGGAGGACCAGCACATGCTGCTGTGGCCCCTGTTCGTCACCTCCTTCGTCGTCGACGACTTCCTCGGCGACCACGACCTCTACGGGGCCCGCACCGCGGTCGTCTCGAGCGCATCGTCCAAGACGGCCATCGGGGCCGCCTTCCTCCTGGCCGACCGGGCCGGCGTCGACGTCGTCGGGCTGACCTCAGCCGGGAACGTCGAATTCGTCCGATCCCTGGGCTGCTACCCGACCGTCCTCACCTACGACGCCGTCACCGACCTGATCGACACGCCCACCGTCTACGTCGACGTGGCCGGCCGCAAGGACGTGACCCACGCCGTGCACACCCATCTGGGCAACGGACTCCGCTACTCGATGGTGGTCGGCGACACCCACTGGGACAATGGCGCCTCGGGCGAGGGCGGCCTGCCCGGGCCCTCACCGGAGTTCCTCTTCGCACCGGTCCAGATCGCCAAGCGCCGCTCCGACTGGGGCCGCGAAGGCTTCGAGGAGGCCGTCGCCGCCGCCTGGGGACGGTTCGTCCCCTGGACCGACGGGTGGTTGACCATCCGTCACGCCGCCGGGCCCGAGGCCGTGGAGGCCGTCTACCGGGATGTCCTGGACGGCCGGGTGGACCCTGCCGTCGGCGACATCTGCACCCTGGCCGGATCGTAGGATCGCAACGATGACGGACGCGCGATCGCGCCCAGGCGCCCCGCGAGCGGCTGACGAGGCATCGGCGGAGTCGATCTGGCCGGCAGACCCGGGCGAGGCCTTCGGCGCCGGGGTCGTGAGCGGGGGCGAGCCGGCACAGACGGACGGGCGCCGGCTACGCCGTGCCCTGAACCGCGAGGCGGTCGTCGACGCCCTCCTCGACCTCTACGCCGAGGGCAACCTACGACCGAGCACCGACGAGATCGCGGAGCGCGCCGGGATCTCCCCCCGCTCCCTCTTCCGCTACTTCGAGGATGCCGACGACCTGGCCGGCGAGGCGGTCGCCCGACAGCAGGCCCGGGTGCTGCCCGTGCTGCCGGTCGAGGCGGCACCCGGTGACCCGTTCCTCGACCGCGTGGCCGCCCTGGTCGAGCAGCGGCTGCGGCTCTTCGCGACGCTCGGCAAGGCCGCCCAGGTCTCACGGCTCCGTGCGCCGTTCCAACCCCGTCTGGCCGAGAGCCTGGCCCAGGGTCGACGCTTCCTGCGGGGCCAGGTGCAGACCCTCTTCGCCCCCGAACTCGCCACACTCGACGACGACCGCGCCGAGGCAGCGCTGGCATCGGTCGACGCGCTCACCAGCTACGAGACGTACCAGCTCCTCACCGAGGACCGCGGCTTCGCGGACGACGAGGTCCGGTCGGTCCTCAACGTGTCGCTCACCGCACTGCTCACCACCGGAGGTACCCGATGACCGCCCGACGCGGCAGCATGCGCCATTCGATCCGGCTCCGCTGCCCTGCCGAGAAGGTCTGGGACCTGGTCGGCGCGCCGGTGCGCCTGCCCGAGTGGTGGGAGGGGGTCGAGTCCTGCGTCGTCGAGGGCGACGAGCGGACGATCCTGACCAGGTCAGGGCTGCCGATGCCCGAGCGACTGCTGACCATCGACCCGCAGCAGCGCCGGTTCCAGTACCGCATCACCTCACCCTTGTTCGTCGAGCACCTGAGCACGATCGATGTCCACGACCTGGGGGACGGAACGTGCCTGACCGTCTACAGCGTCGACTCCGAACCCGCCGTCCTGGCCCTGGTGATCGCCGGTGCGGCCCGGGCGGCCCTCAACAATCTCCCCGAGGTACTCGGTGTGGAGGAGTGCCGATGACCCGCAGTCGACCGTCCCGCTCCCCGCTCGGGGTCCCAGCGTCCCGCTCCCCGCTCGGGGTCCCAGCGTCCCGCTCCCCGCTCGGGAATCCGTCGAAAGGAGCCCGCTGATGGGCCGCAAGATCCTCCTGGTCACCACCGACCAGCAGCGCTTCGACACGCTCGCCTGCAACGGTGGCGCCCTGTCGCGCACCCCGGTGGTCGACGGTCTGGCAGCCGAAGGCGTCCGCTACGACCGGGCCCACCCGCAGTCCGTCGTGTGCATGCCGTCGCGCTCCACCATCCTGACGGGCCAGCATCCGACCACCCACGGGGTCTTCATGAACGGCGTGCCGCTGCCGCCTGACGCCCCCTCGGTGGCCGAGGTCCTCCGGACGTCGGGCTACCGCACCGCCCTGGTCGGGAAGTCCCACTTCGAGCCCTATTTCGATCCCTTCCTCCGCTTCGAGGAAAACCTGCTGTCGACCATCGGCACCACGCCCCACGGCGGCTCGCGACGCGGGTTCGAGCACTTCGAGACGGCCAGCCACGGGGCCATGGGGCCGCTCCACTACGCCCAGTGGCTCGTCCACAACCATCCTGAGGCGCTCGGCATGTACTGCCGGGCCATCGACGACCACCTGCAGGTAAGTGCCGAGGCCGGCGGGGACACCGACGCGCCCCAGGTGAAGGTCAACCCCATCGACCGCGGGATCTACCACACCGACTGGGTGGCCGACCGGACGATCGACTGGCTCGACTCGCTCGACGCCGATGACGACTGGTTCTGCTGGATGAGCTTCCCCGACCCGCACCACCCGTGGGACCCGCCGGAATCGGAGGTGGGCCGCATCGACTGGCGCGAGGTCCCCCTGCCTGCCGGGTACCCAGAGGACCGGTCCACCCGCGAGGCGATCATCGACGGCAAGCCCCGCCACTGGCGGGCCTGGTACGACGGGACGCTGGTGTCGAACTACGAGGCGCCGGCGGACTGGGTCCCGGCGACCCTGACGGCCGACCAGGTCCGCGAGGTCAACGCCCGCAACGCCGTCGAGGTCGAACTCATCGACGAGGCGCTGGGACGCGTCCTGGCCCGGGTCGCCGAGCGCGGCTGGGGCGACGACGTCGACGTCGTCTTCACTACCGACCACGGTGAGCTCCAGGGTGACTTCGGCCTGCTCTTCAAGGGCCCCTACCACGTGGACTCCCTCATGCGTCTGCCGCTGGTGTGGCGTCCTGCTCCCTCGTCCCGGGCTGGTGCTGCGGACGGCACTCCCGCCGCGTCGGTGGTGCACCGCCCGGTCGGCCTGGTCGACCTGGCCCCGACCTTCTGCGCCATCGCGGGTATCGAGCCGCCGGAGTGGATGCAGGGCGCACCCCTGCCCGTCGACGACGCTGACGCCGAGGCCCGCGGCTTCGACAAGGTGCTCACCGAGTGGGACAGCGAGCTGTTCGGTGTCGACGTCCACCTCCGGACCATGATGCGCGACCGCTGGGTGGTGACCGCCTACCAGCCCGGCACCAGTCACGACGGGACCGAGGGTGAGCTCTACGACCTCGTCGACGACCCGCTGCAGCAGGTCAACCTGTGGGACGACCCCGCTGCCCGCCCCCTGCGCAACGACCTCGTCGCCGACCTGTGGGACTCCCAGCCCGAGGCTCGGAGCGAGCGGCTGACTCTCGAGGCGCCGGTGTGAGCGCCGATGCCAACGCCGGCTACTGGTCGGGTCCGTGGCCCGGCGAGGACGGTGGTCCCCGTCGGCTCGGCGTTCCGGCCGACTCCAGCCCGGCACCCCAGATCCGGGCCGGGATACCGGTCGACGTCGTGTCCCGCACGGATCCGCTCGTGACCATGGTGGTGACCCGGGACCCGGGCGAGGTCTTCCTGCTCCGCAACGGCATGGGCCCCGACGTGACCTGCTCGGTGGAGCGGATCGACCCCGACACCCTGGTGACGGTGGCCGACTCGGGGCCCCTGGCCGGTGGTCGGATGTGGCCGGGCGGCATCGCCGCCCATGCCAACGGCTCGCTCTACGTTGTCTTCGGCAGGCATGCCCACCGCCTCGCCCCGGATCTCACGGTCCTGGCCTCGGGCGAGTTGCCCCGTGACCGTCCCTACAACAGCTTCGTGATCCTTCCCGACGGGACGCTGGTGACGAAGGACTTCGCCGGATCCCTGCCGGGGGCCCCGGTGGCCCCCGACGAGCGGGAGCCGTGCGAGCTGCTGGCACTGGAGCCCGACGGCCTGACCATCGTCGACCGTCTCGCTCTGCCCGAACCCTCAATCGCCCGCATCTCCTCGGACGGCGCCCACGTCTACGTGGTGGGCGACACCAGCCTGCTCCGTGTCGGCTGGGACGGCCGGTTCGTGCCCGACCCCGGTTTCCGGGCCAGGTACCTGACCGAGGAGGGCCAGTCCTACGGCTGGGACTGCGTGCTCGCCCTCGGGGCGGCTTGGTTCCTCGACAACGGCGACGGGTCGACGAACTTCGACGGCTCCTTCCGCGGCAAGGGGATCTCGACCAGCCCCCTCCAGCTGATCCGGGTCGACCTGGCTGACGGCTCGGTGTCCTCGGCAGCTGTCTGCGAGGCCGAAGGTGGCCTCATCACCAATCCGCCGGTCGTGGACGAGGAGCGTCGCATCGCCGTCGGCTACGACAGCGGCAACGGGGTCATGGCCGCGTTCGACATCGACGACGAGGGAGGCCTCACCCCGCGCTGGCGCCGGGACCACGACCATGCCTCGCACCTGCTGCTCCTGCCCAGGAGCGGTGCCCTTGTCACCGGTGACCACGACCGGGACCGGATGGTCGAGCAGGTGGTGGTGGTCGACATCGCCACGGGCACCGAGCTGGTCCGGGCCGACACCGAAGGACCGCTGCAGTCCGCCGTCTTTCCCGCCCTCGGGTGGGATGCGACCGTCTACTGGTGCTCGCTGTCCACGGTCAGCCGACTGCGTTTCGGCTGACGCTCACCACCGTGTCGTCACCGGTCCGCCAACTGCAGACGAGACCGCACGAGACGAGGGAGTCCGTACTCGGCTGTCCACCCTTCCTCCAGAAGAGGGCTGCCCGCCTGGCACCGCCCCTGACCCCGGTCGATGGCGGCCGAGGGCTCACGGGCGCCCTGCCGACGGCTGCCTTCCGGTGCGCTCGCGGTGTGAGCAGCCCGGCCAGCAGCAGGGCCGGCGCTTGCCCTCCTCCAGCTCCTCCCGGGTCCGGCGGATGCGGCGTTCCCGGGTCGTCTCCTGCTTGGCGTCCTCGACCCAGCAGATGAACTCATTTCTGGCCAGGGGTGTGATGTCCCTCCAGGCGTCGAGTGCCGTGCGATCGGCGATCAGTGCCTCGCGCAGGTCTCGTGGAAGCTTGTGCACTACGCCAGCGGGAACTTGCGGACTGCTCACAGGGCCAACGTAGCGGGCCGCGGCGAGCCCGATCGCCCTCGATGTGGTCCTCGCCAGGGGACCGACTGCTAGTCCCGCTCGACCGTCTGCAACCCGCGGTCCGGGGTCCATGACTCCATGACCAGCTTGGTACCCTCGGCGTTCAGCCCAGTGATGACCACCTCGGTGATGTCGGCGATGAACATCTCGCCGTCCGGTCCGTCATCGACCTCGTCCGTGACCGGGCCCGTGCGGATGGCTCGTCCGGCCACCTTCGCCTCACCCGGCCGGTCCTTCTCCTTGCCCTCCTCGGGGAGGGAGGTCGGGCCGTGCAGAGCGAACCGGGAATCACGCTCCAGGTCCGCCCCCCTTGCGTGCACCGGTCATCGAGCCGAAGCGGAGATCGGTATCGGTGAACTCGCACTCGATTCCTGAGATCCGTGGTGATCCGTCAGCGCGGATCGTTGCGATCGTCTTGTGGCGGCCCGCACCCATCAGCCGTCGCACCCGGAGGGCGAACTCCGGTTCCTCCTCCCCGATCACGTTCTACGAGGGCACGGGAGAGGAGCAAATTCGGACACGCGAGAGCGGTGCCGTGCCAACGGAAGGGTGCAGTTGGCGTTCTGACCCGGGCACGGGCAACCCTCGCGAGCACGTGTCTGTCGACGTGCCGCACTCGCCCGTCTTCGAGGAGCCTGCCGACTACGCCTTCTGGACGTTGCGCTCGAAGATGATGCGCAGCCCGTGCAGCGTCAACCACGGCTCGACGTACTCGATCTCGTCGGAATAGGGCGAGATCAGCTCGGACAACCCACCCGTCGCCACCACGGTGCACTCGCCCAGCACGGCGGCGAACCGGCGACACAGGCCGTCCACCTGGCCGGAGAACCCGTAGAGGGCACCGGACTGGATCGACTCGACCGTCGACTTGCCGATGACACTGCGGGGTTCGACCAGCTCCACCCGGCGCAGTGCTGCGGCGTGCGCGAACAGGGCGTCGAGGCTGATGGCAACCCCGGGCGTGATCGCACCGCCCAGGTACTCACCGGCTCCCGAGATGGCGTCGAACGTGGTGGCCGTCCCGAGGTCGACGACCACGCACGGGCCTCCGAACAGGTCGTAGGCACCCACGGCGTTGGCGATGCGGTCGGCCCCGACCTCCTTCGGGTTGTCGTAGAGGATCGGCATGCCGCTCTTCACACCGGGCTCCAGCACGACGGCGGGCACGTCGAACCAGCGGGACGCCATCTGGCGCAGGTTGGCGGTGACAAGGGGCACCGACGACGTGACGGCGATGCCCGAGACAGCGGTGTCGATGTCCAAGCCGTTGAGGTCGAGGAGCTGGGTCAGCAGGAGGGCGTGCTCGTCGGCCGTGCGGACGTCGACCGTCGAGAGCCGCCAGTGGTGGGCCAGTCCGGCGGGCTCGGTGCCGTCGCGGGGGACCGACTCGTCGACGGGTGCCGCAGGGTCGTCGGCAAAGAGGCCGACGACCGTCTCGGTGTTCCCCACGTCGATGGCAAGCAGCATGGCGTTCCTTTCAGGTGGGCACCGGCCTGGCCGGTGCCGGGTCAGTAGCGGAGGTCGAGCCCGAGGTCGAGAACGGGCGCCGAATGGGTGAGGGCCCCGGCCGACAGCACATCGGCCCCCGCTGCGGCCAGGGCCGGAGCGGAGGCGAGCGATACTCCCCCGGACACCTCGATCAGCACGTCGGAGCCGGCGGCCCGGACGCGCGCCACGGCCTCGGCGACCTGGTCCGGGCCCATGTTGTCGAGCATCACCACGGTGGCTCCGGCCGCCACCGCCTCGTCGACCTGCTCGAGCCGGTCGCACTCCACCTCGACCATCCTCCCGGGCCATTGCGACCGCGCCCGGGTGACGGCCTCGGTGATGGTCGCCCCACCCAGGTGGTTGTCCTTGACGAGCACTGCCTCGGACAGGCTCCCCCGGTGGTTGTGGCCGCCGCCGGCGCGCACGGCCGCCTTTTCGAGGGACCGCAGGCCCGGCGTGGTCTTGCGGGTGTCGAGGACCCGGGTGGCCGGGTTGGCGGACTGCACCGCCTCGACATAGGCACGCGTCAGCGTCGCCACACCCGAGAGGTGGCCCAGGAAGTTGAGTGCCGTCCGCTCGGCCGTGAGAATCGACCGGAGCGGGCCCTCGACGGTTGCCACCACGTCGCCCGGGGCGACGGCCGAGCCGTCGGGCAGGCGCCAGTCCACGGTCACCCCGGGATCGATCTGGGCGAACGCCTCGACGGCACAGGCCCGGCCCGCCAGCACCCCGAGGTCGCGGCTGACCACGTCCACGGTGGCCCGCCGGTCGGCCGGGACGAGACCGGCGGTCAGGTCGCCCAGTGGCAGCACGTCCTCGGCGATGGCCCGGGTCACCGCCTCGACCACGGCGGCCCGGGGCGGGTCGAGCACAGGGACCCAGGCGTCGGACGCGGTCACCGGGGCGACCGGCCGGCGGTGTCGTCCTGCGGGTCGCCGGTGGCCGGGGCCAGCACCGTGCCCCGCTCGGACCCGTCGTGGACGATCCTGCAGCGCCAGGCCTCGGAGGACTCAGGAAAGTCGCTCCGGGCGTGGGCCCCCCGGGTCTCGGTGCGCAGGGTGGCCGAGGCGAGCACGCTGCGCGCCGCGGTGAGCAGGTTGGCGAGCTCGCCTCCGGCCCGGTCGGCCGGGGCCGACGACACCGCATCGGCCAGCACGGCCACGACGCGTCCGGCCCGTGCCAGCGATCCGGCGCTGCGTACGACCCCTGCCCCGTCGGTCATGGCCCGCTGCAACAGGTCGCGCGCCTTGGCGACATCGGCCGGCGCCCCGGACCCGTCCAGTCCGTCCAGCCCGTCGAGGTCGGGACGCCCGGCGCCCGAGGCGGGCGGCTGTGGCGCGTCGACGGCCTCGACCCGGCCCTCGAGCACCGGGGCCAGGACCCCGGTCGGCGTGGGCCCGGTGCCGCCGTCGAGGATCGTCTCGGCCAGACGGGCGCCGAAGACCATGCCCTCGAGCAGCGAGTTCGACGCCAGTCGATTGGCCCCGTGGACCCCGGTGCAGGCCACCTCGCCGGCTGCCCACAGGCCGGGCAGTGCCGTCGCCCCCCACAGGTCGGTGAGCACGCCGCCCGACAGGTAGTGGGCGGCCGGGGCGATGGGCAGCCAGTCGGTCGCCGGGTCGAGCCCGATGGCGGCCAGCTCGGCGCTGATGGTCGGGAACCGTGAGTCGAACGAGGCCAGCTGGGTGGCGTCGAGCCACAGACTGTCGACGCCCTGCTCGTGCATCCGCTCGGCCATCGCCCGGCTCACGACGTCTCGGGGGGCCAGCTCGTCCACGAACCGCTCCCCACGGGCGTCGCGGAGGAGGGCGCCGTGCCCCCGCAGGGCCTCGGACAGCAACGGCCGGGGCATGGCCGGGTGGTGGAGGGCCGTGGGGTGGAACTGCATGAACTCGACGTCGGCCACCGACACCCCGGCGCGCAGTGCCATGGCCAGCCCGTCGCCGGTGGCTTCGGCCGGGTTGGTGGTGACCGAGAAGACCTGTCCGGCACCGCCGGTGGCCAGCACGGTGTGGGTGGCCCGCACCTCGACCGCGCGACCGTCGAGAGCCATCGCCACCACGCCGCGGCAACGTCCGCCCTCGACCAGGAGGTCGAGCGCGAACCACTCCTCGAGCACGGCGGCGGCGGACGCCCGTGTGGCATCGACGAGGGCCCGTTCCACCTCGGCGCCCGTGGCCGCGCCGCCGGCGTGGACGACCCGGGCTGTCGAGTGGCCGCCCTCGCGTGCCAGTGCCAGCGCGCCACCCGGTTGGCGGTCGAACACGGCCCCCATGGCGATCAGCTCGTGGACCCGGGAGGGCCCCTCGTCGACCAGGACCCGCGCGGCATCGGCATCGCACAGCCCGGCGCCGGCGGCCAGGGTGTCGGCCAGGTGGAGGTCGGTGGAGTCCTCGTCGCCACCCAGCACCGCGGCCACGCCGCCCTGGGCCCACCGGGTGGCGGACTGGGACAGCTCGGCCTTGGTCAGCACACCGACCCGGAGTCCGCCGCCGTCGCCCCCGTAGCCGGTCGGGCTCAGTGGCGCTGCCAGGCGGACGGCGGCCGACAATCCGGCCACCCCGCTGCCGAGGACGAGGACGTCGAGCGTCCCGGAGGTCGGGGCAGACGACGTCACCGCGAGGCCCGAGGATCGAGATTGTCGATGAGACGCACCTGGCCCACCCGGGCGGCGATGAGCAGCCGGAGGGGTCCTGGGGCCGCGGCGTCGGCCGGCTCCAGCTCCGCGGCGTCCACCAGCACGGCGTAGTCCAGATCGACCAGGGGCTCCTCGGCCACGACAGCGGCCATGGCCGCCTCGACACCGGCGGTCCCGGCACCTGCGGCCAGGGCGTCGGCGCCGGTGCCGAGAGCCCGGGACAGGCTCACGGCCGCCGTTCGCTCGACGGGCGACAGGCGCACGTTCCGGCTCGACATGGCGAGGCCGTCATGCTCGCGCACGGTCGGGCACCCGACCACCTCGACCGGCAGCGACAGGTCCCGGGCGACCCGGCGCACCACGGCCAGCTGCTGGAAGTCCTTCTCGCCGAAGTAGGTCCGGCACCGTCCGGCCGCCGACAGCAATTTGGTGACCACGGTGGCGACCCCGTCGAAGTGCCCGGGCCGCGCCACCCCCTCCCACCGGTCGACCAGTGCCCGCACCGTCACCGTCGTGGCCGGCGGGGTGGGCCACTCCGGGTAGACCTCGTTGACCGGAGGGGCGAAGACGACGTGCGCCCCGGCTGCCGCAGCCAGCGCCACGTCGGCGTCCAGCGTCCGGGGGTAGTTCGTCAGGTCGGACGGGTCGGCGAACTGGGTCGGGTTGACGAACACCGACACGGCCACCACGTCGCACGCGGCGGCGGCGCGGCCGATGAGCGAGGCGTGACCCTCGTGGAGGGCGCCCATGGTCAGCACGACCCCCACCGTCCTTCCGGCCCGACGCTCGTCGTCCAGGCGTGTCGACAGCCCGGCGAAGGTACCGGTGACGAGCGGTGCGGTTGCGGTGGTCGTCTGGCTCACGCCACCTGCTCGGCAGCGGGCGCCACCACGCCGAACGACAGCTGACCGTCCACTTCGACGGACGGGACGCCGAACTCGACGGCCGTGTCCAGGCTGAGCCGCCGGGCGAGCCCCACCATGGCGTCGTAGGCGGCGAGCTCGGTGCGGTGCCCAGGCATGCCGGTGATGGTGGAGCGGTGGCGCTCCACCGTCTCCCAGTCGCCACGGGCGGCCGGCCCGGTCAGCGCCGCGCCGGGTCCGAGCGCCAAGGCGTCCTCGCTGGCTGCCCGCATCAGCCCGGCGAAGGCGTCGAGGGGGAGCCCGGCGGTGGCCGCCACCCGCTCGACCTGGCCCATGAGGGCAACCAGATGGTTGGCGGCGATCACGGCGGCGGCGTGGTAGGCGGCGCGGTCGGCGTCCGCCACCTCGACCACGTTGCCCCCCAGGTCCTCGGCGACGGTCCGGGTCACGGGGTCTCCCGCCACGGTGAGGGTCACGCCGGACCGGAGGCGCTCGCTGCCGATGGCCGGGGTCGGCAGGGGCACGAGCGGGTGCAGCGAGCCGCGTCGGGGGTGCCCGGCCAGTACGTCGAGTCCCAGCGAGCCCGACAGGTGCACGACGACGGTGGTGGGCACGGGGCGCACCTGGGCGGCGACCTCGGCGACGACGTCGTCCGGGGTGGCGATGAACAGGATGTCGACACCGTCGGCGGCGTCGACCGGCGAGCGGTCACGGCCCCAGGCCCCCAACGATCGGTAGCCCCCGACAGCTTCGAGGGCTGCCATCAACGACCGGCCAGCACGGCCCGGCCCGAGTATACGGAATGTGGTCACGAGACCCCTTTCGACGTTCCGGCCCCTTGGGGGTGCCGTTCGCTACAGGAAATCCAGGAACTTCAGATCAGAGACTACCCACTACCCGCACCTCGCCGCCAGCAGCCTCCAGGTCGTGCCCGTCGACCAGGTCGGGAGCGAGCTCGGCCAGCGGAGCCACCACGAAACGACGCTCGCGCCAGCGCGGGTGGGGCACGGTCAGGGCCGGGTCGTCCAGGATGATCCCGTCGATCCAGACCACGTCGACGTCGAGCGTGCGCGGCCCCCACCGGACGGTGCGGACCCGGCCTGCGGCGGCCTCCAGGCGGTGGCACTGCTCCAGCAGGCGATAGGGGTCGATCCCGTCCGGCACCTCGAGCTCGACGACCAGGTTCAGGAACGGCCCCTGGTCGTCGGGGCCGCCGACGGGGTCGGTCTCGTAGACCTGGGACACCGCGGTGACCGCCGGGACGCTGCCGGCACGCAGCTGGTCGACGGCCCGACGAAGGTGCGAGCGACGATCGCCCAGGTTGGAACCAATCCCCAGGAAGGCACGGCGGGTCGGCTGTGCCGCCGACGGGACGGTCACCTGGTGCGGCCCACCCGGACACCGACGGTGTCGATGTCGACGGCCAGCGGCGGGCGCAGCTTGCGCAGGCACACGGTCACCACGCGGATGCGGTGGTCGACGTCCAGGACGGCGTCGGCCACGTGCCAGGCGAGGGCCTCCAGGAGGGCGTAGGAGCGGGGGCCCGACACCGTGGCGGCCACCACATCGGCCACCGCCCCGTAGTCGACGGTATCGGAGAGGCTGTCGGACACACCGGCGGGCCGCAGGTCGAGGTCGAGGTCGAGGTCCACCTCGAACGGCTGGGCCCGTTCCTGCTCCTCCATCAGCACCCCGTGGGTGCCCACACAGCGGAGGCCACGCAGTTCGATGCGATCGCCGGAACCGCCGTCGCCCGGCATCAGGCCGTCTGGGTCGATCCGGTACCGGGCTGGCCGGTCACCGGAGCCAGCTGCCCGGCCACGGCCACCAGCTCGCGTCCCGAGGGCCCCATGGGGTGCCCGGTGAGATGCTCGAGCACGGTCACGGCCTGTGGACCGGTCGGCAGTCGGGACGACCACAGCAGGTAGCCGGCGATGACACCCGACACCCGGTCGCCCAGCTCCTCCTGGTGCACCAGGATCCGCTCGCCGCCGGCGAGGCGAACGTGCACATCGCGGTAGACCTCGGTCAGGATGCCCCGGACGTCACCCGAGGACGGCAGCGGATAGTGGACGCTGGCCAGGGACTTCTCCTCGTACGCCTGCAGGTTGTGTGAGGACGGGAGCAGTGACACCACCCGGTTGAACCCCTGGACCTGGAGCCAGATGATCTCCTCCTGGCGCCGCACCTTGCGGTGGTTGGGGGCGAACCCGCCCGGGCGCTCGCTCATGGCGAGGCGGTCCTTGATCACCCAGGTGAAGTTCCGTGGCGGGATACCCGCAGCCCACTTGCCCTTCACGATCCGTCCTCCGTCTCCAGCGTCGATCCTGTGCCCGGGGCGCCGGCCCGCAGCCGGCCGACCAGGAGGGCGGCCTGCACCGTTGCGGCCACGTCGTGTACCCGGACCATACCCGCACCCCGGTGGAGCGCATACGTGGCCGTGGCCAGCGAGCC
This sequence comes from Acidimicrobiaceae bacterium, assembly GCA_003164095.1. GTDB lineage: Bacteria > Actinomycetota > Acidimicrobiia > Acidimicrobiales > RAAP-2 > Bog-756. Next base: position 6,050 of record PLRX01000115.1, on the reverse strand, counting down.
CGGCAGGCGCTGGTCCGGCGGTGCCGGCACGCCGTCGGCGCCGGCCCCCAGGACTCCCAGGAAGCCCTTCCGGCTGGTCCCGACCAGCACCGGCCACCCGGTGGCAACCAATGCGTCGAGCCCGGCCAGCAGTTCGAGGTTGTGGTCCAGGGTCTTGCCGAAACCGATGCCCGGATCGATCCAGATCTCTCTGACCCCGGCGTCCGCCGCCCGGGCGGCCCGGTCGGCCAGGAGGTCGCGCACCTCGGCGACCACGTCGTCATACCGGGGATCGTCCTGCATGGTGGCCGGCGTCCCCTTGCGGTGCATGGCCACCCAGCCGACGCCGCACCGCGCCGCCACCGGCCAGAGCGAGGCGGAAACGTCGTTGACCAGGGTCGCTCCGACGCCCACGGCCGCCTCGGCGACCGACTCCTTGGTGGTGTCGATCGACACCCGGACGTGGGGGCTGAGTGCCTCCACCACCGGCAGGACCCGACGGAGCTCCTCGGCTGCCGGCACGTCGGCGGCCCCCGGACGGGTGGACTCGCCGCCGACGTCGACGATGTCGGCACCCTCGGCGACCAGCTCCAGACCCCGGGTGACCGCCAGGTCCGGGTCGAGCCAGCGGCCACCGTCGGAGAACGAGTCAGGGGTCACGTTGAGGATCCCCATGACCAGGGCCCGATCCGGTGTGGTGGGGTCCGCTGTCGTGGGGTCGGGCATCGCCACCAGCGTAAACCAGGGCGAAGACGGGCGCGACCGCCGTCCTAGCGGCCACGGACGAACTGCATGGCTTCGAAGCGGGTGGACGTGTCACTCCGGAACAGGCCCCGCACGGCCGAGGTGATGGTCGACGTCCCGGACTTCTTGACGCCCCGCATGGACATGCAGAGATGTTCCGCGTCGACCACCACGAGCACCCCCTTGGGGTCGAGGGCGAGCTCGATGGCGTCCGCGATCTGCGAGGTCATCCGCTCCTGGACCTGGAGCCGCTTGGCGAAGCCGTCGACCAGACGGGCGAGCTTCGACAAGCCGGTGATCCGCCCATCCGGCCCCGGGATGTAGGCGACGTGCGCCCGGCCCATGAACGGGACCATGTGGTGCTCGCACAGCGAGGCGAAGGGGATGTCTCGGACCATCACCATCTCGTCGTGATCGGCGGCGAAGGTCACCTCGAGGTGGTCGGCGGGGTTCTCCTGGAACCCGGCGAAGAGCTCCTCGTACATCCGGGCGACACGGCCGGGCGTCATGAGGAGCCCATCGCGCTCCGGGTCCTCGCCGATGGCGGTCAGGATCTCGAGGACGGCAGCTTCGATCCGCTTCGTGTCCACGCTCATCGTCCGGTCACCTCTCCGTTCGTCGGGCCCTCGGCCGGGGTCTGGCCACCCGTTCTACCTGGTCGGGACCGCAGACCGGGTCGTCCGCGGACCGGGGTCAGGAACGCGGGCCTTCGTAGGCATAGATGGCCGGGAGGTTGCGGAAGCGCTCGGCGACGTCGAGCCCGTAGCCGATCACGAAGTCGGCCGGGATGGTGAATCCCACGTAGCGGAGGTCGAGGGCGGTGCGTTGCTGCCCCTCCTTCACCAGGAGCGCACACACTTCGAGGCTGGCCGGCTGGCGGGCCAGGAGATAGCGCTGCAGGTAGCTCAGCGTGAGCCCCGAGTCGACGATGTCCTCAACGACCAGGACATGGCGGTCGAGGAGGTCGAGGTCGAGGTCCTTGACGATCCGCACCACGCCCGAGGTGCGGGTGGCGCTGCCGTAGGACGAGACGGCCATGAAGTCGACCTCGCAAGGGAGGTGGATGGCCTGGGACAGGTCGCTCATGAACATGAAGGCGCCCTTCAGGACCCCCACCAGCAGGGGCGGTCGCCCCTGGTAGTCGGCGGTGATGGCGGCACCGAGCTCGGCGATCCGGGCCCGCAGGTCGGCTTCGGACACGATGACCCGGCCGACCTCGTCCCCGTCCTCCAGGCGCGCGCCGTCGACTGGATGGTTCGTCCCGGGGTCGGTCACGTCACGACTGTACCGGAGTGCCGGGACCCGCGATCGGGCCGCGCGACAGCCGTCCGTGGGACCGCGTCACCCGGACGCCGCCCGGGACCTCCGTGGCCCGCCGCTCCAGCCGGGCCACCTCGAGCACCCGTTCGACCGCATCGGCCGGGGGCGGGTACGGCCCTTCCTCGCTCAGCCACCCCCGCACGGCACGGCGGGCCTGAGCGGTCGGCGCGTCGGCCAGCGCAGCGGCGTCGGTGGGATCGACGAGGGCGGCGAGCGAGTCGAGGAGGTCGGCGTCGCCGGCCAGCAGACCGGCTTGGCGGGCCAGTACCGGCACCACGTCCCGGCCGGCGATGTCCGAGCACAGCGGGAGCAGCTCGGCCCGCACCCGGTTGCGCAGGAAGCGGGGGTCGCCGTTGGACGGGTCCTCCACGGGCACGAGTCCCAGGTGGGCGCAGAGGCCCACCGTCTCGTCGCGCCTCAGGTCGAGCAGCGGATGGACCGTGCCGGCGCGCATCCCGGCCAACCCGTGCACGCCCGCGCCCCGCAGCAGGTTGACCAGGACCGTCTCGGCCTGGTCGTCGGCGGTGTGCCCGGTGGCCGCTCCCCCGCCGAGAGCGGCGTGGCGCGCCGCCCGGGCCCGGGCCTCGAGGTTGGGCCCGTCGTCCACATGTACGCGCTCGGCACGGAAGTCGGCGCCGAACCGGGCGGCGGCGGCGGCCACCACGTCGCCCTCGCCGGACGACCCGGGTCGCAGTCCGTGGTCGACATGGACGGCGGTCACCTCACAACCCGCGGCCCTGGCCAGGACCAGGAGCGTCAGCGAGTCGGCACCACCCGACACGCCGCAGACGAGTCGCGCACCCGACGGGGGGAACGTGCAACGGGCCAGCAGCCGGCCCACGACGGGATCGTCGGCCAGCCGCTCGGCCGGTCCGGTCATCGGCTCAGCGCAGGACTGCCGGCGCCGTGCCCACGCGGGCGATCCACGCCGAGGGATCGCGGATCTCCTCGAGCGAGGGCAGCCACTCGGGTCCGCGCCAGGCGTTGTCGAGGAGTGCCGGTCCTCCGGACTCCTCGACGGCGGCGATGAAGCGCTCGCCCTCCTCGTACTGCCGCAGCTTGGCCTCGATCCCGATGAGCTGCTGGAGCAGGCGGGACAGGCCGTGTGCCTGCTTTCGCCGCGCCCGCAGCACACTCGAGAAGTGTGCGGCGCTCGGGATGGCGGCGGCCCCGGCCCGGTCCATCGTGACGTCACCGTGGCCCTCGAGCAGGCACATGAGCGCCTGGATCCGGTGGAGGCCTTCCAGCTGCTCCGGGGTGGCGACCAGGCCGAGCGCACCGTTGTCGTCCAGGGGATTGCGCCCCGCCCGGATCTCGTCGGTCATCCGCTTGAGCGAGGCGGCCAGGCGGCCGGGATCGGGCTCGAGCGAGCCGATCCCCTCCTCGACCAGTGACACGAAGTAGTCGCGCATCCACGGGATGGCGGTGAACTGGCAGCGGTGTGTGACTTCGTGCAACGCCAGCCATAGGCGGAACTCGCGCGGCTCGAAGCCGTGCTGACGCTCCAGGGCGACGACATTCGGTCCGACGAAGTAGACGAGGTCCTGGTCGTCGGCCGCCTCTTCGGTCAGGAGCAGGTCGTACTGGCCGAGGACGCGGGTCGAGAGCCAACCCAGCACCACCCCCATCTGGGCGCCGGTGGCGGTCCGACCGACCGAGGCCAACGGGCCGGCGAGTCGGGCCAGCACGGCATTCGACTCGGAGAGACGGGTCGGGTCCAGTCGTTCGAGATGGGGCCCGAGGAGCCGCTGGAAGCTGGCGATGTTCGCGTGCACCCACCCGGCACGGTCCGTGACCCGGGCGCGCGCCGGACCGGCGGCCGAGCGCAGCCCCGTTGAGTCGGCAACGAGCTCCTCGGCCTGGGAGGTCAGCTCCGCGAACTCCTCCTGGAGCAGGTCCGGGCGATACGGCGCGGGCATCTTGGCGCGACCCCCCACCCAGGCGGCCACCCGTTCCGCGGTCTCCCACCCCACGGCGCCGGCATCCGACGGCACGTCGTCCGCGGCGAGTGGGGCGGAGTCGATGAGGGTCACGGGGACCAGTGTAGGGAGGTGCGGCGTGACGGTGGTCCCGCCACCGCAGCGCCGTCAGTCGGCCGCAGCGGCGCTCTCTTCGCTCAGCGCCCTCGCGACCCGGTCACGCAGGGCATCCGGCACGTGGTCCTGGCAGCGGTTGGCAACGAGCTTGCGCAGCTCCTGCTCGAACCCATAGGCGCCGACGCAGGGGCCGCAGAGGTCGAGGTGCCGGGAGATCTCGATCCTCCGCTGCTCGGTCAGCTCGCCGTCGAGGTAGTAGTAGAGCCGCTCGATCGTCTGGTCGCAGCTGACGAAGCCGGCAGGTGGCTCGGGCGCGACCCGGTCCGGTGCCGGACCCGCTACGCCGTCTCCTTCATGTCCCATCGGCAGTCTCCCCACTACCTCGACTCGTCGGAGGCCCCGACGAGTCCGCGTGCTCTTCCGACATCGACCAACGCCTTCTGCAAGGCTTTTCTTCCACGGTGGATCCTGCTCATGACGGTGCCGATGGGCACGTCGGTGATCTCGGCGATCTCCTTGTACGAGAATCCCTCGACGTCGGCCAGCAGTACGGCGATGCGGAACGTGTCCGGCAACGACTCGATGGCGGCCTTGACGTCCGTATCGGTGAAGTGGTCGAGCGCCTCGTCCTCGGCGCTCCTGCCGAGCCCGGCCGACGGATCGCCGGCCAGGTGGTGGTAGAGGTAGAGGTCCTCGACGTCCTCCACGTCGGCGATCTCGGGCCGACGCTTCTTGGCACGGTACGTGTTGATGTACGTGTTGGTCAGGATCCGGTACAACCACGCCTTGAGGTTGGTGCCCGTCTCGAACGAGCCGAAGGCGCGGTAGGCCTTGAGATACGTCTCCTGGACGAGGTCCTCGGCGTCGGCCGGGTTGCGGGTCATGCGCAGGGCCGCCGTGTAGAGGGCCGACATGTACTCCATGGCGAGGTCGGAGAACTGCTCCTGGTCGGCCATGCGGCCACCCTACACAGCAGGCGTACCACCGGCGGCGTCAGTGCGTGACGGTACGGCGGCGCGGCCGGTGGCGGCGGGTCAGGAGGCGATGCCGACGACGGGCTGACCGGCGGCCGTGCCCTGGGCGGAGCCGTAGAAGGAGGCGTCGCCGTAGGCGAACACGCCGCCGTCGGAGGCCACCAGCCAGTAACCACCGCCGGCGGGTGTGGCCGTCATGCCGACGATGGGCCGGTTGAGCTCGAGGTTGCCCGCCGACCCGTAGAAGGCGGCGGCGCCGAAGGCGAAAATGCCGCCGTCGGAGGCCACCAGCCAGTAGCCCCTGCCGTCCGGGGTCGCGGCCATGCCGACGATGGGCCGGTTGAGGGGGAAGTTGCCCGTGGAACCGTAGAAGGCGGCGTCGCCGAACGCGAACACGCCACCGTCGGAGGCCACCAGCCAGTAGCCCCTGCCGTCCGGGGTGCGGGCCATGCCCACGACAGGCTTGTTGAGGGTGAGCGCACCGGTGGAGCCCTCGTAGTGGGCGTCTCCGGTCGCGAAGATGCCGCCGTCGGCGCCGACCAACCAGTAGCCGTTGCCGTCAGGCGTGGCGGCCATACCCACGATCGGTGCGTTGAGGCCCATCCCACCGGTGGAGCCGTAGAACGACGCGTCGCCGAAGTTGAAGATCCCTCCGTCAGCCGCGACCAGCCAGTACCCCCCACCGTCCGGGGTGGTCGCCATTCCCACCATCGGCCGGTTCAGGTCGAGGGCCCCGTTGGGACCGAACGAGTCGTCCGCGCCATAGGCGAAGACCTGGGCCGCCGACGTCACCATCCGGTAGCCGGTGCCGGCCCCTCCGCCGGGAGGCGTCGTCGTGGTGGTCGTGGACGGGCTGGTGGTGGACGTGGTCGTGGTGGAGGGGTCCGTCGTGGTCGAGGTGTCCGGGGTCGACGTGGTCGTCGTGGTCGTGCCGCCACCCGTCCCGCCCGAGGAGCTGCCGCCGAGCAGGGCCGGCAGTGACGACCCGCTGACCGCA
>PLRX01000026.1 GCA_003164095.1 Acidimicrobiaceae bacterium | reverse complement strand
GTCAGGGCACCTGAATGGTTACACCAACTATGTGAGTGATGGTTGGTTGATGATGGTCCAGGCTGCTGCGAAGGCGGCCGGCGTCATGCCGCCGAGCGCGCTGTGTCGTCTGTTGAAGTTGTAGTCGATGCGCCAGTCCTCGAGGAGCACTTGAGCCTCGAGCAGGCTGTCGAAGAGCTGACCGTTCAGGAACTCGTCGCGCAGCCGTCCGTTGAACGACTCGATCCAGGCGTTCTGCAATGGCGATCCCGGGTCGATGAAAATGGACCAAATAGTGGGGCCGAATCGGGAGTATTGGTACGTCCGGATACACCCCCGCAAACAACGGCCATTTGGTGACGGGAAAGAGACGGCTTAGTGGTCCGGCCAAACCAGCCACCCCGATTCTTGCGAGAGGTAACTCGAGTTAGGCACCCAAACCGCGATTGGTGCGTTCTTCCTGGCCAGGCACACCCGTCGAGTGGTCAATCACCAGCTGACGACCGATTGCTGGTACGGCTCCTCCACCACGTCAGCTAGCCGCGCCAACAGTTCGCTCGCATTTCGGGAAGGCAGAATATGCTCGCGCGGGGTAGGTCCGCCACAGTCACGATTGCGAGGAGCAGGTTGTTGAGGCAGCAACGGGTACTCACGATCGCTCGACACCTTGGAGCAATCGGCGGTTCGGAAGTTGCCCAAGCAAACGTGATGGAAGGTCTTGCCGCCCGAGGTTGGTCGGTGGATCTTCTCTACGTGGAACCTGGCGACCTCTGGCCGAAGTGGGAAAGCTTCGCGAACCGTACGGAGAGAATCAGAGCCTCCTGGCCAGAAAAGGCCACTCCCCTTAGGAGCGGTGTGGCAACCCTGGGGGCGGTGGCGTCTGCTCTCTCGAGCAACGTTGACGCTGTATACATCCACAATCCCGGAGACCTCCCCCTCGCCAAGATCGTCGGCACCTTGCGACGAGTTCCGGTCGTGGTCCATCTCCATCTTCCGCCGCCTTACCGCCAACCTTCGTGGCAGAACCACCTGATCAGATTGGCCGACGCCGTGATTACCCCCTCGGACGACGCCGCCAGACGATGGATTAAGGAAGCGGGTGTCGACGCCAATCGGGTCTCCGTCATTCCGACAGGGGTCGACACAGAATGGTTCGTTCCGATCTCGGATAGCGAGCGTGATCGCCAGCGCACGGAACTTGCGGTGGGACCAGGCGTGCCCATGGTCCTCTATGCGGGGCGTATCCACCCGACAAAAGGACTCGATGTTCTTCTGGAGGCGATCAACCAGCTCGATGGTGAGGTTCATCTTGTCATCTGTGGCGCAGGGAGTGACAACGGCTACGTGAAACACCTCCATTCCATGGCCCAAGGACACTTCGTCACCTTTGTCGACCGACGATTGGACATCAGTCCGCTCTTGGCTGCCGCCGACGTGGTCGTACTGCCAAGCGTGGTGCCAGAAACTCAAGGTCTTGTTGTGAGCGAGTCCATGGCGGCCGGAACTCCGGCTATTGCCACCGCGGTTGGCGGTCTCGAGGCATCGTTGGCCGGATTTCCTGATCATCTCGTTCCGTTGGGCGACGCAACGGCCCTGGCGGCCACCATCCGTTCCCACGCTCAGTGGCGAACACGGGATCCGGAGCTCGGCGCGCGATCCCGCCAGTGGGTCGTCGAGCATCTGTCGCTATACCGCTCAGTGAGTGCAATCTCCGATCTGTTGGAGCGGCTTCTCTGAGACAGCTTCTGAACATTGCAAGGATGGAGCCTGACCCGTTTGACCGGAGCGGTATTCGGGCAAGAGGTTCAGGCTCCGCGAGGGCGAACCCGAACGGTCGTCGCAACGGACCGGGCATGATGACCGGCACGACCCGAGCGACGGACCGTTGGAGGCCCAAGCATGGCAGGTGCAGTACTGAGCGCGCACGAACTCGAGGAGATTCGTGTCGGATTGGAGGCGGCCGAGTCCTTCACTGACATCGCCCGACGCCTCCACCGAACTCCGTCGCCAGTCTCCCAAGAGGTCCGTCGCAATGGTGGTCGACTGCGGTACTGCGCGGCGGAAGCGTCCGTTCGTGCTGCCGAGAACCGATGCCGATCGAGGCCGACCAAGTTCCAGCGCAACCGACCGCTGACCGACCACGTCGAGGCACGCCTGGTGGCCCTGGACTCCCCGACCACGATCGCCGTCGAACTGGCCCGAGCCGGTGGCATCGGCGGGGACACGGTGTCCGCTGAGACCATCTACCAGGGCGTCTCCGGGCCCGGGGGCTGGCCACCGGGTTGGGGGCCGAACTCCACCGCAAGAGGAGTCGCAGGAAGCGCCGCTGTCGAGTGGGCGAAGTCCCAGCCAGGCCCGGGCCGTTGAAGGGGTTCTCGTTGATCGGACTGCGGCCGGGCGCGGTCCAGGACCGCCTGGAATCGGGCCACTGGGATGGGGCCTCATCCTCGGAGCGAAGAACGCTTCGGCGGTCGAGAAGCGGGTGGAGCGCACCACCCGGCTCAACCTGCTCGGCGACCTCCCAGACAGGCACGGTGCCGAATCCGTGCTGTCCTGCCCCATCGGACTCTTCGAACGGGTCCCGTCCTCCATGCGGCGCACGCTCACGTGGGTCCCGGGCCGGGAGATGGCCCGGCACGATGAGTTGGCCGGAGCCGTCGACATCGACGTGTACATCGCCGAGCCCCACCACTCCTGGCAGCGGGGGTCCAATGAGAACTTCAACGATCTGGTCCGCAGGTACGTCGGGAAGGGCACGAATCGCTCCGCCTACTCCCAGCAGGACCTCGACCGGATTAGTCTCCGCATCAATGCTATGCCCCGCCGACTACATCGCTGGGAGAGTGCAAAGGACCGCTACGATGCCGTCGTCGTTGCGCTCACCGCTCGAAGTCGCCCTGCCTTGCGTTGTCCCATTGAAAGCTCCATGACGTCACGGCGTAACCGGTCAAGTCGCCGGCTCCTGGGACCCCCGCCAGGCGGAGATTCTCAGAGGCTGTCGCGGATATTTA
>PLRX01000138.1 GCA_003164095.1 Acidimicrobiaceae bacterium | reverse complement strand
GGTTGTTCAACAGGCTCCTAGCCGACCGTCAGTTCGAGCATGGCTTGCCATAGTCTCGACGGCATGGCCACGTCTCGACCGGATCCCGTCAGGGCCTCCAGTTTCGGTGCGGTGGCCGACGACTACGACGAGTTCCGACCCCGCCCCCCGGCCGGGCTGGCCGACAGCCTCGGAACGGTCGACGGTGCCGATGCCGTCGACGTGGCCGCCGGTACCGGCCTGCTCACCCGGTTCCTCGCCGACCACGGTGCCCGGGTGACGGCTGTCGAACCCGACACCCGCATGGCCGAGGTGCTGGCGTCTCGGTCGCCCGGAGTCCGCGTGGTGACCGGCACCGCCGAGGCGCTCCCACTACCTGACGGTTCTGCCGACCTCGTGACGGTGAGCTCCGCGTGGCACTGGTTCGACCACGACCGGGCCGCGGCCGAGTTCGCGCGCGTGCTGCGGCCGGGCGGCCGCCTCGTCGTCCTGTGGAACGGCGTCGACTACGGGTCGGCCGACTGGCTGGCCCAGCTGCGGCAGCAGGTCGGGGCACGGGGTGCCGGCGATCCGTCGCGCCGAGCGGTCGACCTGCCAGCCGATCTGCCGTTCGGCCCCACGACCAGCGAGTACCACCGCTGGACGTGGAACCGCACGGTGGATGAGATCGCCGGGCTCCTCGGCACCTACTCCGGCGTCCTGATCGACGACCCGTCCCTGCGGGACAGCCTGACCGACGAGGTGCGTGCCGCGGCACTCGAGCGGCTCGAGGACGGGCAGGTCGTCCTGCCGATGGTCTGTCGGACGGTGTGGACCGTACGGACCTGAGCTGAGGGCCCGTAGCCCACGGTCGCCCGACTGGAGGGCGTCGCGGTCACCGGTTTCGGAGTCAGAGCCCCTTGGCCGCCTGCGCCTCCTTGTAGCGGCGGTGCTGCTCCAGGATGTGCTCGTGGGTGGCGCCCTTGGACGGCACGCTCGGGTGGTGGTGCCGGCACAGGATGTACGGCGTCCCCTCGAGGGTGTGGCGACCGATCCGCCAGCAGCCCTTGGTGTGGCAGTTCACCTTCCGGACCCCGGTGTAGACGCCGATCCCCACTGCGCTGATCAGCGTCGCCTCGCCCAGGTCGGAGCCGAACCCCGACCAGAAGTTGTAGTAGAGATCCGGGCCACCGTGGAGGACCCCGGTGTGCAGGGCAACCCAATGGCGCACCCCGCCGATCACGACCGCCACGAGGATCACAACGACCAGCACGGTCAAAAGGATGAGCCACAGGGTGGACGCGCCGATCCTCGGCTCCTGTGGTGGGTAGAACTGCTCAGCTGGAGCCGCACCGGGTGCCGCCGGAGCGCCCGGGTCAGCTGGCTCAGCGAGGGAACCGGTACTGTCTGTTGCGGTCACGGACCTCCGCCTCCTGTCGTTCGTGGACCCTGTCGGGGCCAACGGTACCCGGAGGCACCGTCCCGGCAGAGGATCATGCATCCATCCGGTCAGCCGGCGTCCATGGCGACCCGGAGCGAGCCGACGAAGTCGGCGGCGCCCTCGGGCCCCGCGCCCTCGAGCAGGCGGCGCACGAGGGCGGAGCCGACCACCACGCCGTCGGCCACCTCGCACACGGCTGCGGCCTGCTCCGGGGTGGAGACCCCGATGCCCACGCACACGGGAAGATCAGTATGCGCCTTGATGCGACGGGCCACCTCGCGTGCCGAGTCGGCCAGCACGACCTGCTCGCCCGTGACGCCCATCCGGCCTACGGCGTAGACGAAGCCGCGGGCCCGTTCACAGATGGCGGCGATCCGCTCGTCGGGCGTGGAGGGCGCCACCAACAGGACGGTGGCGACGTCGTGGTCGTCTGCAGCCTCGGCCCAGCTACCGACCTCCTCGAGGGGCAGGTCCGGGATGATGGCCCCGCGCACACCCGACTGCTGCATGGACCCGGCGATGCGCTCGTGACCGGCCCGGTAGATGAGGTTGTAGTAGGTCATGACGACCAGCGGGACCCCGACGTCGACCCGGCTGAGGTCGGCCAGGACGCCCTCGGGCGTGATGCCGCGCTGGAGGGCCCGCAGCGACGATTCCTGGATGACGGCCCCGTCGATCATGGGATCGGAGAAGGGGATCCCCACCTCGATTGCGTCGGCACCCGCACCCGCGAGCGCCTCCAGCACCAGCAGCCATTCGTCGTCGAGGCCGCCCGTGAGGTAGGGCACGAGCAGCTTGCGACCGGCGTCGCGGCCGGCCCGGAGACTCGCCTCGAGGGTGCCCGACACGTGGGTCGACGGCACGGCGGTCATGCCCTACCCCGCAGGATGTCCCGCACCTGTGCGACGTCCTTGTCGCCCCTACCCGACAGGTTGATCAGGACGGACGAGCCCGCAGGGAGCTCACCCGACGCGCTGGCCGCCACCACCCAGGCCAACGCGTGCGACGACTCGAGTGCCGGGAGGATCCCTTCGGTGCGGGCCAGCAGCTGGAAGGCCTCGAGCACCGCCTCGTCCCCCGCCGCCACGTAGCGGGCCCGTCCGAGGTCGGCCAGGTGGGCGTGCTCGGGCCCGATGCCGGGGTAGTCGAGGCCGGCCGAGATGGACTCCGCCTCCAGGATCTGGCCTTCCTCGTCCTGGATCAGGGCGCTGCGCATGCCGTGGAGGATGCCCGGGATCCCGGTGGTGACCGCCGCACCGCCGGCCGCCTCGACGGCCACCAGCTCCGAGGAGGTGTCGTCGGCGAACCCGGCGAAGATGCCGGCGGCGTTGGAACCGCCGCCGGCGCACGCCACCACCACGTCGGGGTCGCCCCCGTCGAGCAGGTCGCGGCACTGTTCCCGCGCCTCGTCTCCGATGACCCGCTGGAACTCCCGGACCATCCACGGGTACGGGTGCGGACCCATCACGGACCCGAGGCAGTAGTGGGTGTCGGCGACCGACGCCACCCAGGAGCGCATGGCCTCGTTGACGGCGTCCTTCAGGGTCCGGCTGCCGCTCGTGACCGGCACGACCGTCGCCCCGAGGAGCTCCATGCGGAACACGTTGAGCTCCTGGCGCCGGGTGTCGATCTCGCCCATGTAAACGGTGCACTCCATGCCGAAGAGTGCCGCCGCGGTGGCCGTCGCCACACCGTGCTGGCCCGCCCCCGTCTCGGCGATGAGCTTGTGCTTGCCCATCCGCCGGGCCAGCAGGCCCTGGCCGACCACGTTGTTGAGCTTGTGGGACCCGGTGTGGGCGAGGTCCTCGCGCTTGAGCAGGACGCGGACCCCCAACTGGTCCGACAGGCGGCCACACACCGTCACCGGGGTCGGGCGCCCGCCGTAGTTGCGGAGGATGCCGTCGAGCTCGGTCCGGAACCCAGAATCGGCCCAGGCGCCCCGGAACGCCTCCTCGAGCTCGATGCAGGCTGGCACCAGCGCTTCGGGCACGTACCTCCCACCGAAGTCGCCGAACCGTCCGGTCGGGCCCGGGTCGCCCATGATGGGCCCGGAGCTGGTCGTGTCAGTCGTCATCGTCTGCCGTTCACTGTCGTTCGTGGATGGAGTGGGTCCGCTGCCGTGGCTGCTGCACCGGACGTGTGCGGGCCTAGTCGTCCGCCTGCAGGCCGTTCATGCGTCGTCCTGCCAGTCGAACAGGTCGGTGGACCGGCGGGGTGCAGTGACGTCGTCCGGCTCGGCGGCCGCACCGTGCTCGACCTCCACCAGCCGGCCGGCCGCACGGGCGGCGACGATGAAGTCGCGCATGCGTCCCGGGTCCTTCACGCCCGGAGCCGACTCCACCCCGCTCGACACGTCGACTCCCCACGGGTGCAGGTGGGCGATCGCCGCGGCCACGTTGTCGGGACGGAGGCCGCCCGACAGGAGCAGGCGGGAGGGATCGATGACCCCCTCGGCCAGCCGCCAGTCGAAGAGTTCACCGGAACCGGGGTTGGGGCCGTCGACGAGCAACGTCTGGGCACCGTACGCGGTGAAGCGCTCGATGTTGGGGTGTCCCGCCGGAAAGGCCTTGATGGTCCAGTTGACCCGCTCGGCCACCCACCGGCTGTCCTCCGACGACTCGAGCCCGTGGAGCTGGACGGCCCGCAGGCCGATCTGGCCGGCGATCTCCACGACGCGGCGGGGGGACTCGTCCCGGAACACGCCGACAGTGACCGTCTCGTGGGGTAGGCGCTTGACGATGTCGGCCACCGCAGCGGGTGCCATCTGGCGGGGCGACGGGGCGAAGACGAAGCCGACCGCCGACGCGCCGAGGCCGACGGCCAGCAGGGCGTCGGCCTCCGAGGTGACCCCGCAGATCTTGACGAACAGCTCCGTGCCGTCGGCGCCTCCGGCGGTCATGCCCCTGCGCCGAGCAGGCCGTCGACGGCGGACGTCCGGTCGGCCGAGCGGACCAGGGTCTCCCCCACCAGGACGGCGGTGTACCCGGCAGCGGCCAGCCGCTCCACGTCGTCGGCGTCCCGGATCCCCGACTCGGCGACCGCCACGACGTCGGCGGGCATCCGCTCCCCCATCTGCAGGGCGCGTTCGCGGTCCACCTCGAAGGTCCGCAGGTCCCGCTGGTTGACGCCGACCAGATCAGCGCCCACGGCCAGGGCACGCTCGAGCTCCGGCTCGTCATGGACCTCGACCAGGGCAGCCAGCCTGAGGGACCGTGCCAGTCCCAGGAGCTCGGTCAGTTCCGTGTCGTCGAGGGCCGCGACGATCAGCAGGACGGCGTCCGCCCCCATCGTGCGGGCATCGCAGACATCGAGCGGGGACACCGTGAAGTCCTTGCGCAGCACCGGGAGCCGGCAGGCGGCCCGGGCGGCCCGGAGGTCGGCACGGCTCCCACCGAAGAACTCCTCGTCGGTGAGGACCGATAGGCAGGACGCGCCACCGGCCTCGTAGTCTGCCGCCACGGCGGCGGGGTCGAGCCCGGGATCGAGGTCCCCCTTGGAGGGCGACCGGCGCTTGATCTCGGAGATGACGGCCATGCCGCGGGCCGCCCGTCCGGCCCGGAGTGCCGCGGTGAAGTCGCGCGGACCGTCGAGTCCCTCCGCCGACCCGAGTGCCTCGACGTGTGCACGCGCCGCATCGACCGCTGCACCGACGTCGCGCCGGTCAGCCGCCGCGGCGGCACGATGGGCGACGAGGATCGAGTCGAGGTAGGCCGGCATGTCAGGCCAGCCTACCGGCGCGCCACCGCCATCCGGTGGTGCCGGGCGCCCGCACGTGAGGTCGGCACCACCGGCGGTCGGCGTACACGCCTCACACTTCCCTAATGATGGCGGTGCCCGGAGCACCGGCGATGGCAGGCTGGTCCGATGGCGAGCCCCGAAGTCAGCATCGTGGTCATCGAGGACGACCACAACATCAGCGACCTCGTAGCCATGTACCTGCGTCGGGACGGCTTCCGCGTCGTCCAGGCCGGGGACGCCGAACGAGGCCTGGCCGCCATCGGACGCGAGTCCCCGCGATTGGTGATCGTCGACCTCGGACTGCCGGGCGAACTGGACGGTCTCGACGTGTGTCGACGGCTGGCCGCCGACACACCCCCGGTCCCCGTGCTGATCCTGAGTGCCCGCGACGACGAGGTCGACCGCATCCTCGGTCTGGAGCTGGGGGCGGACGACTACGTCACCAAGCCGTTCAGCGCCCGTGAGCTGGTCGCGCGAGTCCACGCCATCCTGCGGCGCACGGGCACGTCTGTCGGGTCGGTGGCACCGGCCGTGGTCGGGTTCGGGACCGTGGTCGTGGACACCGGGCGACGCGAGGTGCGTCGCGACGACGAGGTCGTGCCCCTCGCCACCCGGGAATTCGACCTGCTCGCCTTCCTCATGGACAACCAGGGACTGGCGCTCTCACGTCAGCAGCTCCTCGACGGCGTGTGGGGGGAGGGCTGGTACGGCGACGAGCGCACCGTCGACGTCCATGTCCGCCAGCTCCGCAAGAAGCTGGGGCCCGACCTGCCGCTCGCCACCGTGTGGGGCGTCGGCTACCGCCTCGGATGAGCTCCATCGTCCCCATTCCGGGCCCGGGTCACGGTCGGAGGTCGGTGACCCGGTGAGGAAGCGACTGACCATCGCCATCATCGCCCTGGTGGTCGTGACCGTGGCCGTGACGAGCATCGGCAGCTACGTCCTCATCCGTCGGGCCACGATCTCCACGGCCCAGCGCGAGCTCAGCGGCGAAGCACGGGCGATCTCGGACACCTTCTCCGACCGGACAGGTCTGACCAAGGTGTCGTTCCGCAGGGAGTTGGCCGTGGTGTCGAGTGCGGGGAACTTCGCCTCGGTGCAGTTCGTCCTCCTGTCCCCCGACGGGACGATCGCCCAGCCCCTCGACGGTGGCCTCACCACCGACGAGGTCGACCCGCAGGCCCTTCTGGCCGGCGAGCAGGTGACCGGTCACACGTCGGGCCTGCTCATCTACTCGGCCGTACCCACGCCATTGCAGGCGACGACCGACGGGACCCCGGTGCTGGTCGTGTCCCGCCAGGCCCACAGCCCCGTGGACGGCATCCGGTACTTCGGCCTGATCGGCCTCGTCGGGATCGTGGTCGCCGCCCTCGTGGCCGCAGCCCTGGCACGTCGGTTCACCCGCCCGGTGGTGGCCGCCGTCGACACCACCCGTCGGATCGCGTCCGGCGACTTGGACGCCCGCGTCGAGGTCCGACCCCGGGAGGACCCGGAATTCGCCCAGCTGGCCGACTCGATCAACACGATGGGATCCAACCTGGCCCGGGCCCGGGACCAGGAGCGGCAATTCCTGCTGTCCGTGTCCCACGAGCTCCGGACGCCGCTCACGTCGATCCGCGGCTACGCCGACGCGGTACTCGACGGGGCCACCGACGATCCGCACGCCGCAGCGGCCATCATCAGCAGCGAAGCCCGACGGCTCGAGCGCCTCGTCCAGGACCTCCTCGACCTCGCCCGGCTCGACGCCGACCGGTTCACTCTCGACCTGCGGACGGTGGATGCCGCGGCGGTTGTCCGCCAGGTGGTGGGCGGCTTCCAGCCCAGAGCCGCCGAACTGGGGATCGAGCTCGGACTGGCCCCGGGAACCGACACGGAGTGCCCGGTCCGGGCCGACAGCGACCGGCTCGGTCAGGTCGTGGCCAACCTCGTGGAGAACGCGTCGTCCTTCGCCGCCCGACGGGTGATGGTCGGCCTGGCCGGGAGTCCCGAGGGTGCCGTGCTGTGGGTCGACGACGACGGCCCGGGCATCCCGGCCGACCAGCTGACCCGGGTCTTCGACCGCCACGTCACCACCGACCGGGAGGTCGGGGGCCGCAAGGGCTCGGGCCTCGGACTCTCCATCGTGGCGGAGCTGGCGACGGCCATGGGAGCGACTGTCCGGGCCGAGTCGCCCATCGGGGCCGACGGGACGCCGGGGACCCGTCTCGTCGTCGAACTCGGACCAGCCACAGGGACGTCGCCGGGGCTCTCGATCGCACCCGGTCCGACCACGGCGACCTACCACCAGTTGACCACCCTTTCTAAGCCTCTACTAGAGGGTGATTCTCAACTGTAGGGTTAGCGTTCTGGTCGTCGCCCGGGACGAACTGCGACCACCGATCGCATGAATGCGAAGAGCGACCGCCGCCCTGATCCGTCGATTCCGCGCATCGATCCCGCATATCGATTCGGCTGGTCGGTACGATCGTCGATGCCGACCTCCGGCGCACGGCCGGGCTCAGAGGGCGACGCCCTCCCAATAGGTGCCGTCGAGCATTCCGACCAGCGTCGCCCGGTGGATGATCAGGTCGTCGATGTCGTCCGGGGCGGCGGCCTCGCCGAAGTGGATCGAGCGCTCCATCACCCGGCGCATGATGACCCCGTGCCGCATGGCGGCATAGGCGATGTGCCACCTGAGGTCCCCCGGCTCGTGGCCGGCGGCCTCCGCGTAGGTGGCCCGCACGTCGGCCGGCCGGAACATGTCGGGCAGCCCGGGCGCCCCCAACTGCACGGCCAGGTCCTGGAAGAACAGGTGGAGGTAGACCATCCATCCGAGGTCGACCTCGGGGGGCGCCACCGCCGCCATCTCCCAGTCGAGGACCGCCACCACCTCGTTGTCGCTGAACATCATGTTGCCGATCCGACTGTCCCCCCAGGACAGGGCGTCGGGGCTGACATCGTCGGGCAGGTTGTCGGTCAGCCACTCGAAGCAGTCGTCCAGCAACTGGGACCGGTTGTCACCCACCACCCAGTCGAGGTAGTCCTTCCAGTGGTTGAGGCTCCGCTCGAGGGCCGAGGACCCGGGCTGGTCCAACTCGAGGAACGACAGGTCGTGGTCGGCCGGACGGATCGAATGGATCCCCGCCATTGCCCGGACCGCCGAGTCCTGGATCGTCTGCCGTGTCGACGCCGGACCCTCGAAGACCCAGTTGTCGCCGAAGGTGTAGGGCAGCACGTCGGGCGGGACCTGGCCGTCCACCCGGTCCATGACGAAGAACGCACCGCCGAGCACCGACGGGTCCGGCTCGTACCAGTGGGTCGCGGGTACCGGCACCTCGGTGTTCCCCTCCACCAGACGCATCACCCGGAACTGCATGTCGAGGTCGTAGGTGGTGAACACGGGGTAGTCGGTCGCCGGCGGCTCGACACGGGCGACCAGCCGGTGCGCCCTCTCGACGCCGTCCTCGGTCCAGGTGGCGTCGACGAGCAGGGTCTCCGACGACATGCCGTTGCTCTCGGGACTCGTGAGTTCGACGACCCTGGCGTCGCTGCCCTCGGGCAGCGTGGTCCGCAGCCAGCGCTCGAACTGGTCGCGCATCTCGCCGGGGTCACGGGTCGAGGTGGTGATGCGCTCGGCATCCATCTCGACGGTCCCTCCGGGGCCGCCCGCGGACTCCGGGCCGGTCGGTGCATCGGTCGTCATGTCGTCTCCCCCACGTCGTGCCAGCCTGCGCGCTGTCGACCGGATTCCACCGGCCTTGCGGGGCAACGTAGCGCGTCCGGCGCGCCCGGAGGGATTCTCAGCCGGCGTCTGACAGCGGGAGCGGCCATGCCTCGGCCAGCACCTCGGCCCCGTCCCAGCGCACCAGCACCGACTCGGGTGGCACGACGCGGCGCTGCAGGGTGGCCAGTGCCACGGCTGCCCCCCGCTCCTGCGACCATGCCATCGACGACAGTGCCCCCACCTCGTGCTCGCCGTCGGTCGTCCACACGGCGGCGCCGACCGGTGGACGGGCGCCGTCCGCCACGACCAGGCCCCACAGGTGACGGGCCACGTTGGACCCCCGGGCGTCCAGGCGGGCCACGAGCTCCTGGCCGGTGAAGCAGCCCTTGGTGAACGAGACCGTGCGCTCCACCAGGCCCACCTCGGCCGCGATCGTGGACTCCTTCACCTCGCGTCCCCCCATCGGCACGCCCGCCCCGATGCGTGCGGCCTCCCAGGTCTCGGCGTCACACCACTCGGCACCCTCGGGCAGCCAGCTGCCGAGCTCCGGGTCCCCAGCCGGTGCCGGGCCGAGCAGGTCCACCCCCGACCACCCCGGCCATGCCACCGCCGGTGCCAGCAGCGGTCCGTCCTCGTCCGCCGTACCGCCCGCCGCCGTAGCGGCCGGGCCGCGCAGTGCCAGGCAGGCCCAGTCGACCTGCTCGAGGTCCACCGCCACCCGCAGCTTGAAGCGCTGCAGGCGCGCCAGCAAGTCCGCGCCGCAGCCTGCGTCGGTGTCGAGCACGAAGGACTCGTCCCCGGTCCGTGTCACCCGCACGTAGGCGTCGACCTTCCCCTGGGGGCTGAGCACCAGGGACTCCGTGCTCTCCCCCACGGCCAGTCCGTCGAGGTCCTGGCTGCACTGGCCCTGGAGGTAGGAGCGGGCGTCGGTGCCCGTGGCCGTCACCACGTCGCGACCGATGACTCGGGCCGCCATCCCGGTGCGCAGCGCCTCGCCGCCGGTCACGACCGGCCCCCTGCGACCGGGGCGGCCGCGTTGCGGGCCATGGCCACGGCCGACAGCATGGCGGCAGCCTTGTGGGCGCACTCGGCGTTCTCCGATGCCGGGTCGCTGTCGGCCACGATGCCGGCGCCGGCCTGGACGGAGGCCCGTCCGTCCGGTGCGACCGTCATGGTGCGGATGGCGATGGCTGTGTCGAGGTTGCCGCTGAAGTCGAGGTAGCCGACCACGCCGCCGTAGACCCCGCGCTTGGTCGGCTCGAGGTCGTCGATGATCTGCATGGCCCGCACCTTCGGCGCCCCCGAGAGCGTGCCGGCCGGCAGTGTCGCCCGCAGCACGTCGATCGGTCCCTTGCCCGGCGCCAGGCTCCCGGACACCTGGGAGGTCAGGTGCATGATGTGGCTGTAGCGCTCCACGACCATCACCTCGTCGACGACCTCGGTGCCGAAGCTGACCACCCGTCCGACGTCGTTGCGGGCCAGGTCGATGAGCATCACGTGCTCGGCGACCTCCTTCGGGTCCTCCACCAGTTCGCCCTCGAGCCGCGCGTCCTCCTCCGGGGTGGAGCCCCGTGGACGCGACCCGGCGATGGGACGGGACGTGACCGTGCCGTCCCGCAGCCGGACCATGGGCTCGGGCGACGCGCCGACCACCGTCACCTCGGGGAACCGCAAGAAGTAGAGGTAGGGGCTGGGGTTGACCAGCCGGAGCACCCGGTAGACGTCGAACGGGTCGGCACCGAGCTCCGCGAGATCGAACCGCTGGGACAGCACCACCTGGAAGATGTCACCGGCCAGCACGTGCTCCTTGGCCGCCAGGACCGCGTCCATGTAGAGGCCGTCCGACATGGTCCGGGCGACGTCGTCGGGTGGCGCCTGGCGGGGTGGCAGCAACCGTGGCGCCTCGGCGCTCGGGCGGACGCAGTCGGCGGCCAGCTCGTCGAGGCGGGCCTCGGCGGCGGCATGGGCGGCGTCGAGTTCGGCCTCGCCCCAGGTGGGGTCGACCACGACGTTGTCGATCAGCACGACGCGCTGGCGCCAGTGGTCGAACGCGGCCAGCTGGCCGATCACGCACAGCACCGCATCGGGCTGGCCGAGATCGTCGGGCGGCGTGTCGGGCAGGTGCTCGACCTCGCGCACGACGTCGTAGCCGAGGTACCCCACGAGTCCCGCGTGGAGGGGCGGCAGGTCGGGCAGGTCGGGCGAGTCGATCACGTCGAGGATGACCTCGAGCGCGGCGAGCACACCGTGGTGACCGGTCACGCCCCCGCCCACCAGGGCGTCGAGATCGACACTCCCCCGGGTCGTCACGTGGTGCCCCTGGGCGACCACCGTGGCCAGCGGGTTGCGGCCGACGAACGAGTACCGCCCCCAGCGCTCACCGCCCTCGACGGACTCCAGAAGGAAGCCGGTGGTGTCGTCCGTACCGACCATCTGCAGGAAGGCGCCCACCGGGGTCACAGTGTCTGCCACGAGCTCGCGCCACACCGGCACGATGCGGTGGGCACGGGCGAGTGCCCGGAAGCCGTCGACCCCCGGGCCGACGGGGTCGGTCACGAGGCGTCCGGACCGTCGCCGAAGGCCCGGTAGAAGCAGCTGCGGTGACCGGTGTGACACGCGCCCGCGCCCTCCTGGTCGACGGTCACCAGCAACGCGTCGCCGTCGCAGTCGTAGCGGACGCCGCGCACGTACTGGCGGTCGCCCGACGTCTCGCCCTTGCACCAGTACTCCTGGCGGCTCCGGCTCCAGAACCACGTCCGGCCCGTCTCCAGGGTGCGGGCCAGCGACTCGGGGTTCATCCAGGCGAACATGAGCACGGTGCCGTCCGAGGCGTCCTGCACGATGGCGCCGACCAGGCCGTCGGCGTTGAAGGTGATCGCCTCCAACTCCTCGGCGGTGTGCGGCACGGGAGTGGCGGTGTGGGCGGGCGGGGTGGCGGGGGTGGTCACGGGGTGCTCCCTGGTGGTCCGGTTCGTTGGCTGGTGCTCGGTGCGGTGGCTCAGAGGTAGAGGCCGGTCCCGCCGTCGAAGCGGGTGGCGGCCACGGCGTGCACGTCCCGCTCGCGCAGGATCACGTACTCCTCGCCCTGGACCTCGACCTCGAAGCGGTCCTCGGGGTTGAACAGCACGTTGTCGCCGACCTTGACCGACCGCACATGGGGCCCGACGGCGACCGCCCGGGCCCAGGCGAGGCGGCGCGACACCTGGGCGGTGGCCGGGATCAGGATGCCGGCACGGGATCGGCGCTCCCCGTCGGCCTGGCCGACCTGCACGAGGACGCGGTCGGCCAGCACGTTGATGGCCAGCGGTGCATCGCCGCTGTCCGCCCCGGTGACGGGGGCCTCCGGTGTCGTGGTCGCCACGCCCGCAGGCTACCGCAGCCCTGCACGGCCCCGGTCCTGGCCCATCGGCCACTGTCGGCCTCCGGCCAGCCGGCACCTTCGCCTCATTGGAGGACCCCGAACATGCGCCCGGGCCCCCTCAGCGGGCCGGGGTCGCCCCCGGCGACGCGATGCCGTCTACGCCGCTCCAGAGTTTGCGTCCCAGCAGCGCGAAGAGTTCCTCGTTGTGAGGGGCGAAATGGGCGTCCAGGCGGTCGGCGAGCTCGGCGCTTGCCTCCTCTAGCCGGGGGGCACCGTTGGTCACGGGATAGCGCCGGGTGTGTGGCGGCAGCCCCAGCCAGTCGAGCACCTCCTGCGACGCGGCGGGGTCGGCGAAGAGGCGCTCGCTCTCGAGGACCAGAATGCGCTCCCGCCCGACGGCGTCGAACCACCGATGCAGCTGGGGGGCGTACTCGCCGCGCGCCATGTAGGAGTGAAGCAGGTACTCCGGGCTCGGTTCGCCTCGGACGAATTGATCGGTCTCGGTGGCGAGGCGCTGCGGCTCCAGCTCCATCGCCCGCTCGAGGCTCTCCGGTTCCCGATCCCCCTGCCGACGCACGTGCCAGTACTGGGAGATGGCGCGCTGGGTGGGATCGCGAAGGAGGACCACGAACTTCGTGGTGTCCGGCAGATCGCGTGCCACGCGCTGCGGCGCCAACGGGTGGAAGAGCAGGTAGGGCGTCGACTCGCCCGTGATCTGGCCCGGGGACCGGGTGGGGAAGTGGGTCCGGTACCACCGCTCGCCACGGTGGTACTGCACGTCGAAGTAGTGCACCTCCTTCTCGGAGGCAGGGGCCACGTTCGGGTGGCTCGCAAGCCACCGGTACAGTGAGGTGGTGCCCCCTCGCTGGGTGCCGAGGATGACGAAGTCAGGGAGCGGCCGCAGCGAAACGGTCGCGTAGCGGACGGCCCGGGCAGCGGCGCGGCGCACGCGGGCCTTGCTGATTGCATCCTGGGATTCGGTGACAGCTGGCCCCACGGCGTCACCCTAGCAGTGGGGGCGCGGGGCTTACTCCGGCGCATTGGGCAAGTAGCCGGGGGGAATCTCACCCCCCCGCCTCCCAGAACCGAGCGTGACAGTCTCCCGTCATCCGGCTCCCACAGGTCGGCCATTCGGTGTCGAGACGAGCCACCAATGAGCGAAGAGCCGTAGTTCACGCCGGCTGCCAGCACTCATCCGCTTACAGAGCTTGTAGAAGTTGTTCCTCTCGTTGCGCTCGAACTCGTTGATGCTGACAGCGTCCACCCCCGGCGCACCGACGTTGGTTCGGACCTTCTTCCACGCCCATCGCGGCGCCGCCAAGCCGGTCACCAAACCGTGCTCACGTTCGATGGCGTCAGGCCGACTGTTGGTGCTCAATCAACGCGGCGCTCAATACCCCTTCGCTCCAGCTCCATTACAGAGCCTTCGTCACTAATCGCGGTAGGGACTGGCCTTGGCCGGACGAGTCCGGTTGCGGCCAGTCCCCCGCACAGATCCCAGCGTGCGGCATTACCGCACTGGGCTCCTGCCTCAGGTTCTGGCGGCGAAGCGCGCGACGGGGTGTTGATGCACGATGCGGGCAGGAGGCAGCCACCGGGTGTCTCAG
>PLRX01000157.1 GCA_003164095.1 Acidimicrobiaceae bacterium | reverse complement strand
GGCGCTCACTCACCACGGTCGAGAACGTGTGAGGACGCACATTCGCCTGGCTGGTGACGCCCGAGAGCGGCACACTCCTCGATCCAACGGCGGTCGTCGGTGACCGGATCGTCCGGCAGGTGGGACACGGCGGAACAGCCGGAACCGATGCTGACCGTCTTGCGTATGCGCTCTCGGCATTTCTCAGCGTCCTCGTGCCATTTGAGCCCTGCTGTCTGATCGATCGGTTCGCTGGCGTCGTAGACGGCGAGCCATGCCTGCCGCAGAGCGGCCAACTCCTCCACGACGAACCCGTGACGCCACCAGCACGGCTTGAGCCAGTCGGAATCTGTGGCGTAGCGGACCTGGAGGCTGTTGACCCACTTGGCCAGCACCACCAGATCGACGGGCTCGCCATCGGTCGGTGAGGTCCGCCTCTTGACCGGCGCCTTTGTGGCCGCCGTCGCTGATGTCGACGGCCCCGACCTCAGCGCGACGACCTCGGCCTGGAGGCCGGCCACCCGGCCGACAAGATCCTCCACGAGGGCTCGGAGGTCGTCAGGCGACTTGTCGCCCGCGGCGTCAGGCACCATCAGCACCGATCGACACGCTGCCACCGGCCGACTTGACCAGATCGACGAGCCTCCGGTCGTCCCGCCAGGACGGCAGGCGGGTGATCCGAGGCCGGAGGTGCGGGGACACCACCACAGCGTGATTCGGTGCCAGGTTGGCGATGTCTCCGGTCGGCAGGACCGGCATCCGGCGTGGCGTCCACGAGCTCGAACGGCCCGCCTCGTTGTGGGTGACCGTCTCCACCAGCTCGTCGTGCTCGCCAGCCAGCCTGCTGATCTCCTCCAGGAAGGCCACGTCCTTCTGTCCGCCCCACACCACGGTGATGTTGGCGAGGTCCCGCAGGGCCCGCTCACCGGCCTCGCCCCAGATCGTGCGGGCAGATGCCACCGACTGGAGGATGACCGCGGTGGTGATCCCCAGGCCACCGAGTTCGGCGACCAGCTTGGGCAGGTCGCCGAGCGGGGCGATGTTGGCGCACTCGTCCAGCATNNTCGAGGCGACGCCTCTGGGAGCGAGCTGCCTTGCGACGTGCCGTGTCGACGACGTCCTCGATGAGGGCGGCGACGATCGGGGCGACCGAGTGTTGAGCACCCGGCGAGCCCATCAGGTAGATGGTGCCGTTCTCCTCCAGGAAGGCGGCAGGGTCGAAGGTGTCGTGGTCGACCCGGGTGGCTTCCAGCACCTTAGGATCGGCGAAGCAGTCGAACGCCCGTCGGACCGTCGCCCAGATCGAGTCCCGATGTCGGGGCTCCACCTCGGCCGAGGCAGCGAGGTCCTTGTCCCATCCGTGGGCAGCACCTTCGCTGCGCGACAGGATCTTGATCGGCTCGCGGGCGGCGGGCCGACGCGACCAGTCGAGGAGCCGTTCGACGCCCAGCCCNNGGATGGCCTTCTGGGGGACCTCGCAGCCATTGACCGGGTTCCACCGCAGCGTCTCTGCCTTGGGGACGAGGTCCTGGGGATCGAACACGAAGACCTGACCCTGTTGGGCCCGCACGAGGTACGTGTCTTCGTAGGTATCGTGCCGGGTGGCGGTCACCACCGCCGGTCCCTGGTGGCGAAGGATGGCGGGGATCACGAACCCCTCGCCCTTGCCCACCCGAGGCACGCCGACCGCCAGCACGTAGTCCTCTGACCTGGCGAACAGCCGGACCCCGGTGGTCACGTCGATCCCGAGGGCCAGAGGCTCACGCTTGGTGGCAGCGGCATCCCCATAGAGGGCGGCAGTGTGTCGTTCAACGGCCTTTCGCCCCATGCGGCGCTCGACCTCGCCACGCCCAACTTTGGCTTCGCCCCCATGCTGGCCGCCGAACGACCCCTGAGCCCGACGGACCAGTCGGAAGGCCACGACAGCGGTGGCGACAAAGAGCAGCTCGGTGGCGGCCAGCGCCGTCCACATGGCGACCGGCCCCGGAAGGAGGGTGCGGGCCGTTGAGGCCCAGGCCAGTTTCGGGTCACCGAGGTGGCCCCGCAGGCGCAGGAAGACACTGGCCCCGGCTCCCACGCCGCCGGGCACCACATGGTGGGAACCGAAGGCCAGCGAGGCCAGCTGGCCAGCCAGGTCGGTGGCCAGGCCCTCACCGATGACGAAGCCGACCACGGCCAGGAACGCCACGAACATCCCGTCGAACGGACCCCGGGAGTGGTTCACCGGACCGTGCTCGTCATGCGCCTGCGCATTTCATGTGGCAGTGCTTTCCTCGAACAGTGAGAGCTGCCGCGGGACCACACGAAGTCGCGCTCGCTGATCGTCGATCGCCGCGGACTGATGTGGTTCCGGAGGGCGGACGGAAGGATGCGGCGCCATCTGCGAACGCCTCGGCCGGAACGGGATGATCGTGGCCAACGCGTCCGCCTCGTGGACCGGCTTGGACGCCGCCATCAGGTGACCACCGGAGTTGAGACGGGATCGGCGGCTCCGAGCACCACCTGGTTGCCCCAGGTAGCACCAGCGGACATCGGGATCGTGTCGATGCGCACGTCGGCCCCTGTGTAGGGAGCATCGACCATGGCGCCGCCGCCGATGTAGATCCCGACGTGGTCCGCATAGCCTCCTGAGCCGAAGAAGACCAGGTCGCCGGGGACGAGCTGGTCCATGGCCACATGTGGCTCGGCCTGCCACTGGTCGTTGGCCACCCGTGGGACCACCACCCCGGCGAGCCCGTAGGCCCAGACGACCAGCCCCGAACAGTCGAACCCGATCTGTGGGCTGGTGCCGCCCCAGACATACGGCGTGCCGATCTGTGATTCGGCATAAGCGACGGCCGCCGCCTGGACGACCGTGGGTACGCTGGCCGAGGTCGTAGAGGTGCCCGCC
>PLRX01000061.1 GCA_003164095.1 Acidimicrobiaceae bacterium | reverse complement strand
AGCACGCCGAGTCCGTTGACCATGGTGGTGTGGGAGTCGGTGCCCACCAGGGTGTCGCAGTAGGCGCGCCCGTCGTCGGTGGCGAAGACCACCCGTGACAGGTACTCGAGGTTGACCTGGTGGCAGATGCCCATCCCCGGGGGAACCACCCGGAAGCCGTCGAAGGCCTGCTGGGCCCAGCGCAGCAGCTGGTAGCGCTCGATGTTGCGGTGGTACTCGATGTCGACGTTCTCGTCGTAGGCGCTGGCCCGGTTGGAGGCCTCGGCGATCACCGAGTGGTCCACCACCATCTCGACGGGCACGAGCGGGTTGATCATGGCCGGGTCGCCGCCGAGCTCACGCAGGGCGTCGCGCATGGCAGCCAGGTCGACGACGCCCGGCACCCCCGTCAGGTCCTGCATGAGCACGCGCTCGGGCGTCAGTGCGATCTCGGCGGCGTCGGTGCCGCCCACGCCGTGACGGCCCGGGTTGACGCCCCAGCCGGCGACGGCCTCGATGTCGGAGGCCGAGACGGCCAGGCCGTCCTCGTGGCGCAGCAGGTTCTCCAGGATGACCTTGATGGAGTAGGGCAGGCGGGCGATGTCGAACCGGTCGGCGAGGGCCTCGATCCGGAAGATCTCGTAGGTGCGGTCCCCGACCGTCAGGTCGCTGCGGGCACCGAAGGAGTCGGGGGAGGTGGAGGAATTGGCCATACCTCCATTCTGCCCCGTCCCGGGGCCCCGCGGATCAGGCGGTGCCTCAGGTCCGGGTGCGGTAGCGGTGAATGGCCAGGGGGATGAGGACGATCAGGAACAGGACCGACCAGACCAGCGAGCGTGACGTCCAGAACCAGGTCGAGTGCCCGGTGACCTGCGCCCCGACCATGAGGGCCCGGCAGGCGCTGACCGTGACCGACACCGGCTGGTAGGTGGCGAACCCCTGGAGCCAGCTCGGCATCGAGTGGACCGGGACGAACGCCGCGCTGATGAACGTGAGCGGGAAGAGGATCGGGAACGACATGACCTGCGCCGTCTCGGAGTTGGGAGCCGACAGGCCGATGACCGCGAACCCCCAGGACAGGGCGTAGGCGAAGAGCAGGATCAGCAGGATGGCCGCCGTGTAGGAGAGTGCGCCGGTGGTCGGCCGGAAACCGACGGCCAGACCGACGGCGGTGATGATGATCACCACGAAGACGTTGCGGACCACGTCCGCTGTCGTCCGCCCCGTCAGCACCGCACCCCGTGACATCGGCAGGGCCCGGAACCGTTCGATCAGGCCCTTCTGGAGGTCCTCGGCGAGCCCGATGCTGGTGCTGACGGCGCCGAAGGCGACCGTCTGCACGAAGATGCCGGGCATCAAGTAGTCGACGTAGGGGAGGCCGCCCGGGACGGCGATCGCGCCGCCGAACACGTAGCGGAACAGCAGCACGAACATGATCGGCTGGACCGTGGAGAAGAAGAGCGCCTCCGGGATCCGGGTGATGGCCAGCAGGTTGCGCCGGGTGAGGGTCAGGGTGTCCGACACGACCCAGCGGGCCCTGGTGAGGATGCCCCCGCCGTGTGGCGCCCCCGAGACGGTCGGTGCGGCGATCGCGGTCGTCGTCATGCCAACTCCCCCGTGGCGACGGGCAGTGCCTGCTCGGCCCGTCGCGTCCATCGACGCCTCCGCTTCCCGTCCGGAGGCCCGTCGTCGGCCGTCCCCTCCTCGTCCTCCTCGGTGCGGTGTCCGGTGAGGGAGAGGAAGACGTCGTCGAGGCTGGGCTCGCGCAGGTTGAAGGTGGTGGGCTGGATGCTTTCGCCGTCGAGGTTGCGCAGTGCCAGCATGGCGGCCTGCGGACCGTTGTCGACCGTCACCTCGACGAAGGTCCCGTTGACCAGCGGGGTGTGCGGTCCGAGGGCGTCGAGGATGGCGCCGGTGCGACGGGCGTCCTCGATGGTGGATAGCCCGACCTCCAGCACGGTGGCACCGAGGTCGGCCTTCATGGAGGCCGGCGTCCCCTCGGCGATGACCCGACCGTGGTCGAGCACGGCCAGCCGGCTGGCCAGCCGGTCGGCCTCCTCGAGGTACTGGGTGGTGAGGAGGACGGTGGTGCCGCCGTCGACGAGCTGCTCGATGACCTCCCAGAGGTCGTTGCGGCTCTGCGGGTCCAGTCCGGTCGTCGGCTCGTCCAGGAAGAGCACGGTTGGACGTGCCACCAGAGCGGCGGCCAGGTCGAGGCGGCGGCGCATTCCGCCCGAATAGGTCTTCAGCGGCCGGTCGCCGGCGTCGGTCAGATCGAACTGGCGGAGGAGCTCGACGGCCCGCTGTGCCACGAAGCTCCGCTCGAGGTGGTTGAGGTTGCCGACCATCTGGATGTTCTCGCGGCCGGTGAGGTTCTCGTCGACGGCCGCGTACTGGCCGGCGAGGCCGATGATGGTGCGGACCAGGCCGGCCTTCTTCTGCACATCGTTGCCGAGTACCCGGGCCGTCCCGCCGTCGGGTCGGAGAATGGTCGTGAGCACCCGGACGGCGGTGGTCTTGCCCGAGCCGTTGGGACCGAGCAGTCCGAACACCGTCCCTTCCTCGACCGCGAAGCTCACCCCGTCGAGCGCGCGCACCTGGCGCTTGCCCTTGAAGGTCTTCTCCAGGTTCTCGGCCTCGATGGCAATGGTCATGTGGTGGTCCCGTCTGGTGCGGAGGGGTTGGCGGGTCGTAGGTGAACCGCGGCACTGTGCTATCAGCAATACTCACGTGCAGTCACGATATATCGCTAACGGTTCTCAGTCAACCGTCGGGGGACGTCGTCCGTCGCCGGTCAGAGCATAGGAGGCCGGAATGGGACCCAGGACACCCCTGCTGGCGTTGCGCGGTGCTCGGCATCACCCGGGTGACGGACGCCGTCCGCCGCTAGCCTCCCCTTATGGATAGTGGCGATCTGGCACCCGACTTCGAGCTACCGGACGAGGACGGGGTCCCCCGTCGACTCAGTGACCTGGCCGCGTCCGGGCCCGTGGTCCTCTTTTTCTACCCGGCGGCCATGACGTACGGCTGCACCAAGGAGAGCTGCCACTTCCGGGACATGAAGTCGGAGTTCGAGGCGGTGGGAGCCCAGCGGGTGGGGATCAGCGCCGACGACGTGGAGAAGCAGAAGCAGTTCTCCGACAAGCACGAGTTCGACTACCCGCTGCTGTCGGACCCCGACGGTGCCGTCGCCACCCAGTTCGGCGTGCGACGTGGGTTCACCAAGCTGTCGCCCACCAAGCGGGCCACCTTCGTGATCGGCTCCGACCTGCGGGTACTCGGCGTCATCCAGAGCGAGGTGCGGATGAACCTCCATGCCGACAAGGCACTCGAGCTGCTGAAGGCGACCGCAGCGGGCTGACCTGCGGCACCAGCAGGCGGTCTGCCCGGTGTCCCCGACAACGACGCGGGGCGATGCGAAGCTGGGGGGCATGGACCCGACCCCGTGGCGGACCGCGCCGTGAGCCCGCTTCCTGGAGCGAGCCGTATGGAGCAGCTGGTCGAGTCCATCGCCGAGCGGGTCGTCAACCTGGTGCTCGACGCCATCGACATCAATGCCATCGTGAGCCAGGTCGACATGGACGCGCTGTTGGCGAAGGTCGACGTCGACGCCATCGTGTCCAAGGTGGATGTCGACAGCCTGATCGACCGCGTCGACGTGCAGAAGATCATCGACCGGGTCGACGTCGACGAGATCGTCAACCGGGTCGACGTCGACCAGATCGTGGCCCGGGTCGACGTCGAGGCGATCATCGAACGCGTCGATGTCCAGGCGATCATCGAGCGGGTCGACGTCGAACAGGTGATCCAGCGGGTCGACATCGACAAGCTGGTGGAACAGACCGAGCTCGGCACCATCATCGCCCACTCCACCAGCGGCGTGGCGTCCGAGGTGCTCGACGTCGTCCGCGCCCAGGGGGTCGGACTCGACGACTTCGTGGCCCGGTGGGTCAACCGGGTCCTGCGGCGGAGCTCCGAGGACTGGCCGCCCGGACCGGCGAAGCTCGTGAACCCGCCGGTGCCGGTCCCGGCCCTGCCCCTCGAGGCGACCGCATGAGCACGCCCCCGGTCACCGCGGCCCCGCCCGAAGCCGGGCGTCAGGGCCACTACGCCGGAGGAGTGACGCGGCTCGTGGCGTTCGCCGCCGACGTCGGCGCCTCGTGGGGCATCTTCACCCTGGCCCTCGCGGGCCTCAGCTTCGCCATCAACCTGGTGACCGGCAACCAGGTCAACCTGGGGAGCCGGCAGATCCTCGCGTTGGCCGGGCTGGTCATCTGGGAGTTCATCTACTTCGCCTACCAGTGGTCCCTCGGGGGCAAGACCATCGGCATGGCCGTCCTCGGGATCCGCGTGGTGGGCAGGGACGGCGACGCCATCACCCCGCGCCAGGCCATCATCCGCACGATCACCCTGCCACTCAGCTTCCTCTTGTTCGGCCTCGGGTTCCTCGGCATCCTCTTGCACAAGGACCGGCACGCCTGGCACGACCGCCTGGCCAGGACGGTGGTCGTCTACTCCTGGGACGCCCGCGCCGCCCGACTGCGGTGGCTGGCCAAGCAGGAGCCCGCCACCCCGGCCTGAGCGGTGGACCGGCTACTGCCCCGTGCACCCGAGGTGCCGTTGCCGGGCGTCGTGGTCCTGCCGGGTTGGCTGCCACCCGACCTGCGGGTCGAACTCGTGCGTCGGTGCCGGACGTGGGGAGACGAGTCGGGTGGGCCCCGGGCCCCGCGGATGCGCAACGGTGCCCCGATGTCGGTCCGCATGCTGGGCCTCGGGTGGCACTGGTACCCGTACCGCTACTCCCGGACCCGCGACGACGGCGACGGGGGGCGTGCACTGCCGTTCCCCCCGTGGCTCGGACGGTTGGCCCGACGGGCCGTCGTGGACGCCGCCGCCCTCGATCCGTCGGTGACCGACGACCCCGCCGCATTCGATCCCGATGTGGCCCTGGTCAACTGGTATGGACCGGGGGCGAAGATGGGGATGCACACGGACGGCGACGAGGTCGTGGCCGCCCCCGTGGTGTCGTTCAGCGTCGGGACGACCGGCGTGTTCCGGTTCGGGCACGCCGCGGGTCGGGGGCGCCCCTGGGTCGACCTTCCCCTGGAGTCGGGTGACGTGGTGGTCTTCGGAGGACCGGCCCGTCTGGCGTACCACGGGGTGCCGAAACTGGTGCCCGGCACGGACGACCCGGCGGTGGGGGACCTGCCCGGTCGCCTCAACGTGACCGTTCGCCAGACCGGCCTGGACGGCTGAACCGACCCACGCTGACCGTTGACCGTCACCCGGTGTGACCGCCGTAGCGCGCAGGGATGGCGACGTGCCGGGTCACCGCCCACTCTCCGTAGCCGAGGGCTTCTCGTACCTCGGAGCTGAACAGGCGGTCCACTAGGTTCGCCAGGTATGGAACGGGGCCATGGATGGACTCGGTGCATCCTGTGGGGTGGCATCTCCCTCGGGCTCGGCACCGTGCTCTTCGCCCTGTGCAGTCCCTCGTCGGTGGGCTGCGCGACCAACCTCGTGGTGCTCACCCACGGTCAGGTCACGGCCCGCGGATGTGCCGGGTTCTCGGTGGCCGCACACATCGGTGTCGGTCTGATCGTGCTCGGCGCCGTCGTGGTGCTCGGCGGGTTCGTACTCGCCGTCCGACAACGCCGGCAGGCTGGCGACGCCACATCGACGGCCACCGTCATCAGCCCGGCACCGGTCGAGGCACCCGGTATCGAATCAACCGCTCCTGCTCCTGCTGTGGCCCGAGCGGCGGACGGGGGTCCGGTCACACCGCCGGTACCTCCGGCCGAGGAGTGGCCTCACGTGGAGCGTCGGCGAGTCGAGCGTCGCACATCCGCACGCGTCGGTCCCATCCCCCCGGGTGAGGACGAGGCCGACAGGGTCGGTCCGATATTGCTCCCACCCGGCTGGTACGGGAACCCGGACATCCCTGGTGGACCGGTCCAGTGGTGGGACGGCACACGACTCGTGGACCGGCCCCGCTGAGTCGGCGGGCCGCACCCGTCGGTCGGGAGCCGTCCCGAGGACCGGTCCACGGGACGGTCACGCGCCCGGTCGATTCCGGGACGCGACCGGCGTCAGAGGAGCGGGATGACGAAGTTCGCCTTGTAGTGCACGCCGGCCACCACGGCGATCTGCTTGGCCGCCGAGGTGACGACCTGTGTGGTGACGCCGGCGTACGAGTAGGACTCGCCCTGGACCCACCAGGTGCCTGCGAACAGCGGGAGCTGGTAGGTGCCGGTCTGACTCAGCGCGGCATCGACCTCGTCGGTGCACGTGCCGGCAGTCGGGGCCGAGCTGCAGGCCCGCACCTGTGCGTTGAACGCGCCGTCTGGGGCGTTGTCGACCTTCACGGTCCCGGTGACCAGACCTTCCTGGGGTGCCTGGTACGGCACCACCACCTTGGCCTTCGTGGTGCCGCCTGCAGTCACGTTCACCGTGGTGCCGACGGCCGAAAAGAACGTGCCGTACTGGGTGGTGTAGCTGACGGTGATCACCCACGGACCGGGGGTGAGGGTGGGAAGGTCGATCGAGTTCAGCTTCGCCCCGGTCGCCCGCTTCAGGGAACCGCGGTGGGCGTTACGACCGAAGCGCTTGATGTCCGCTGCGCCGTAGGAGTAGCCGGCGCTGCCCGAGTACTCGTACACGCAGGACAGGAAGGCAAGGGGGTTGCCGCCCAAGGCATCGGACGGGCACGCGTTGACGCTGTATCCGGTCGGGTGCACACCTGCCGGGAGACCCGAGATCTTGATCGTTCCGGTGATGCCGCCGAGCACCTGGTAGGGGACGTCGAACACGAGGTTGGTCGTCAGGCCACCCTGGATGGTCACCAGCTCGGGCGGCCCCTCGATGGCATTGCCGAACGGCGACGCCGTGTAGTAGCCCGTGATCTCCCAGGTGCCGTCGTTCAGGAGCATCGTCGTCGGGCCCGAGCCGTAGGAACTCACGCCCTCGCAGATCGAGTCCAGGCCGGACAGCTGACAGGCGTCGATCCCGGTCGGAGGGGCGAATCCGGAGGGACCGCCGCTGACGGTGACCGTGGCGGACAGGAGACCGTCCTGGGGAACCTGGAACGGGGTGGACAGCTTGACCATGGTCGTGTGTCCGGCCGTCGTCACCACCGACTTCGGCGCCGCCGCACCGGTGGCACAACCGAACTGGGTGCAGTAGCCGGGGTAGGCCGTCCACTGGCCGTGAGGCAGACCGGTGAAGCTGACCACGAGCGGTCCCGAGGTCGGCGTGCTCGGGTACTGGCCGCTCGTTGCGCAGGGGAGCGGCGGCTGGGCCGAGGGGTCGTAGGTGATGCCCACCGGGCAGAGGGTGACCGTGGCGCTGGTGATCAGGACGCCTGGCGGGAGCCCTGTGACCGTGAGCGTGGCGTTGACGGATGCGGGCTTGGCGTAGGGGACGGTGGTGTTGACGACCTGGGTCCCGCCCGACTCGACCGTGATTGCCTGGGGTGTCCCGAGGAAGGCACCGCTGTCGAGCGATGTCTCATAGAAGCCCCACAGCGCGTAGGAGCCGGGTGCCAGGGAGAGCGAGTAGCTCCCGTTCCCGGCGAGCGCGAACTCCGGGTCGGCGCACAGCGCAGCACCCGGGTCGGGCTCGGGGCAGACGCCGGCACCCACGACGGCGGGGGAGAACCCGACCGGCGCGCCGGTGACGGCGACCGTTCCGGTGACGGTGCCCAGGCCGGCGACGCAGCCACTGGACCCCGAGCTCCCGGACGAGCCGGACGACCCGGAACTGCCGGAACTGCCGGAGCAGCACGAACTGGACGAGCCGGACGAGCCGGACGAGCCGGACGAGCCGGACGAGCCGCTGCTGCACGTGGACGTGCCGTCGAGTCGGTTGGCCAGTGAGCCGAGGCCGATGCCCGAGGCGACCTGCGGGAGGACCGTGACCAGTAGGACGAATCCTGCGACCGCGATCATCGCCAGTCGGATCTGCTTGCGCCAGCGCTTCATCGCGACACCCCCCGCTCCCGCCGGACGCCGCTGCGCCAGCTCACCGCGAGACGCTACCGGAGGCGACCCTCCGGTGCCCGGACGATGGGCCCACGGGGTGCACCAGGTGTTGACCGGCCGATCACGCCGAGTCCGGGGCGGTCAGCCTGCAGCCAGGTACGGACCCTGTGCGGTGAACCCGAGACGGGTCATGACGACCGGCCGCGGGATCACCGGGCCCGGGTCGTTGGCGTGGAACGGGTTGTAGAGGAGCCAGGTCGAACCCCCGTCCTCGAAAAGGGACGCCTCGCCCGGCCCGGGGCCCTGGAGGTTCGACCCGAGAAAGGGCGTGGGGCTCGAATCGGTGCACGGACCGAACGGACCCTGACAGGCCGCCAAGCCGATGCCGTACTGGGGTGACGAGTACCAGTTGCCGGAGAAGAACAACCACCAGGTGCCCCATGCCTCGACCATGTCGGGTGCCTCGACGATCGTCCCCTCCCACGGTTCGGAGGGGACGAGGATCTTGGTCGCCGGACCGAGCAGCGCGCGTCCGTCGGCACTGAGGCGCTGGGCGTAGATGCCGGTGGGCCCGTCCTGATCGGGTCCGGGCACCGACGGATTGGCGTTGTCCTCGGACTTGGAGAGGATGACCAGCCCGTCGGGTGTGTCGATGACGCGGGCGTCGATCGTGCCCCGGTGGTCCAACTGGCAGATGAAGGGCGTCGGTGACGCGACGAACGGACCCGACGGCGTCCGGGCGTAGGCCGCGCCGACACAGTGCGTGGGCGGATCGATCCCTCGCACCAGTGCGGTGAAATAGAGGGCCCATCCCCCGGACACCTGGTGCACATCAGGTGCCCAGGTGAGCCCACCCGCGGCCCATGCGGGGAGCACCGGCAGTACGTCCTCGGGTGCACCCCAGCTGCCCGGCCTCGGCCCCGTGCGGAGCGGCACGTTGAGATAGCTCGTGCCCTCACTCGTGTAGAGGTAGTAGCGCCCGCGGTACCGCAGCATGAACGGGTCCGTCGGATCGGGCCCGGTCAGGATCTGGTGCCCCGGGGCCGAGGTGTCGGTGGCGTGCGGCGGTTCGGCGGCAACAGTGCGCACGGCGCCGCCGGCGATATGTGCATCGCCCACGAGGCCCTGGGTCGCCACCACGGCGACCACGACCACCGTCCATGCCACGGCTGCCAGCACCTGGGAGCGCGCGCCATGGCGGACGTGCGGGCTACTGACCCTGTCGGTGCGGACCACGGAACGCGCCCGCCGCACGGGCACCGCGGCCAGGCCGGCGGCACAGCCGCCGAACAGGCCCACCACCGGGAGCTGCCACGCCGAGTCGACACAGCCGGCGACCGCGAAGGCGACCGCACCACCGGCCGCACACGAGGTCAGGAGGTCGCGCCTGCGGATGGCGGCGGCCACCGCCGCTCCAGCCAGGAGGAGGAGCACGACGGCGACCGCACCGCCGTCGGCCGCCGTAGATAGATAGGCGTCAGGGACGAGGCCGGGATAGGTGGCAACCGGGCCACCCGTCGTATGGACCCGTGGTGGCGCGACCCCGTCGACCGGGGCCGACCGCCAGGTGTCGACCGAGCTCGACCAGGCCACGGTCTGGCTGGCCCCGGTCGGAGGATGCGATGAGCCACCGGGGAGTGAGAGGACCGCCACCGTGGCGACGGCGGCCACGACGAGGGTGGCGGCGACGCCGGCCGTCCGCGTCCACGCCCGACTCGGCAGCATCACCGGTGCTGCCGCCGCGACGAGGGCGCCGATGCCGACGATCCAGCCTCCGGGCCCGGCGGTGTGCCCGGAGGACGTGGCCACGACTGCCACACCGGCCCCGACGCCCCACGCCAGGGGCCAGAGTGCGTCCGCCCACCGGGAGCGGGGGACGAGCAGTGCGCCGACGCCGACAGCCAGCAGCTCCCAATGGCTCTGCGTGGCCAGCAGCCCGGCCGTGCCCGTGGCCAGCGCGATCCGAACGAGGGGGGAGCGGAGGTCGGCGGCGAGTGCCAGGAGCACCGTGACCGCACAGACGACAGCGGTGGCGGTCGGATCGGTCAGCGTCGTCGAGGCCTGCCACGCCCCGCCGACCGGACGGGCGAGCGATGTCGCCCTGGCGAGCACCCCGACGACGCCGGACCCGGCCAGCACCGCGCCGACGGCCACCAGCGCGAGTGCGACCCGGGCCCGGTCGCGGCCCGCCAGTGCACGCAGGACGAGGAAGGCGGCCAGGAAGGCGAGCACGGTGGCGCCGAACGGCAGGAAGGCGGCCGGCGTGCGGGCGGCGATGCTCCGGGCGAACCACCAGGCGGCCAGTCCGCCGAGACTCAGCGCGACCATCGCGCCGTGGTGGTCCCGGTTCCATGCGACTCCCGCAGTCACGAGCCCGAGTGCCACCACCGTGACCCCGAAGGCATCGACCGGGTAGAAGGTCCCCTGCAGGTAGAGCGCACCGGCCAGGAGCCCGACGAGCACGGCAGCCGATCCGGCCACCAGCGGTGGTGACGTCGCGCCGACGGCGGATAGCTCCTCCACCCGCGATGGGGCGTCGGGATCGCGAGTCAGTGTCATCGGATCACGCTGTCCGATGATCCGAGCAGCGTCATGTTCGACGCGGGCGGGCGCCGGTTCGGACAGCGGTGGTGTGCATGGCGCCTCCTCGCCGAGAAGCTTGGCACACGCCCCTGCCCGGGTGTCCCGCCCGCCGGTAGGGTGATCCGTCGACTCGGAGCATGGAGGAAGACCATGGGGGTTCCCCCGGGGCGGATGGACGAGGACCACCCTGCCCGTGTCCGTGGGGTGGATGACGAACGAGCGACCTGGGCGCGTCGGGCGATCTCCCTCCTGCTGCTGGTGCTGGCCGCCGCCTGCTACCTCGGGATCGTCGTGGCCCGGTCCGGACCACCGCCCGGTGGGGACACCACCCCATTGACTGCGGTCACGAGCGCCCTCGCTGACGGCAACCTCCGGGTGGCTGCTTCGGCCGGGTCGCTCCCCAACCCTCCGGGGTACCCCTTGCTCGCGTCGCCTTTCGTCGCGGCGTTCCCCTCGGTGGTCGGCTCACCCACCTGGTGCACCCCGGCGGCCAAGGTCCACGCACCTCCGGCGGGCGCAGCGCACGCCGCCGTGCCGCGGGGAGTCATCGAGTGTGGGGCAGCTGCCATCGCTGTGGCGCTACCGCCCTGGTACCGCGCCCAGGGTCTCCTCGGCGTCGCCTCCTGGCTCGTGCTCGCACTCGGCGCACTGGCCGTGCTGCGGGCCGCGACAGCGGACTCGGTGGGTCGTCAGGCCGGCCTGCTCGCCTTCCTCGCCTTCCTGCCCGCCGCCAGCAGCGCCATCGTGCAGCTCTTCCATCCGCAGGACGTGGTCAGCCTGGGACTGGCCCTCGCCGGGACGGCCCAGGTGCTCCGGCAGCGGTGGATCCTGGCGGGCGTCCTGTTCGGCGCCGCCGTGCTGACCAAGCAGTTCGCGCTCCTCCTCCTGCTGCCGGCCCTGGTCGCCGCCCCCGATCGGCGCTCCCGCGTGAACATGGCCGGTGGTGCTGCCGCCGTGGTGGTCGGGGGCCTCCTGCCGTTCCTGTACGTCGATCCACGTGCCACGCTCGAGAACCTGAGTGGCTTCAGTGCCGGCGGCGCGGCAGCCGGGCAGACGGTGCTCACGCTGGCCGGGGTGCACGGAACGGTCGCCTCGGCGGTGGCCCGCGACGCGCCGCTCCTGTTCGCCGTGGCTGCGTGCGCATGGGCCATGCGTCGGCCCGGCCTACGGATGGACCGTCCGGTCAACCTCGTCGCCCTAGCACTCGTGTGCGCGGGCAGCCGGCTGGTCTTCGAATCGGTGGTGTTCCCGTACTACCTCCTGGCTGCCAGCGTGCTCGTGTTCCTGCTCGACCTGGTGGCGAAGCGCTCACTCCACTGGTCGCTCGCCTGGTGCGCCGCCGCAGCGTTCTTCGTGGCCTTCCACCCCGGCAACCGGGTGGTCGCGGCGTTCGGGACGCTCGCACTGGCTGTGGTCGTCGTCGCCTATGGAGTGGTCGGACTGCGCGCGGAAACGGCGGGAAGCCGTGACGGGAGCGAACCGCCGAGGCGGAGCAGACGGCTGACGTAGGCGACGAGGACATCACAGCCATGCGCAGCGGCATCACGATGGCCGACAAGATGCGTCCTTCGGGATCCTCCGAACTGAGCCGTGAGCTCACCCAGCGGCTCGAGGCTTCGAGGCCGTGCGCCTCGACGTGCGCCTCGCCGTCACCAGAGCGCCCGTCGACGAAGGGCACTCGGCCCCCGAGATCGGCGAGCTGTTCGGCGTCAGTCGCCAGTTGGCCAGCAGGTTCGTCGGCGAGGCGAGGCGAGGCGAGGCGGACGGACGAACGGGACGGATCGGCACCGTAGAGCGCTCGTCGACCGGTATGACGTAAATAGGTGTTGCAAAACTGCTACCTTCACACCCGCCGCCGGCCCGTCGAGTTAGGTCCCGCCACCCAACTCCGGGCAGGCGGCACCTAGTGGGAGTGGATCGTCCCGCCGCCCGAAGAGAGACCCTTCTTCAGCTGCATCGTGGTGATGTCGTAGCCGGCCGATTCGTAGAGACGTCGCGCAACCGAATTCGCACTGAACACGTTGAGTCCGATCGAGCCGATGCCCCGCGTCGCGACCTCGTGTTCCGCCGCAGTCAGGAGGGCGCGACCGAAGCCCTGACCGCGGTGCTCCGGCACGATCTCGATGTCGTAGATCCATGCACCGTCACGCCGACCCACGTGGCGTTCGAGTGAGACCCACAGGTGACCGACGACCTCGCCGCCGGGTGTTTCGGCCACGAGCAGCAACACACCGGGAGTATCGACACCTTCCGGCAGGAGTGCGTCCGCGTCATCCGATGCGCGACCCTCGGCCTCCTCGGCGGTCCAATTGCCTGCCGCAACGTGCTCCGCGGCGTAGTCGCGGACCAGACCGACCCGGAAGCCTTCGAATTCCGTCGACGACATCGGCCGCGTGCGTATCTCCTGCATCGGATCCATTCTGCCCACAAGGCGCCTCCTGTCCCGGATGATCGGCCCATGACCGCGACGGGCCGACACCTGAGGTGGTCGTCGTCGAGGTCCGGGTGAATGCAGGTGTTCCTGGACAAGGAGCGGGCCGGATCGGGGCTCTTGAACTTCACCGTCGACGACCTGGAGCAGCACGCTGACGCACTGGTCGTGCGCGGGTTCGCCCCGCCCCGATCGAAGAGGTCGACAAGGGTGTCAAGCTCTCGGTCCTGACGGATCTCGACGGCAACCGCATCACCTTCATCGGGAACTTCCGCGAGGACTGCTGAGCCGGGGCACGGTGCACTGCGCCCGCATGGGCCACCGGGCGACGCCTCGCCGCGACGGTGCGCCGGGTACGTCCGTCAGTCGAACTCCCCACCGGACTCGCCGAAGGCCTCGAAGGGACCGTCGCCGGGGATCGCGTCCGGATCCGACCGGTCCGCCGTCAGGAGGTCGGTGTCCGCGTGGGTCTGCCGCTCCGGTTTCGCCTCGAGGGGTCCGTCGAACGACGCGTCCGGTGGGGCATCGTCCGACTCTGCGCCGTCGTCCCTCACCAGGCACGTGGGACGGCCGTCCGAGAACCACCGGGCCTGGTGGAGACCGAACGGATCGACGTACCAACCCCCAGCGTTCACGGCGCACCTCCTCGATCGGTTGTCCGGCGCGTATCGACCGTGTCCGGGCCATCGTGTCCGAACTGGCGTCACCCGCCGGCCCGTCATGCACCGGTCCGACCATCCAGCAGCTCCCTGACAGCGTCGGCGTGTCCGGCGTGGCGTGCCGTCTCGTTGATGAGATGGAGCAGCACCTTCTCGTCGGTGCTTCCCGCCGGAAACTCGGGTTCGTCGGGCTCCGCGGGCCCAACGTAGCTGCGCCCGTCGGGCCTGTCACGTGGGCTCAGTGACCCGTGGTCCGGCTCCGGGCGAACTCCCGAGCAACGGCCAGCGCCGTCGGCCGGGTCCGCCAGTTCGGATCGAACCCGGCGTACCGCAACCGCCCCGCCTGCCTCCAGGCCAGCCTCTGGGGCTCCTCGAAGACAAGGGCCGGGAACCACCCGTCGGAGAGCGCCTCGACGTTCGACCAGGGGACGAATGCCAGCCTGCCGATCCGCAGGAGCGTCACCCCTTCGTCGGAGACGCTGAGGGTGCTCGACCTGCGGAGCCAGGGCGCAACCACCATGCCCGCGACGAGGACGGCGACAGGTGCAGCCCAGTCCCAGAGTCCGGCAAGGGACAGCGGGACCGAGATGCACAGGAGCGGTAGTGCGAGTGACAGGAACAGTCCGAGGGCGGAGCCGTACAGGGGCCCAGCGACGATGGCGGGGTCCTGGTTGGTCACGTGCAGCCGAACCGGCGTCCGAAGGGGGGCGACTGCACGGACCAACTATCGCAGAGCCGCCGTCCGCCGTCCGCCGTCCCGTTGTGCCCGGGACGGCAGGTCGCCGGGCCGGGTCTGGTCACGATGCACCTCTGTGTCCACCCGCGGAACCACGGAAGGCACTGTCGTCGGTCGGTGCGCAGCGGTTCTCCGAGCCGAAGGCATGCACTGGTCGAAGACTTGGGGCGGCGTCGTGGTCGTGTCCCGTCACGGTGGGACATCGGTCCGGGCTCTGCATCCGGACAGGACCGTCGCCCGTTGCATGCCGGAGAGCCGACTGCAGGGGGGGGAGCGCTGATGGATGCCAGGCCGCCCGTTGCCACCGCCGAGGAATGGCAGCGTGAACGTGATGAGTTGCTGACGGCAGAAAAGGGGGCCACGCGGACGCTCGATGCACTGGCGGCACGCCGCCGCCGGCTCCCGATGGTCGCGTTCGACAACGACCGGTACGTGTTCAGCACCTCCACCGGCAGCTGCACGCTCCTCGACCTGTTCGGCGAATGCGAGCAACTCGTCGTCTACCAGTTCATGGACGTCGGGCCCGATGGCTTCTGCCCGGGATGCACCCATTTCACCAACAACATCGCGAACCTGGGAGCGTTCGAGGAAGTGGGAGTCGGTTGGCCGAACGTGTCCGACATGCCGATCGGCCAGATCGACGCCTACAAGTCCCGGATGGGCTGGACCGTGCCGTTCGTGTCGTCCAGGGACACCACGTTCGCCGAGGACTGCGGGGCCGGGGGCGCCTTCATGCTCAGCGTCTTCCTGCGGGACGGCGAGGATGTCTACCGGACCTACGCCACCACTGCCCGTGGCGTCGACAGGCTCCTCTTCGTGAACGACATCCTCGACCTGACGCCATTCGGGAGGCAGGAGGACTGGGAGGGCTCGCCTCCGGGTCGGCCACAACGACCCACATACGGCTGACAGGACAAACGTGCCCCTGGCAGGAATCGAACCTGCGCTTTCGGCTCCGGAGGCCGACGCTCTATCCGCTGAGCTACAGGGGCAGACGGGGTGCGGAGGCCGGCTGGTACTACCGCCCTTCCGTTCCTCCGAGGAGGCAACTCTAGTGCCATCGACGACCGAGGGAGTCCGGCGGCTCCCGTGACACCCGGCAGGACCGCATATCCTCGGTCCACGATGTCCGAGCCCCAGCCCACCGACCACGCAGCCACCTCACCGACCACGGCCACCACCTACCGGCCCGTCCGCGACCGTCTGGCGGATGCGGTTGCCGCCGCCGTGGCCACAGTTGCTGCCGAGGGGAGCCTGGGTCTGGATGTCGACCCGGCGGAGGTCCATCTGGAGCGCCCGGCCCGCCGTGAGCACGGCGACTGGTCGACCAACATCGCACTGGTGACCGCCAAGAAGGCCGGCACCAACCCGCGCACCCTGGCCACGGCGCTCGTCGAGGTGCTGGAGCGGCACCTGCCCGACCACGTGGTGGCGGTCGAACTGGCCGGTCCCGGCTTCATCAACTTCCGACTGGACGACGGCTGGCTCCACGAGGCCTTGGCTGCCGTGCTCGACGAGGGCGAGGACGGGTACGCCCGGCCGGACATCGGCCACGGCGAGAAGGTCCAGGTCGAGTTCATCTCTGCCAACCCGACCGGACCCATCCACGTGGGCAACGGCTGGTGGGGAAGTTACGGCGACGCCCTGGCCCGGGTGCTCGCCCGCACTGGATATGACGTCAGTCGCGAGTACTACGTCAATGATACGGGCGGGCAGATCCGCACGCTCGGCATGAGCCTGCTGGCCCGTCGCCGTGGCGAGGAGGTGCCGGAGGGCGGCTACCGCGGCGACTACGTGACCGAGCTGGCAGCCGAGTACGACGGGACCGACGACGTGACCGTGGCCGGCCGTTGGGCCGCGGACCGGATCCTCGAGCGCATCAAGGCCACGTTGACCTCGGTGGGCATCGTCTTCGACGAGTGGTATTCGCAGGCCTCGATCGAGGAGAGCGGAGCCGTCGACGAGACGATCGCCCTTCTGGCCAGCAAGGGCCTGGTCTACGAGCGGGACGGAGCCACCTGGTTCCGGTCCGAGCAGCTCGGCGACGTGCGTGACCGGGTGCTCCGCAAGGCCAACGGTGACGCCACCTATCTGGCAGGCGACCTCGCTTACCACCGCGACAAGTTCCTCGTGCGCGGCTTCGACCGGGTGATCGACGTCTTCGGAGCCGATCATCACGGCCAGGTGGCCAGCCTCTTCGCCGGCGTCGAGGCCCTGGGGGTGGACCGGTCGCGCCTCGAGGTGAAGCTCGGCCAGATGGTCTCGCTCGTCGATGGCGACGAGGCAGTCAAGATGGGCAAGCGGGCGGGCACCGCCATCGACCTCGACACGGTCATCGCCGACATCGGTCCGGACGCCACCCGCATCCTCAGCCTCATGAGCTCGCTCGACCAGGCCGCCACGTTCGACCTGGCCGCCGTCCGCGAGCAGTCGGCAGAGAACCCCGTCTTCTACGTCCAGATGGCCAGCGCTCGGATCGGTGGGGTCGGGCGCAAGGCCGTCGAGCGCGGCGTCGTCCGGGCCTCGCTGGCCGACGTCGACCTGTCCCTCCTCACCCACCCTCGCGAGCTCGAGGTGGTCCGGTGCCTGGAGGAGCTGCCCGAGGTGGTGGCCGACGCGGCTGCCGACCGGGCCCCAACGAAGGTCACCACGTGGGTGCGCCACCTCGCCTCGTGCTTCCACGGCTTCTACCACGACTGCCCGATCCTGGCCGACGACGTCGACCCGGCACTTGCGCAGGCCCGCCTCTGGCTGGTCGAGGCCTCGCGCCTCGGGCTGGCCATCGGGCTCGGCCTCCTCGGGGTGCACGCGCCCGAGGCGATGTGACCGTGCCCGTCCCGACCGGCCCGGTCGACGTCGACCTGCTCCCCGTCACGGCGAGGATCGGTGCGGACGGACGCCTGAGCGTCGGTGGCTGCGACCTCGTCGAACTCGCCGAGGCCCACGGGACCCCCCTGTTCGTCTACGACGAGGCGCACCTGCGCGCGGCCTGCCGGGAGGCGGTGGCCGCATGGGGTGACGGCGTGGCCTATGCCACCAAGGCGTTCCTGTGTGTCGCCATGGCACGGCTCGCCCACGAGCAGGGCATGTGCCTCGACGTCTCGACCGGCGGTGAGCTCCATGTGGCACTCACCGCGGGGGTGCCGGCCGACCGGCTGGTCCTCCACGGGAACAACAAGTCGACCGAGGAGCTGGCGGCCGCCCTGTCGGTCGGGGTCGGCCGCATCATCGTGGACTCCTTCGACGAGATCGACCGCATCGAGCGCCTGGTGGCCGATCCGCCCCAGCTCGAGGGTGGTCCGGAGGATGCCGAGCCGCTCGTGCGGGCACGTCCCAGGGTGCTCGCCCGCATCACGCCGGGCGTCGAGGTCCATACCCACGAGTTCGTGCGCACCGGCCAGGAGGACTCGAAGTTCGGGTTCGGCCTGTCGTCGGGCGCGGCGGCCCGGGCAGTGGCGCGCCTCGCGGAGCTCGACGCCGCCGGGGTGGTGGAGTTCGTCGGCGTCCACGCCCACCTGGGAAGCCAGGTGTTCGCCCTGGAGCCGTTCGCCCAGGCCATCGACGTGCTGGCCGACTTCTTCGCGCCGCTCGGCCTGCCCG
Source organism: Acidimicrobiaceae bacterium (assembly GCA_003164095.1). GTDB lineage: Bacteria > Actinomycetota > Acidimicrobiia > Acidimicrobiales > RAAP-2 > Bog-756. The sequence continues at coordinate 9,191 of PLRX01000061.1, read as the reverse complement.
AGCTGGTGGTCGGGGGTGGCCTCGGCGTGGCGTATGTCAATGGCGAGCAGGCCCCGACGATGGCCGAGTGGGCCGAGTCGGTGCGGGCCGCCTGCCGCAAGGCCGGCATCGACGACTCCGTCCGGGTGACGGCCGAGCCCGGGCGCTCCATCGTGGCTGCCGCCGGGCTCACGCTGTACCGGGTGGGCACGGTCAAGGACGTGCCCGGCCACCGGACCTACGTGTCGGTGGACGGTGGGATGAGCGACAATCCCCGGCCGGTCCTCTATGGCAGTGGCTACGAGGCGTTCCTGCCCCGCGAAGCCGATGCGCCGCGCCCGGTTCCGATCCGCCTGGTCGGCAAACACTGCGAGACCGGCGACGTGGTCGTGGCCGACGGGTTCGTGCCGGAGGACCTCGCGGTGGGCGATGTGCTGTGCACCCCGGTGACGGGTGCCTACGGGCACTCGATGGCGTCCAACTACAACAAGGTCCCGCGGCCCGCCGTGGTCTTCGTGGCCGACAGCAACGCCCGCACCGTGGTCCGCCGCGAAACCCTCGACGACCTGGTCCGCCTGGACGCCTGACCGGTCCGCGGCGTATCGGGGGCCACCTCGCGAAGCGATAGCGTGACCGGGTGACCTCGGCGCCCACGACAGAGCGGACCCTGCGTATCGCCGTCCTCGGCTGCGGCAACGTGGGAGCGGCACTGGTGGGCATCCTGCAGGACCGGTCCGATGCACTGGCCGTGCAGTCCGGGGCCAGGCTCGCCATCGCCGGGATCGCGGTGAGCGACCTCGACGCCCCACGGCCCGACCACGTCCCCCGCGAGCTGCTGACCACCGATGCCGCCGGCCTCGTCGCCGACCCCTCGGTCGACGTGGTGGTGGAGCTCATCGGGGGTCTCGAGCCCACCGGCGCCCTGGTGCGGGCCGCCCTCGACTCGGGCCGACCGGTGGTGACCGCCAACAAGGCGTTGCTGGCCTCGCCGGACGGCGTGGCGCTGCGGACGCTCGCCCGCGAGCGCGGCGTCGACCTGCTCTACGAGGCCGCGGTGGCAGGCGCCATCCCGTTGGTGCGGGCGCTCCGGGAATCACTCACCGGCGAGCGCATCCACCGGGTCATGGGCATCGTCAACGGCACCACCAATTTCATCCTCACCAGGATGGGCGAGCAGGGGGCCGACTACGAGTCGGTGCTGGCCGAGGCCCAGTCCCTGGGCCTGGCCGAACGCGACCCGACGGCCGACGTCGAGGGCTTCGACGCCGCGGCCAAGGCGGCGATCCTGGCGGGTGTCGCCTTCGGCTACGACGTGTCCGACGACGCCGTCCTGCGCGAGGGGATCACCGGCATCAGCGCCGACGACGTCGACTTCGCCCAGCGGGCCGGCTATGTGATCAAGCTGCTGGCCGTCGTGGAGCGTGCCGGCGTCGACGGCCTGTCGGTGCGCGTGCACCCGGCTCTCGTCCCCACCTCCCACCCGCTGGCCGGTGTGCGCGACGCGTTCAACGCCGTCTTCATCGAAGGCGAGGCGGCCGGCGAGCTCATGCTCTACGGCCAGGGCGCGGGGGGCCTTCCGACGGCGAGCGCCGTGGTGGGCGATCTGATCGACGCCTCGCGCAACCTCCTGGCCGGCACCACGGCGCCGGCGCCTGACCGACAGCCGGCCCACCTCGTGCCCGCCGCCGACGTCGAGGGCGGGTTCTACGTCAGTCTCGACGTGGCGGACCGCCCCGGTGTCCTCGGTGCCGTCACCACCGCCTTCGGCGACCACGGCGTGTCCATCCGCTCGGTCGAGCAGGAGGGCGGAGGCGACGGCGCACGTCTGGTCTTCGTTACCCACGTGGCACGCGAGGGTGACCTGCGGGCCACGTTGGCCGACCTCGAGGGACTCGACGTGGTCGAGCGGATCGGAGGCGTCATGCGGATCGTGGGGGCGGCATGACCGCCGACAACCGGGCCCTGGCCTGGCGGGGCGTCATCGAGGAGTACCGGGAGTTCCTGCCCGTCACCGCCGACACGCCGGTCGTGTCGCTGCTCGAGGGCGGGACCCCGCTGCTCGAGGCGCCGCGGCTGTCCGCCCGGGTCGGCGCACGGGTGTTGCTCAAGATCGAAGGAGCGAACCCGACCGGTTCGTTCAAGGACCGTGGGATGACCATGGCCATTTCCAAGGCAGTCGAGGAGGGGGCGAAGGCCGTCGTGTGCGCCTCCACGGGCAACACCTCGGCATCGGCCGCCGCCTTCAGTGCCCGGGCCGGCCTGACGTGCGCGGTGCTGATCCCCGAGGGCCACATCGCACTGGGCAAGCTGGCGCAGGCGCTGATCCACGGGGCCAAGGTGCTGCAGCTGCGGGGCAACTTCGACCAGGCGCTCGAGATCGTCCGCGAGCTCGGCGACAAGGCACCGGTGACGGTGGTCAACTCGGTCAACCCGTATCGGATCGAGGGCCAGAAGTCGGGTGCCTTCGAGGTGATCGACCAGCTCGGCGACGCCCCCGAGGTCCACTGCATCCCGGTCGGGAACGCCGGCAACATCACGGCCTACTGGAAGGGCTACCTGGAGTTCAAGGAGGCCGGCCGGTCGACGCGGCTGCCGCGGATGCTCGGGTTCCAGGCCGCCGGTGCCGCGCCCATCGTGGCCGGCCACCCGATCGAGCACCCCGACACGGTGGCCACCGCCATCCGGATCGGCAACCCGGCCAGCTGGTACGGCGCGACCTCCGCTGCGTCCGAGTCCGGCGGCGGCATCGCCGCGGTGACCGACGAGGAGATCCTCGAGGCCTACCGATTCCTGGCCACCGAGGAGTCGGTGTTCTGTGAACCGGCCTCGGCGGCGTCCGTGGCCGGGATCCTGAGCCACGGACTGCCCGACGGTATCGGACCGTCCTCTACCGTGGTGTGCGTCCTGACCGGCCACGGCCTGAAGGACCCGGACATCGCGATCAGCCAGATCAGCGTGCCCACGGTGGTCGACGCCGACCTCGGTGCCGTCCTCCACGAACTCTCACTCTGACAGTGGCACCCCGGCTCTCCTGACGGCCCGGGTCGCGGGTGGTTGCCGCGTTCCGCCGGAAACCTGTATGCTGTAGTCACCTTCGCTTCCGCAATCGGCCCGTCCGGGCCTGCGGGCGGGACCTCCTGGTTCGACATCCTCGACCAGCCCGTGCCCAGCGTCGGGGGGAGTTGTCTTCGGGACCCGTCCCGGGATTCCCACCTCCCCACCCCTTATTCCCTGGCTGTGGGATTCCTCCCACCCGCCAACGAGGACATGCTGAAACGAGGAAGCCGATGACTGCCGAACAGCAGCTCGAGCGCTCGGTGTTGGAGAGCAAGGAGCGTGATGAGCTCCATGCCATCGCACAGGCCCTGTCTGTGAAGACCACCACCCGGACCAAGAAGGCCGACATCATCGACGGCATCCTGAAGGCCACCGGCATCGGCCCGGCCGACGCCGCCGAGGCGCCTGCCGCCCGGACGCCCCGGGCACCCCGTAGCCGTGGCGCCGACAATGCGTCCGAGGGCACGGTCCCCGCAGCCACGAACGGCGATCATGCCGACACGGATGACGAGGCCCCGGCAGGGTCCCGCCGGGCCCCGGCCACCCTGTCGTTCGGCCCGGAGGACGACGTCGCCTCCGGAGACGTGTCGACCGAACTCGAGGACTTCGACGACCTGCCCATCGGCGGTGGGTCCACCACCCCCTCCTCCGGCGACGAGTCGGCCTCCTCCGACGAGGGCGGCCGAAACCAGCAGGGCGGGGGCAACCAGGGCCGCACCAACCAGGGCGGGGGCCAGGGCAACAACCAGAACCAGGGCCGCAACAACCGCAACAACCAGAACCAGGGCCGGAACAACCAGGGCGGTGGCCAGGGCAACAACCAGGGCAACCGGAACAACCAGGGCAACCGGAACAACCAGAACCAGGGCGGCGGCAACGACGACCTGGGTAACCGCCGGTCCAACCGCCGGCGCCGGGGCCGCGACCGCCAGGGCAACCCCGAAGGCGATCTGCAGGGTGGCGGCAACGACCAGCAGTACCAGGGCGAGCTCATCCCGATCCGGGGCCTACTGGACCTGCGCGACGAGGGCTACGGCTTCCTGCGTTGTGATGGCTACCTGGCATCGGCGAAGGACGTCTACGTCTCGATCAGCCAGGCCCGCCGCTTCGCCCTCCGCAAGGGCGACGCCATCGAGGGCTTCTGCCGGCCCGCCGGCTCCACCGAGAAGTTTCCGGCGCTCATCCAGATCGACACCGTGTCGGGCATGGACCCCGAGGTCGCCCGTGAGCGCCCCCGGTTCGAGGACCTGACGCCGCTCTTCCCGGACGAGCGGCTGCATCTCGAGATGCCGGGGGAGAAGGAGGACATGACGGCGCGGATCGTCGACCTCCTGTCGCCGATCGGCAAGGGGCAGCGCGGCCTCATCGTGTCGCCCCCGAAGGCCGGCAAGACGACGGTCATGAAGCACATCGCCCACTCCATCGAGGCCAACAACCCCGATGTCCACCTGATGGTGCTGCTGGTCGACGAGCGGCCCGAAGAGGTCACCGACATGCGGCGGTCGGTCAAGGGCGAGGTCGTCGCATCGACCTTCGACCGCCCGGCCGACGAGCACACCGCCGTCGCCGAGCTGACCATCGAGCGGGCCAAGCGCCTGGTCGAGGCGGGCCGTGACGTGGTCATCATCCTCGACGGCATCACCCGTCTGGCCCGTGCCTACAACCTGGCCGCCCCGGCCACCGGCCGCATCATGTCCGGTGGCGTCGACTCCGGCGCCCTCTACCCGCCCAAGAAGTTCTTCGGTGCGGCCCGCAACATCGAGGAGGGCGNNTTCAAGGGCACCGGCAACATGGAACTCCGACTCGACCGGCGCCTGGCGGAACGGCGGCTCTACCCGTCGATCGACGTCAACGCCAGCTCGACCCGCCACGAGGAGCTGCTCTTCGACCGGTCGCAGCTCCAGCAGGTGTGGAAGCTCCGTCGGGTGCTCAATGCCCTGGCCAACGAGGGCAGCGCGGCCGCAGGCCTCGAGCTCCTCATGGACAAGATCCGGACCACCAAGAGCAACGACGAGTTCCTGGCCGAGATCGCCAAGGGCCCTGCCACCTGACCGTCCCGTCCCACTGCTCCGGGTCCGCCAGTTCGGGGCCGCCGGTTCGAGCCGGCGGCACGTCCGGTAGACTCTGTCCGCTGCAATCGGCGTCCCCCGCCGGGTGCGCCACCACAGGAGATCGCCATGAAGACCGACATCCATCCCGCCTACGCCGAGACCTCGGTGCGCTGCTCGTGCGGGAACACCTTCACCACCCGCTCGACCAAGCCCGAGATCACCCTCGAGCTCTGCAACGAGTGCCATCCCTTCTTCACCGGCAAGCAGAAGCTGGTGGACTCCGGTGGACGCGTCGAGCGCTTCCAGCGCCGCTACGCCGCCCAGGGCCGCAAGAAGAAGCCGGCCCCCCCCGCCGAGGGCTGAGCCCGTCCGCCGGTCCACGCTACCGGCGCCCCCGCCTCCCGCCCTCCGCCCACTCGGGCCACGCCGGTGTGACAGGCGGGTGACGCTACCCTTCTTCCCGTGCTCAACGACCGCCTGAGGGAACGCCTCGTCGACCTCGAGCAGGAGTTCGAGTCGGTGCTCGCCGAGCTCAACGACCCCGGTCTGTCGTCGGACCCGAAGCGCCTCCGCGAGGTGTCGCGGCGCCACCGCGAGCTCGAGGAGGTCGTCGGCTGCTTTCGCAGCCTCGAGGCCTCCCAGTCCGACCTCGAGACGGCCCGGGAGATGGTGTCCGACTCGTCGGGTGCCGAGCGCGAGCTGGCACAGGCCGAGGTCACCCAGGCCGAGGAGGACGTGGCCCGGCTCGAGGAGGAGCTGCGACTGCTGCTGGTTCCCCGCGATCCCAATGCCGGGCGCAATGTCATCCTGGAGATCCGCGGGGCCGAAGGGGGCGAGGAGGCCAACCTCTTCGCGAAGGACCTCTTCGAGATGTACAGCCGCTATGCGGCGTCCAAGGGCTGGAAGGTCGAGGTCCTGTCGTCGAGCCCGTCGGAGCGTGACGGGCTCAACGAGATCACCTTCCTGGTGAAGGGCGAGGACGCCTGGCTCCGCCTGGAGCACGAGGGCGGCCCGCACCGTGTGCAGCGGGTCCCGGTCACCGAGTCCCAGGGTCGGATCCATACCTCGTCGGCGGCCGTCGCCGTGCTGCCCGAGGCCGAGGAGGTCGACGTCGACATCGATCCCAACGACCTCAAGATCGACGTCTACCGCTCGACGGGGCCGGGTGGGCAGTCGGTGAACACCACCGACTCGGCCGTCCGGATCACCCACCTCCCCACCGGCATCGTGGTGGCCATGCAGGACGAGAAGAGCCAGATCCAGAACCGGGCCAAGGCCATGATCGTGCTGCGGTCGCGGCTGCTGCAGGCCGAGCAGGAGCGCCAGGCCGCCGAGCTGTCACAGCAGCGAAAGAGTCAGGTCGGCGGCGGAGGTCGATCCGAGAAGATCCGGACCTACAACTACAAGGAGAACCGGGTCACCGACCACCGCATCAAGCTCACCCTGCACAAGCTCGACCGGATCCTGATGGGCGACCTCGACGAGCTGACCGATGCGCTGATGGCCGACAAGCGCTACCGACAGCTGGACGACGGCTGAGGCCGTGGTGGTGACGGGGTCCGAACGCGCCGTCCCGGCGCCCGCCAGCCGTACCGACGGGCGCGCCCGACTGGTCGCGGAGGTGGCCCGGCGGATCGGGTCGCCACGGGAGGCGGCCTGGATCGTGGAGCACGTCGAGGCGCAGCACGGCCGCGCCGCGGACATTTCGACCGTGGCCGTGGCCCTGGCCGACCGGCGGGCGGCGGGCGAGCCGCTGCAGTACGTGTTGGGCACCTGGGCCTTCCGTTCGCTCGAACTCCGGGTCGACCGCCGGGTCCTGATCCCCCGACCGGAGACGGAGCAGATCGTCGAAGTGGCGCTGGCCGAGCTGGCCCGTGCCGCCGCGGCCCGCGACGCCGACGACCCGAGTGTCGACGGCCCGCTGGTCTGCATCGACCTCGGGACCGGCTCCGGGGCCATCGCGCTGTCGATGGCCGTCGAAGGGGCGGCCCTGGGCCGGCCCCTCGAGGTGTGGGCGACCGATGCCTCCGCCGATGCCCTTGACGTGGCCCGGGCCAACCTGGCGGCGCTGGCGGCAATCGATCCCGTTTCCGCAGCACGCGTGACGTTGGCCGACGGTCGATGGTTCGACGCCCTGCCCGAGTGCCTGGCCCGGCGGGTGGATCTCGTGGTCTCCAACCCGCCCTATGTGTCCGAGGCGGAGTACGCCGAGCTGGAACCGACGGTCCGGGAGTGGGAGCCGCGCTCGGCCTTGGTGGCGCCCCGGGGTCGTAGCGGCGTGGCGGGCCTGGCCGACGTCGAGGCGGTGGTGGCCGGTGCGGGGGCGTGGCTGCGACGACACGGCGGACTGGTGGTGGAACTGGCCCCGTCGCAGGCCTACGGGGCCATCGACGCCGCCCGACGGGCCGGGTTCGGGCGAGTGGGCACGGCCCGTGACCTGGCCGGCCGGCTGCGCATGCTGGTGGCGTCGTGGTGACACGCGTGGTGGCCGCCTCCGAGGCCGGTGCGTTGCAGTCGGCCGCCGAGGCCCTGGCGGACGGCGCGGTCGTGGCCGTGCCCACCGACACCGTCTACGGCCTGGCCGTCGACCCCTCCCAGCCCGACGCCGTGGCGCGCCTGTTCGAGTTGAAGGGCCGTCCCGGCGACGTACCGCTGCCCGTGCTGGTGGCCGGGGTCGAGCAAGTGGCCATGGTGGCCGGCCGCCTCGAGTCGGCGGCCCAGCACCTGGCTGACCGCTACTGGCCCGGGCCGCTCACCCTGGTGGTGCCCCGCCGGCGCGGGTTCACCGTGGACCTCGGTGGCCCGCCCGCGGCCCGACACACGGTCGGCGTACGCCGGCCCGACCATCCCGCGATCGTGGCCCTGTGCGAGCTGCTCGGCCCACTGGCCGTCACAAGCGCCAACCTCCACGGCGCGCCGCCGGCCACCACGGCCGACGAGGTCGTCCGGGTGTTCGGCGGGTCGGAGCAGCCGCGGCTGGTCCTCGACGGCGGCACGTGCGACGGCGCCCCGTCGACGGTGGTCGAGTGCCGGGGCCCGGCGTCGAAGTGCCTGCGCGAGGGGGCACTTCTGTGGTCCGACCTGCGCGGCAGGGGTCGGAAGGACCCGGCAGGCGGTGCCGACCCGGCGGAGGGCGGGGTTGACGGTGCCGGTCCGGACGGGGGACACTTGTGGGATGCAGCACGTTGAGTCGTTCCGGCGCGTCGCCGTAATCATTATCGACTAGGCACATACCTCTCCCGGTGTGTGCCCCTGACCGTCCACCTGGTGGGCGGTTTTTCAATTTCCGGGCCGACGTCCCGGACGCCGCCGGACTCCGACACGCATCGCCGGCGGCCGGACTGCCCCAGACAACACGAGACATCGACAGAGTGAGGACAGCAGACCAGTGAGCAGCTACAAGGTTGGCGTGATCGGCGGCGACGGCATCGGACCCGAAGTGACGGCCGAGGCCCTCAAGGTCGTCCGCGCCGCGGGGGTGTCCCTCGACACCACGGACTACGAGCTCGGGGCGGACCACTACATCCGTACGGGCGAGGTGCTGCCGGACAGCGTGCTCGAGGAGCTGCGCGGCCAGGAGGCCATCCTGCTGGGCGCCATCGGTGCCCCGGTCGGCTCCACCGAGGTGCCCCCGGGGACCCTGGAGCGGGGGATGCTGCTGCGGCTGCGGTTCGCGCTGGACCTCTACATCAACCTGCGGCCGTTCACCGGAGTCCCCGGCGCCCCTGCGGCCGACTGCGACTTCGTGGTCATCCGGGAGAACACCGAGGGCACGTATGCGGGCGAGGGTGGGTTCCTCCGCAAGGGCACCCCGTTCGAGGTAGCGACGCAGGGCTCGGTCAACACCCGCCACGGCGTCGAGCGGTGCGCCCGCTACGCCTTCGCCCTGGCCGGCACACGGCCCGCGAGGCACCTGACGCTGGTGCACAAGACCAACGTGCTCACCTTTGCCGGCGACCTGTGGCAGCGCACGGTCGAGGAGATCGCCTCGGACTACCCGGACGTCACGTGGGACTACAACCACGTCGACGCCACCTGCATCTACCTGGTCGAGAACCCGGGGCGCTACGACGTGATCGTCACCGACAACCTGTTCGGCGACAT
>PLRX01000136.1 GCA_003164095.1 Acidimicrobiaceae bacterium | reverse complement strand
GAGAATTGTTCAACAGTCTCCTAGAAGGACGACGGTTTCGAGATAGCCCTTCGTGAGTGGCGGGACGGGGGAGGTGAAGTGGCTACCGGTGTCCGCCCGGGCCGGCATGGCGTGTGCGTGCAGGACCCGGGCCGCATGCCCCGCAGCCCCCGCCGGCAAGGGCGCCAGGGTGAGTCCGCCGCCGAGGGCGAGCAGAGTGCCGAGCAGGATCAGTGGAGTCCGTCGCATCATCGGACTGTACTCACACAGGTCGTGATCGAGCGGGACCGGGACGTAACCGGAGTGGACGTCGCCGCTCAGCCCCGGTCGGGGCGGATGATCCGGTAGACGGCCCGCAGCAGCGGCACGCGGCGACGGGGGTGTTCGTGGGCCTCGAGCCGCTTGGCGATGAGCTCGCGGCGCTCCTGGAGGTCGCGGAAGGTGATGGCGTCCGCGTCCTCGGTGAAGCCCATCGCCGCCCGGTAGCCGTCGAGGTCGATGGTGTCCGCCGTCACCTCGAAGCCGACCTCGCGGGCGATGCGCTCGCCGTGGTGCTCGGTGAAGTAGGTGACCACGGCCAGGATCTCGCCCAGGATGTCGACATCGGGGGCCATGACGGCCATGGCGCCGTTGAGGAAGAGCATGTTCTTGACGAACAGCATCAGTTCCTTCGGCAGCCTCGCTCCGTAGGCGAGCAGCGCCTTGGTCACCTCGCGCAGCTCGGCCATCATCTCCTCGGCCGTCAGCGTGGTGGGGTCGATCGGCGGGCGCTCGAGGTTGAGGTCCCGGATGACCGCATCGATGTCGGAGTCGGCCGGCAGCGCACCGAGATCGCGAAGGGCCTCGACCTGGACGGCCACGTTGTTGGTGCTCGCCCCCATCTGGAGGCGCAGGAAGGCCTGTCGCTTCTTCTCGTCCAGGCGGGCGGTGATCCCGAAGTCGAGCAGGGCAACGGTGCCGTCGGACTGCACCAGCATGTTGCCGCCGTGCAGGTCGCCGTGGAACACGCCGTAGAAGAGTGCCCCCTCGAGGAAGGCGATGAGGCTGGACCGCAGCACGGCCGCCGTGTCGATGCCGGCCTCCCGCATGCCTTCGGCGTCGCGCCACGGGAAGCCGTGCAGGTGCTCCATCACCAGCACCCGTCGGGTGACCAGCTCGGGGTGCGGCCGGGGGACGACCACGGTGCGCTGGCCCGTCCTGGCGAACACCGCGGCGATGTCGAGCATGTTCTGGGCCTCGAGGCGGAAGTCGAGCTCCTCCACGATCGTCTCGGCGAAGAGCTCGACCAGGGCGGGCGGGTTCGTCAGGGCGGCAACCGGGATCCTCCCGACCAGGAACGGCGCGATCCAGGCCATCGCGGCGATGTCGAGCCGCACCAGCGGGGCCACCCGGCTGCGCTGGACCTTGACGACGACCCGCTCACCCGTGCGCAGCGTGGCCGCGTGGACCTGCGCGATGGATGCCGACGCGATCGGTGTGCTGTCGAACGAGGTGAACACCTCGGCCAACGGGCGACCGAGGTCCTCCTCCACCGTGCGCCGGACCACCGGGAACGGTTCGGGGGGAACCCGGTCGCGCAGGAGGAGGAACTCCTGCACCAGCTCCTCGGGAAAGATCCCCTCGCCGGACGAGATGATCTGGCCGAGCTTGATGTAGGTGGGTCCGAGGTGCTCGAACGCCGGCCGGAGCCGTCGCGAAAGTCCGGCGCGCGACTGTGGCGTGCCCCGCTCCTTGGCCCCCCAGACGAGGAGCGGGAACCCGAGTCGCCACGCGACGGTCAGGACCCGTCCGAGCGACGGCAGGTGCTGGGGGTGGACGAGGACCCGGGCCAGGTCCGCGGCCTGGCGGCGCAGGGCGTCGACGTCCGGTTCGTCCGCCACGCCGAAGCGCCATGGCATGGCATCGGGGTCGACGATCCACGGAGCGCGGGGGGTGAAGGCACCGAGTGCGAGGTCGGCCGGGCCTGCTGGCGGTGGAGTGGCGTGAGGGGCGACTGGGTCGATCATGGGGTCCCCACGCTAGAGGCGCGTGCGCCCCGGGCGGGCGCAGCGGCCATCGACAGGCGGTCCGACCCTCCTAGGCGGGGGAGATGACCAGGCAGCCGTTGTGGCCGCCGAACCCGAAGGAGTTGGACAGGATCGGGCCCGGCTCCCATGGACGGGCCGACCCGGCCACCACGTCGAGATGGATCTCGGGGTCGGGCTGTTCGTAGCCGAGGGTCGGCGGAATGCTCCTGCGGTCGATGGTCAGGACACAGGCCACCGCCTCGATGGCGCCGCTCGCCCCGAGACCGTGACCGGTGGCACCCTTGACCGACGTCACCGGGGGCGAGCCGGGACCGAAGACCTTGCCGATGGCATCGGACTCCGCCTGGTCGTTGAGCGGCGTCGACGTGCCGTGGGCGTTGATGTGGCGCACCTGGGTGCTCGCCACTCCGGCGTCGTCCATCGCCAGCTGCATGCATGCAGCTGCTCCGGACCCACCGGGGGCGGGAGCGGTGATGTGGTGTGCGTCGGCGGTGCTGGCCGCTCCGGCGAGCTCGCCGTAGATGCGTGCGCCACGGGCGACGGCCCGGTCCCAGTCCTCGAGGACCAGCGCACCGGCACCCTCGGTCATCACGAAGCCGTCGCGTCGGACGTCGAAGGGCATCGACCGCCCCGTGGTGGACAGGGCGGTCATGTTGGCGAAGGCAGCGATCCCGACGTTGGTCATGCCCGCCTCGGCGGCCCCGCCGATGGCCACGTCGCACCGGCCTGACGCCACCAGACGGGCGGCGTGGGCGATCGAGTGGGCGCCTGCGGCGCACGCGGTGATGACCGTCTCGGAAGGACCGTGCCACCCGAGCCGCATCGACACGGCGGCGGCCCCGGCATTCGACATCATCATCGGCACGAGCCGGGGGGACACACGGCGCGCGCCCTTCTCGGCGTAGACCAGGATCTGGGTCTCCAAGCTCTGCAGACCGCCCACCCCGGTGCCCATGATCACCCCGGAGCGTCCCGGGTCGGCGTCGAGGTCCCCGGCGTCCGCCAGTGCCATGTCGGCGACCGCCACGCTGAACTGGGCGAAACGGTCGAGGGTGCGGGCCTCCTTGCTGGTGAACCACTGCTCGGGATCGAAGTCGCGGACCCGACGCTCACCTTCGGGCGCGGGGCCGTGGAGGCCGTCCCAGAACGCGTCGGGGCCGATCCCGACCGACGAGACCACGCCGATGCCGGTCACAGCCACCCGGCGTCCGCTGACGGGCCCGTCCGGGCCGAGGCCCAGCAGCATCAGAGCTTGGCGACGATGAGGTCGTAGGCCTGGCCGATGGTCTCGATGCCCTCGAGCTCGGTCTCGTCCACCGAGACGTCGAAGGTCTCCTCGAGGGCCATGACGAGCTCCACCAGGTCCAGCGAGTCGGCGTCCAGGTCCTCGGCGAAGCGGGCGTCCCGGGTGATCTTTTCCTCGGGGACCTGCAGCACCTCCACGGCGCAACCCTTGAACTTCTCGAACGTCTCGTCGTTGCTCACTACGTCTCCTTGGTCTGTGTCGTTGTGCTGCTCGGTTGCGACGGTCGCGCCCGTGGTCGACCCCCCCTGGGGGGGTCAGAGGCCCATCGCCAGGCCGCCGTCCACCGGGAGCACGGCTCCGGTGACGTACCCGGCCCCGTCGGAGGCGACGAAGCCCACGACCTCGGCGATCTCCTCGGGCTTCGCCACCCGTCCCAGGGGGACCTGGGAGGCGTACTCAGCCCGACGGGCGTCGTCGAGTCCGGCCAGCATATTCGTTTCGACCAGGCCCGGAGCCACGACGTTGACCGTGATCCCCCGGCTCGCGACCTCACGGGCCATCGAACGGGCCATTCCCACCAGGCCGGCCTTGGATGCCGCATAGTTGGCCTGGCCGGCGGAACCGATGAAGGCCCCGATCGACGAGATCATGATCACCCGTCCCCGGTGCAGACGGAGCATCTTGGTCAGCGCCCGCTTGCTGACCCGGAACACCGCCGTCAGGTTGGTGTCGATGACCTCGGACCAGGCGTCCTCGGACATGCGGAGCACCAGTCCGTCGCGGGTGATGCCGGCGTTCGCCACGAGGACCTCGACCGGTCCCCAGGCCTCTTCGATCGCCCCGAACGCCGAGTCGACCTGGTCGGCGTCGGTCATGTCGCAGGTCAGCGACAGGAACCGGTCGGGCCCTTCGCCCGGGTCACGTTCGGGCGCACCGGTGCGCGAGGTGATGGCCACCCGGTCGCCCTGGGCCAGGAACCACTCGGCGCAGGCCAGGCCGATGCCCCGGGAGCCTCCCGTCACCAGCACCACGCGTGGTCCCTCGGTCTCGACGGGTCTGCTCATGGGGGGCCACCTCGTCCGGTGCAGGAGCTGCTCACGACCCGGCCCCCTTCGTACGGATCCACGCCACCGGCTGGCCCTCGACGACGCGCTCGCCACGGACGGCGAGCCACCGGACGAGGATGCCGTCGAACGGCGTCCGCACCTCGGTGAGGCCGACGGTGCCCACCTGGTCACCCACAGCCAGCAACGATCCTGGCTCTGCACCCTCCCCACTGCCCGGGGCGGCGGTGGCCTCGGCCAGTGCGGTGCTCTCCAGCGCGGCGAGCTGCACGGCCGGCTCGAACACCCCGGGCGCCGGGCTGACCACCACGCGTTCAGACGTGTAGAGGTGTTCGCCCTGGCCGTCCGGCCCCGGCGGGCTCCACTCGTCGCCGCCCGACAGCGTGTCCATGAGCTTGTCGAGGTCGTCGGGTGCGGCCACCGGCACGCCCCGCACGTCAGGTGTGGCCCTACGCACCATTCCTGTCAAGACGCCTCCCGGTCCGAGTTCGATGATCAAGGTCGCGCCCCTGCCGCTCAGCACCTCGAGGGTGTGCTTCCAGCGGACGGGACTGCACAGCTGCGCGGACAGGAGGCCCGGCCAGTCGGCGGCGTCCGTGTGGACGCGGGCATCGACATTGGCCACGACGGGAACCTCGGGTGCGTGGAAGGTGACGGACTCGAGCCGCTCGCGCAGCCGGGTGCGGGCCGGGAGCATCATCGGCGTGTGGAAGGCCCCGGACACCGGGATGGGCAGCACCTTGCGGGCGCCGAGCTCCTTGGCGTGGCGGGTGGCGAGGGCGATGCCCTCCTCGGTCCCCGCGATCACGACCTGACCGGGAGCGTTGAAGTTGGCCACCCAGACGTCCGACTCGGCCAGCTGACAGGCGGCCTCGGCGTCGTCATCTGCGATGCCGATGAGGGCGGCCATGGTGCCCGGCCTGGCATCGGCCGCCTCCTGCATCGCGTCGCCACGCTCGATCACCAGGGACGTCCCGTCCGACAGCGACAGGGCGCCCGAGGCGACCAGTGCGGTGTACTCGCCGAGGCTGTGCCCGGCGCAGGCGCCGGGGGTCAGCCCGAGCCGTTCGACGGCATCGAGCACCACGAGGCTCATCACGAAGGTTGCGAGCTGCGCATTGGCCGTGCGGGTGAGTTCCTCCATCGGCGCATCGAGTAGGAGTGCGGTCAGGTCGCGCCCTGCGATCTCGGAGGCCTCGGCGGCCACCTCCCACGAGGGGTGGTCGACCCAGGCATGGCCCATGCCGGATCGCTGGGACCCCTGTCCCGGGAAGGTAAAGGCCAGCACCCACAGGCTCCTCTCACGACCGTGCGGGCGTCGGCACGCCCGGTTGACGGCCCAGTGTGTCACGGTGGTGGCCGAAATCGGTGGTTCGTCGCCCGCTCCACCGCTCGTCGGCAGCGGACGCCTGCCCTTCCGGGCACCCGTCTACGCTCACGAGATGGACGCCGGTGGCGACACCTCGGAGAAGCTTCCGCAGGGATGGTTCGCCGACCCGTTCGGCGTCCACGAGTCCCGCTGGTTCTCGCAGGGCACCCCCACGGCACTCGTGCGCGATGGGCGCAAGGAGGCCCAGGACCCACCGCCCGAGCCGACGTGGACCGGTCGCCTGGTTCCCGCTGCGTTCGAGCCGGGCACGGCCAGCGACGACCTGCCGCGCGCCGACGACCAGGGGCCCGCGTCCGGGCCGGGCAGCCAGTTCGGCTTCCTCGGTGACCCGGCGCTACCGGGCCAGGTGGGCGCCCCCACGACAGCGGCGCAGGTGAACGGCGGCCTACCGATGTTCGCCGTGCGGGGCGGACTGACGCCCCCCACACCGAAGCGCCTCGTGTCCTACCGCTGGATCGCGATGGGCCTGGCGGTCGGCTGGACGGCGCTGTTGGCCGCGCTGATCCTGTCGGCCACGACGACGTCCCACTCCGCCGGGGGGCATGCGACGGCCACCCGGCTCTACTCCTCCGACCCCGTCGGTGTGGTCCTGTTCATCGTGTTCCTGCTGGCCTGTTGCGTAGTGACCGGCATCGGCCTCCTCCGCCGCATCCGGGCGGACTCCGAGGCGGCCGGCCGGGCGGGCTACGTGGTGGCCGGGCTGCTGTTCGTGCTCGGTGTCCTGTCGCTCGCCAGCATGGGCCTGGCGCTGATCATCCTGGCCTTCGGCCTGTGGATCGTGGCGAGGCCGATGCGGCGGCCCCGCCCGCTCCCGGGTGAGCGGGTCGTCTGACGGAGGCGCCTGTTCAGCGCTCGCGGCCGAGGTCTGCTTCGAGCCTGGCCGGACGCAGGCGGTAGTAGACCTCGGACGATGCCAGGCCGAGCCCCCAGGTCATCAGCCCCCACGCCACCATCCACAGGCTGTAGCCCCACAGGTGGCGGCGGTCGTGGTGGTGGAAGAGGAGATCGGCGACGGCCAGCTCCGGCACGTGCCAGTAGTGGGCCAGGAGGTAGTACACGACGTACGGCGCGGCCAGGCACACACCCCAGCGGGCCCACGTGCCCGGAAGCGACCAGCGGCCGCGCAGCCCCAGCGGTCGGAAGGGGAGGAGCACCGACAGGAGCGAGCCGAATCCCAGCCACACCGTGATGACAGCCAGATCGCGCACCAGTGCGACCGGAATGGGGTCCGGCGGGTGGGCGACGGTCAGGCGGAGCACGACCGAGGACAGGAGGATGGGTGGCGTCAGGACCAGGAGGATCGACAGGTTCTTGAGGAACAGGACGCGCCATGCGGTGTCGCCCGCCCGGAACGAGGCGGCCGCCCGGTCGGCGTCGAAGCCGAGTTGGTTGCAGTTGAGGGTGCTGGCGAGGACCCAGCCGGCGAGTGAGGTCGCGAAGCCGCTGACCCGGACGTCGTCGGTGTGATGGTTCCAGGTGGTGAGGACCACGGTCGGGACGCCGATCGCCAGGTTGAGGGCGATCTGGGCGATCCAGCCGAGCCGTTTCGTGAAGGTCCAGCGGATCTCGTCGATGACGTCCCGCACCAGGCCCAACCGGGGCTCGAGCGTGACGCCGTCCGACCCGGAGGGCGGGTCAGGTGCTACAGGGTCACTTGGCGCCTCGGCAGCGGAGCGGTCGACGAGGGCCACACCGGAACATCGGCACGTTCCGGCGGGAACACGAGTGTCGACCGTGAGCGCTCCGTCCTGTGCGTGCCCGGGGCGGGAGTCGAACCCGCACACCCTTTCGGATAGTGGATTTTGAGTCCACCGCGTCTGCCATTCCGCCACCCGGGCTGGTGGTGTCGTGCCGGGCACGACGCTACAGCCGGGTGCACCCGGTCCGGGACGACCGCGTCACCCGTGGGGGCTCGCTAGTTCGACGGCGTCCGTGTCGGGTCGTGCCGGGGTGGAACCACGCGGACGGAAGGGAACTGGGAGCTGATGTCGACCTTCACGACGGGGAGGTCGCCGCGCACCGAGCGTGCAGCGTCCGCACCGACGGCGTACGCGAAGGGCAGTCGAACGGGCAGCCCCTTGGCGATGAGGCCGTAGGCGATCGCCGGAACGGCGGCCGACCAACGCTCCACCGAGCTCGTTCCGGTCAGCTCCAGCTCGAACGGCTGATGCGGAGCGACCTCGGCGATCGATGTCGTCGCCCTGTCGGCGAGGACCGCCACGGACGGCCCGCCCTGGACGGACAGCGAGTTCGGCACGGCGCGCACATCGACCACGGTGACGCCCACCGAGAGGCCGATCATGCCGGCGACGGCGAGCGTGAGGGCGGCAGTGCCCACCAGTCGGAAGGTGGAGCGGGGGACCCGACCCGCAACTACCGTCCGCGCGATGACGACCAGCCCGGCAGCGAGGGCGCCGGTGGCGGCCAGCCCGACGGGCCAGAACAACACGCCGAGGTAGACCAGTTGGAAGGCGTTGCCCTCCGGGATCTGGGCGATGGTGACGACCGCCGTCAGACCTGCCAGTGCCGACACCCAGGCGAGTCCGGCCACGACGCGGCGACCGGTGGCCGTGCACCAGGACGCCAGGCCGACCAGGGCGAGCAGGGTGACCACGCCGTGCCACGGTGCCCCGTGGAACGTGGTGCCGAGTACCGAGAAGAACCAGCTCTGTCCGCTGGTCGGGAGGCGGTGCGCCCACGAGAGCGGTGGCCAGGTTGCCGCACCCAGGCCCTGGAGGGCGTGGGAGTAGCCGATCCGCCCGCCGGCTGCGTGGGACGAGCGCCACAGCAGGGTGAGGTTTCCCGGGCCGCCCCACAGCTCGTCGATGATCGGCGGCAGCCAGAGGACGACGCCGACCAGCAGTCCGACCAGCAGGGGCCGGATCGCCCGTCTGCCGACGACACCCCGCCGACCGTCGGACCTGTCGAGCGGCTGCTCGGATCGCCGGCGTACGACGCTGATCCACCCGAGCAATGGGCTCACCCCGCACACGGCGACTGCGGTCAGGGCGAAGACGACATGCGCCTGGGCGGCGATGCTCGCCGACACCACGCAGGCCGGCCACCACCTCCACCGCCCGGTGCCGGTGGCCCAGGCACAGACCAGCGCGGCGACCATCCAGAGCGCACCCTGCCAGGGAGTCCACGGCAGGTTCATGAGGACGGCCGTCTCCGTCGTGGCGACGGTGAGTGCGGTTGCGGCGGCCCCGAGCGCTCCCCATCGTGCACCGGTGGCCCAGCCCGCCTCGATCGCCAGTGCGACGGCCGCCAGGGCGACGAGGGTCGACCCCCACAGGGCGCCCTGTGCCGGATCGAGGTGGACCGGCACTGCCAGCAGCCACGACAGGGCGGGTCCCGGGGCGAAGGCCTGGTGGCCGAGTCCGGTTGCGTGGGTCGGTGCTCCGACGAGGGTCGGATGAGCGGACAGCACGTCCCACGCCCGCCATGCCACGACGGCGTCGTCCGACGTGGGTCGCCACCCCGTGGCCATCGATCGGATGCAGATGATCACCAGCGGCAGCTCGGCCGCGAGGTGGCAGGCGATTCGGACCAGGTGCCGATGTAGCGGTCGCACAGCGGCGAAGGGTGACGACGTGCCGCCCGGACTCGCCACCGTGCCTTCGGCGACTTCGTCGAGCCGGATGGCGGTTGGCATGCCCGCCGAGGCTAGCGCTGGGCCGTCGGGCAGCCGATGCGTGCATCGAGGAGGCGCAGAGGGACTTCGTCGGGAGTTGCACAGCCGGGCGCAAGGCGCTGGTCCATCCGGGAGTGTCCGACGGCCGGACCATCCGCGAACTGGCGGCGTTGGCGGACGTCTCTCGCCAGCTCGTCCATCGCTACGTGTTCAGACGGTCTGCCCCGCAGGCGGAGGCGAACTGACAGCCGACCCCACCGCAACGTTGTCCGTTTCGGCCCGGGGGTGATCGTGACGCCGCACGCGGCCGCGCCAGCCTCTTCGGCGGAGTGGGGCTGACGTCGCTACCTGGCTCCGGTCAACGGGTGGCGGGGCCCCACGAACCGCAGGACCGTAGGCTCCTGCCATGGACGAGCGCATCGACCCTCCACCTGGTGCGACCGCGCGAGCCTGGCGTCGACTTGGAGAAGAGCCTGCGCTGCTCCTCGAATCCGCACGAGTGCTCCAAGTGGTGCTGCCGTTCCTCCGACCCGTGACGACGGCGATCGGCGTGCACCGACAGCGCCCCTTGGTCCTGGTGCACCTCGTCTGCCGCACGGCCGACGGTTCGACCGTCGAAGGATGGGGGGAGTGCGCCGCGCTGGCCGACACCATGTACGACGTGGAGGACGTCGAGTCGGCCTTCACCTCGCTGCGGGACGACCTGGTGCCGGACCTCGCCGGCGCAGCAGTCCGCAGAGGCACGCTCCCGTCGGTCGGGTCACTGCCGGGCACCGTTCTCCCGGGCGACCGGCCGCTGGCCTGGTCCGCCCTCGAGATGGCCGTCGGTGACGTCCACCTCCGGGCCGCTGAACGGTCCTTCGCCGACGTGCTGGGTGTCAGTGGGTCCCGGATAGCGCCGGGGGCCGTCCTGGGACTCCCGACCTCGACCGATGCGCTCCTGGCGGACCTCGGCCGTCTCGAGGCTGCCGGGTACGCACGGGTGAAGGTGAAGGTCGCCCCGGGCATCGAGCACGTCCTTGTCGACGCCCTTCGGGCACGGGCCGATGGTGGGATCCCGGTCCAGGTCGACGCAAACGGCGCCTACGGGTCGGCCACGCTCGACGAGTTGGACGCGCTCGACGGGCTGGGATTCCTCTGCATCGAGCAGCCTCTCGATCGCGACGACCTGGAGGGCCACCGGGCGCTCGCCGACCGTCTCACGACACCGGTCTGCCTCGACGAGTCCGTCTGCTCGCCGGGCCGGGTCGTGGAGGCCGTGACCTCCGGTGCCTGCTCGGTGGTCTGCGTCAAACCGGCCCGTCTCGGCGGGATCGCCGCCGCCCTCGACGTCATCGACTGGTGCACGTCGACAGGGGTCCCCTGGTGGATGGGCGGAATGTTCGAGTCGGGCTTCGGCCGGCGAGTCCTGACGGCACTGGCGGCACTGCCCGGCGCAGGTCTGCCTGGCGACTTGGCACCGGCGTCCACCTACCTGGCCGCTGATCTGGTCGGACCGCCCGATGTCAGCGTCGACCCGGGATCCGGTCGCCTGCTCATCGCAGTCCACGGTGGTCCGGGAGTGGCACCGGCCCCGGACGCCGCCGTCGTGAACGCGACGCTGGTCCGGCACGCCCAGGTGCCCGTGCCGCCCGGCTGACAGTGTCGCTCCGGCGCAGACCTGGAGGGACGGTTGGACCGGTGCGTGCACGCCGGGTCCTCAGGCGCGGTCCCGGTGGTCGTCAGCCTCGGCCCGCTCGCCGACGCGCTGGCGTCGTGACGGTCACCCTCGACACAGCTTGCGGGCGAGGATCCGACCATCCTGAACAGGTGGTCGGCACCGACGACTGACCACACGTGTGGTCCATGAAGGGCCGAGACCGGCCCGTCCGTCGGGCATCCGGGACGACGTCGTGGCCGGATTACCGCTCCCGGCCCGCCCGGATCCGGAATTCCTCGGATTTCCTGTGGGATCCGGGTCCCGGCATGCGTACAATTGCCCTCCCATGCACCGGACCATCATCGAACGACGCCTGAGTGACGCCCATCAGCGGCTCGTGCGCGCCCGTGGGGAGCTGGCCGTCCTGGACGAGCAGCTCGTGGTGGTCAACGAGATTGCGGACGACACCCGGCTCCGGGCCCTCGTGGCCGAGACGCCGGTGGCCGCCAAGGAGCACGACGAGGCCAGCAGGCAGGCCACTGCCATGCTGCGGACCCGTCAGGCCCTCGTCGAGCAGATCGCCGATCTGGAGCGACGCCAGGACGATCTGCTCGAGCGACTCGTGGTCGGACCGGGTTGAGGTCCTGCGTCGGGCAGTATGTGGGGCGGACCGCCACCGGCGGCCCGTGGCGTTTCCCGTCGTGACCGGGTGGCCGTCGCTCACCTCCGAGCAACACGTCACCTCCCGGTGCAACAGTCCCGAACCCAGGTAGGAGCGCCCATTCCCGTGGCAAGGAGCGAAGACACCATGAGCAGACGAGTCGTCATCGCCGAGGACGAGGCGATCATCCGACTCGACCTCAAGGAGATCCTCCTCGATGAGGGGTACGACGTCGTGGGGGAGACGGGCCGCGGCGACGAAGCCGTGGAGCTCGTGCGCGCCCACAAGCCTGACCTGGTCATCCTCGACGTCAAGATGCCCGGCGCCGACGGCCTCCAGGCAGCCCGTGACATCCGGGACCTCGACATCAAGGTGGCTGTCCTGATCCTCACCGCCTTCAGCCAGCGCAACCTGATCGACGAGGCCCGCGAGGCTGGTGTGGCCGCCTACCTGGTGAAGCCGTTCCAGCGGATCGAGCTCATCCCGGCCATCGACCAGGCCGTCGCCCGGTGCGAGCAGGAGTGGGCCATCGACGCCGAGGCGCGCCAGGCCGTCACCGACGGACTCGTCGGCCAGCAGGGCATGGCTGAGGACAAGCTGGAGACCCGGCGCCTCGTCGACGGTGCGAAGGGTGTGCTGATGGAGCGACACGGCATGGCCGAGTCGGACGCATTCGCCTTCATCCAGAAGACCGCCATGGGCACCCGAACCCGCATGGTCGACGTCGCCCGCCAGGTCCTCGAAGGGACGCTCGAGCCTTAGGCCGGAGCGGATCCCAGATGGCTGCCACGACGACGTCCGGACCCGCAGGCGCAGGAGCAGGCCGCCCGTTGATCCTCCTCGACGGCATGTCCTTGGCCTTCCGGGCCTACTTCGCCCTCCCGGACACCCTCAAGACCAGCGCCGGCGTGACCACGAACGCAGTCCACGGCTTCACCTCGATGGTGCTGAACCTGGTCAAGGACCACCACCCGGTGGGACTGGCGGTGGCGTTCGACCTGCCCGGTGGCACGTTCCGGGACGAGATCGTGGACGACTACAAGGGCGGACGGAACGAGACGCCGGCCGACCTGCCGCCCCAGTTCGAAATGATCCGCGACGTGCTCGCGTCGCTCGCCATCCCGGTGGTGGAGGCGGTGGGCTTCGAGGCTGACGACGTGCTCGCCACACTCGCCTCCGAGGCGCGCGACCGGGGCCACCCCGTGATCATCGTCACCGGGGACCGTGACTCGTACCAGCTCGTCGAGGACCCCTACATCCGGGTGCTGTACAACCGCCGCGGCGTCAGTGACTACGCGCTCTACGACGAGGCCGGCATCGAGGAGCGCACCGGGGTGGCCCCCCACAAGTACCCGTTGTTGGCCTCCTTGCGCGGTGATCCGTCCGACAACCTGCCGGGCGTTCCGGGAGTGGGGGAGAAGACGGCGGCCAAGCTGATCAACGAGTACGGCGACCTCGACACCCTCTACGCCCATCTCGACGCGCTCTCGCCCAAGCTCCGCCAGAACCTGGCCGAACATGTCGAGCGCGTGCACCTCAACGCCGAGGTGATCCCGCTGGTGCGCGACGTGCCCCTCGACGTGGACGTCGACGACCTGACGCTCGGCGGGTGGGACATCGAGGAGGCACGGGCCGCCTTCGCCGCTCTCGAGATGAAGGGGGCCTGGACCCGGTTCGAGTCGGCCCTGCGCGACGGCCTGCTCGGTGCTCCGGGCGCCGGGGGTGCCGGGAGCGGTGGAGGTGGCGCCTGGTCGGACGGCGGCGCCGTGGCGGCCGATGAGACGCCCGCCGGTCCGGAGGACGGCCCGGCGTGGCTGTCCGACCCGGTCTGCGCCGTGCCGGCCGATGCCGACCAGGCCTGCTCGGACCTCGTCGCCCTGTTCGCCACAGCGCGGACCGGCACGGGCAACGTGGCCCTGGCGCCGCTGTGGGAGGGCGATGCGGGCCGGACACCCCTGCTGGCCCTGGCCCTTGTGGCCGAGGCCGCCGACACCGAGGGGGCCCCGACTCCCGCGGTCTACCTTGGTCCCTGCGCCGGCGGGCACCTCATGGCTGAGCCGAGGGTGCTCGCCGCACTGTCCCACGGGCTCGGGCCCGACGGCGTCGGTGTCGTGGCTCACGACGCCAAGGAGCTGATGCGGACGCTCCTCCCGACAGGTGTCGACATCACGGGCCTCGCCATGGACACGGCCGTCGCCGCCTACCTGCTCGATCCGTCCGACGACCGCTACCGGCTGTCCGACCTCGCACCCCGCCACCTCGGTGTGTCCGTCGAGGACGGTGCGGCGGCCAAGGGCCAGGGCGCGTTCCTGCTCGAGGAGGTCGGCGACGATGCCGACGGCACGGACGCTCCCGGCCTCGACCACACGGCACTCGGCCTGGTGCGCCTGGCCGCCGTGCTGGCACGGCTGCGGGTACCGCTGCAGGCCGCGCTGGCGGACATCGGCGAGGGGGCCCTGTTCGAGGACATGGAGCGCCCACTCGTCCGCGTACTGGCCCGCATGGAGGTCGTCGGGATCCCGGTCGACCGTGCGGTGCTGCGGTCCATCGCCGCCGAGTTGACGGCCGAGTGCGAATCGCTGGAGTCCACCATGCACGAACTGGCGGGTAGCCCGTTCAACGTGAACTCGGTCAAACAGCTGCGCACGGTCCTCTACGACGACCTCGGCCTGCAGCCCGGCCGCAAGACCAAGACCGGCTTCTCGACCGACGCCCGCACCCTCGAGTCCCTCCGCGGCCAGCACCCGATCATCGAGGTGTTGCTCCGCTACCGCGAGGTGGAGAAGCTGCGCTCCACCTACGGCGAGACACTGGCCGCCGAGGTCGCGCCCGACGGCCGCATCCACGCCACGTTCCGCCAGACCGTCGCCCGCACCGGCCGGCTGTCGTCGGACCGGCCCAACCTGCACAACATCCCGGTGCGCACCGACGAGGGACGGCGGTTCCGTGAGGCGTTCGTGCCGTCCGCCGGACGGCGACTGCTCGTGGCCGACTACGACCAGGTCGAGCTGCGGGCCATCGCCCACCTGTCGGGCGACCCGGGGCTCACCGCGGCGTTCGCCGCCGGCGAGGACATCCATCGCACGGTGGCTGCCCGGGTGTTCGGCATCGACCGGGACGAGGTCACCCACGAGCAACGGTCGACCGCCAAGATGGTCTCGTACGGCCTGGCGTACGGCATGGAGTCCTACGGGCTCTCCCAACGGCTCGGCGTGCCGGTCGAGGAGGCGAAGGGGATCCTCGACGCCTTCTTCGGCGGCTTCCCGTCGGTCCGCGACTACATGGAGCGGGCGGTGGAGGAGGCCAGGGCCAACGGCTACACGGTCACGTCCTTCGGGAGGCGGCGCCCACTGCCCGACCTCCTCTCGTCCAACCACCAGGTGCGCCAGGCCGCCGAGCGCCAGGCGATGAACGCCGGTATCCAGGGCCTGGCTGCCGACCTGTTCAAGATGGCACTCATCCGACTCGACTCGGGCCTGGAGGGGGGCGGCTACCGCTCCGACCTGGTCCTCCAGGTACACGACGAGGTCCTGGTGGACGTCGAGCCCGACGAGTCCGAGGCCGTCGAGCAGCTCACGCTGGATGCCCTGACCGGCGCCGCCGAGCTCGACGTGCCGCTGAAGGTGGCCATGGCGTGGGGCTCGTCCTGGGCCGAGGCGAAGGGCTGACCCGGCCCCTCCGGGACGGTCCGGCCCTGACCTGCGGCTGCAGCCCGCCGGTGCGGTAGTATTTATCCCTTGCCACAACGGTTGTGGCATCCGCATTTCACGCCCCGTGACCGGTCGACCGGTCGTCGGGGCGCCTCCCGTCCGGAAAGCGAGCTACCTACCTGATGTCCGATACCCACGTCGTGCCCACCGGCACCGACCTGCTGTCCCCCGAGGCCATGGGCCACTTCGACGAGAACGGGGTGTACATCCCGCGTTCGATCACCGAGGACGACCTCGGCGGAGGCTCCCTCGAGGACGCCATGGCCGGCACCATCGTCGAGTTCGAGGACGGTGACCTCGTCGAGGGCACCGTGGTCAAGATCGATCGTGACGAGGTCCTGCTGGACATCGGGTTCAAGTCCGAGGGCGTGATCCCCGTCCGGGAGCTGTCCATCCGCAACGACGTGGACCCGTCCGAGATCGTCACCCTCGGCGAGGCCGTCGAGGCCCTCGTCCTCCAGAAGGAGGACAAGGAGGGACGCCTGATCCTCTCGAAGAAGCGTGCCCAGTATGAGCGTGCCTGGGGCACCATCGAGAAGCTCAAGGAGGCCGACGAGGTCGTCACCGGCCCGGTCATCGAGGTCGTCAAGGGTGGGCTCATCGTCGACATCGGGCTGCGCGGCTTCCTGCCCGCATCACTCGTCGAGCTGCGCCGGGTGCGCGAACTCCAGCCGTACGTGGGCCGCACCATCGAGGCCAAGATCATCGAGCTGGACCGCAACCGCAACAACGTGGTGCTGTCCCGTCGGGCATGGCTCGAGGAGACCCAGAAGGAGCAGCGGGGCGAGTTCCTCACCAACCTCAAGCCGGGCGAGCGTCGCCGTGGCGTGGTGTCCTCGGTCGTCAATTTCGGTGCCTTCGTGGACCTCGGCGGCATGGACGGCCTCGTCCACGTGTCCGAGCTGTCGTGGAAGCACGTCGACCACCCGTCCTCGGTCGTGTCCGTCGGCGACGAGATCGACGTCGAAGTCCTCGACGTCGATCTCTCCAAGGAGCGGATCAGCCTGTCGCTCAAGGCCACCCAGACCGACCCGTGGCAGGAGTTCGCCAACTCCCACCAGGTGGGCGAGCTCGTCTACGGGCGCATCACCAAGCTGGTGCCGTTCGGCTCGTTCGTCCAGGTGGGCGACGGCATCGAGGGCCTCGTGCACATCTCGGAGATGGCCGGACACCACGTCGACCTGCCCGAGCAGGTGGTCACTCCCGGTGAGGAGCTGTGGGTGAAGATCATCGACATCGACCTGCAGCGCCGCCGGATCAGCCTGTCGATCAAGCAGGCCGCCGAAGGTGGCGAGGTGTCCGAGGAGTACCGCGAGGCATTCGGCGAGCACGCCTACGACGAAGAGGGCAACTACGTGGGCCCGGTATTCGCCGAGACGGAGTTCACCCCGGAGACCGAGGCACAGGCCGCCTGGGCCGACTACGTGGCCGAGCACGGTCCTGAGGGCGCCGAGGGCGCCGAGGGTGCACCGGCCGAGGCTGGAGCGGCCGAAACCGCGCCCGCCGCCGAGACCGCACCGGTCGAACCCGCGCCCGCAGCCGAGACCGCACCGGTCGAAGCCGCGCCCGCAGAGGCTGCACCCGAGGAGGCTGCACCGGTCGCCGACGCACCGACCGAGGGCTGACCATCGGGCCCGGTTCGCCCGGAGGATGACGAGTGACGACAGACGGCCCTTTGGGGCCGTCTGTCGCGTCCGATGCCCGCTGTGGCGGCTTCCCTACCGGTCCATCGCCCAATGGCCCCGGCTCGCAGCCGGCCGCTCAGACAGTCGCTGAAGTGCGGGGTCCGAGCGGGGTGCCGACCCGTAGGGAGCGAGAGGCGCCTGCCGACGCGGACCGCGCCTCGCTCAGGCGCGGCACGCATCCTGTTCGCTCCGACTGTGGGCGGATCAGTTGTCGGCGACGGCGGCCGTCTGGGCCGGTGGTGCGACCATGCCCGACGCCTCGCCGACCGGGAAGTGGCAGGCCACCTGGTGGCCCGGGGCCACCTCGCGCAGGAGGGGCTCCTCCGCCGAGCAGCGTTCCTGGGCGTAGGGGCAGCGTGTCCGGAACCGGCACCCCGAGGGCGGGTTGAGGGGCGACGGCAGTTCGCCCGTCAACGCCTTGTGGCCCGACACGTGATCCGGGTCCGGCTCGGGGATCGAGGCCAGCAGCGCCTCGGTGTACGGATGTGCCGCCGCCCGGTAGAGCTCGTCGGACTCGGCGATCTCGACCAGCTTGCCGAGATACATCACCGCCACCCGGTCGCTCACGTTCTTCACCACGGCCAGGTCGTGGGCGATGAAGACCATGGTCAGGCGGAACTGCTGCTTGAGGTCGGCCAGGAGGTTCAGGATCTGGGCCTGGACCGAGACGTCGAGGGCGGAGACGGGCTCGTCGCAGATCAGCAGGTCGGGGTCCGCCATCAGGGCACGGGCGATGCTGATGCGTTGGCACTGTCCGCCGGAGAACTCGCTCGGCAGCCGGTCGCCAGCGACGTCGGGGTCGATCCCGACGGCCTCCAGCATCTCGCGCACCTTGGCGGCCCGCTCCTCCTTGGTCCCCCGTTTCCAGATCACCAGGGGCTCGGCCACGATGTCTTTGATCTGCCTGCGCGGGTTCAGTGACGAAATGGGGTCCTGGAAGATCATCTGGATCTTCGTGCGGAGCTGTCGGAGCTGCTTGCCCTTCAGTCCGTTCAGGTTGATGCCCTGGTACACGATCGACCCGGACGTGGCCGGTTGGACCTGGACCAGGGTGCGGCCGGTGGTCGACTTTCCGCAGCCGGACTCGCCGACCAGGCCGAGGGTCTCGCCCTGGCGCACCTGGAAGGTCACGCCCGAGACGGCCTGGACCCGCTGGCGTCCGCTCTTGAACTCCACGACGAGGTCATGGACGTCCAGGACGACGGCACCCTCGTGGACGGTGGAGTCCTCGGTGGTCGCGGTGTCGGTCATGCCTCCGCCTCTCCGGTGGGCTCGGCCGGCGCTGGCGCCTGCCCGTTTTCGACGGCCGAGCGGGCGGCTGCCGGACCGGACGAGACCGTCACCGGTACCGCCGGCGCGGTTGACATCCCGTCGACGAGTGGGAACCAGCAGGCGAACAGGTGGTCGGGCGACCCCACGGTGCGCAGGGGGGGCTCCAACTCTCGGCACTTGTCCTGTGCATAGGGGCAGCGTGGGGAGAACCGGCAGCCCGTCGGCGGGTTGATCAGGTCCGGCGGCCGTCCGCCGATGGCGTTGAGCCGTGCGCCGCTCGGGTCGGCGAGTCGCGGGATGGAGTCCATCAGTGCCCGCGTGTACGGCATCTTCGTGTCGTGGAACAGCGTGCGTGTGGGTGCCCGTTCCACGATCCGACCGGCGTACATCACGATGATGTCGTCGGCCCGGCTGGCTACGACACCGAGGTCGTGGGTCACCAGGATGACTGCCATGTGCCGCTCACGCTGCAGGTCGGCCAGCAGGTCGAGGATCTGGGCCTGGACGGTCACGTCGAGGCCGGTGGTGGGCTCGTCGGCCATGACCAGCCGGGGGGCGCACGCCAGCGCGATGGCGATCATCACCCGCTGGCGCATGCCGCCGGACAGCTGGAACGGGTACCAGCGGACGCGCTGCTCGGGCGAGGGGATCCCGACGGAACGGAGCAGCTCGACTGCGGTCGACCGGGCCTCCTTCCTGTCCATACCGAGGTGCAGGGCCAGCGACTCACAGATCTGGTCGCCGATTCGTTTGACGGGGTTGAGGGCCGTCATGGGGTCCTGGAAGATCATCGACAGTTCGGCGCCCCACACCTCGCGCAACGACGTGTCGTCCATGGCCGTCAGCTCGTGCCCGGCGAAGTGCACGGTGCCGCTGCGGATGACGTCGCGCGGTGGCAGGAGCCCCATGATCGAGCGCGACAGCACTGTCTTGCCGGAGCCCGATTCGCCCACGATGCCGAGGGTCTTGCCCTCCTGGACCTCGAAGGAGACGCCGTCGACGGCCCGCACGGTGCCCCGCTGGGTCCGGAACGAGGTGTGCAGGTCCTCGACGACGAGCAACGGGCCCTCGTGGGTCCCGGCGTCCCGGAACTGGAGCGTGTTGGACGCCCCGCCCTTGGTGCGGGCCATCAGAGGAGCCCCTCTCGGATGTCGAAGCGCTGACGGAGCCGGTCGCCGATGAGGTTGATCGACCACAGCAGGAGGAACATGGCCAGCGCCGGCCACAGCATGATGAACGGGTCGGTGCTGAGGGCGTTGTTGGCGGTGCCCTCGTTGATCAGGTTGCCCCAGGACGGGGTCGGCAGGGCGACCGACAGGCCGAGGAAGGCGAGTGTCCCCTCGATGACGATGAGCCCGGCCACGGTGATGAGGCTGAAGGTGACGGTGACGGGGATCACGTTCGGCAGGATCTCGCGCAGCACGATGCGGGTGTCGGTGGCGCCCATGGTCTTGGCCGCTACCACGAAGTCCCGCTGGGCGAACGACAGGCTCGAGGCGCGGATCACGCGGTACATGAGGGGGATCGTGGCGATTCCCAGGATGATCGTGATGTGGAAGAGCGAGGCACCCCAGAAGGTGACGATGGCGATGACGGCCACGATGGCGGGGAAGGCCAGGATGATGAACGAGAAGGCGTTGAGGGCGCCATCGAGGCGGCCACCCCGGTAGCCCGACACGAGGCCCGCCGTGCCGCCGAAGATCAGCCCGATGGCCACACCGCAGAATCCGACGATCAACGAGACGCGGGAGCCGAAGACGAGGCGGGACAACAGGTCGCGTCCCAGGTCGTCGGTGCCGAGGAGGTGGGCGCCGCTCGGCCCCTGGCTGAGGGCCGAGTAGTTCTGGAAGTTCGGGTTCTGGAGGGGCAGCACGTTGGCCAGCACCGCCGACAGCAGGATCACGCCGACGAAGCAGACGGCGAACCAGAAGAGGAAGCCGAACGGCTTCTTGCTCAACACGTCGTCGGCCGCGGTGGTCTCCTCCGTCGCCAGGATGGCCTCGTCGGTCGCCGCCGTGCCCGGGAGCGCATTGGTCAGCAGGCGTCTGGACGAATGGGTGTCGAGTAGCTCTCTGTCGTCAGGCATGGGTCACTCCCGCACCACTCTCGGGTCCACGATGGTGAAGATGAAGTCGATGATGAACTGGATCACGACGAAGGCGATGGCCACGACCAGCGAGATGCCCTGGACGACGAGGTAGTCCCGCTGCTCGACGGCCTGCACCAGCGCGTACCCGATGCCGGGCATGGCGAACAGCAGCTCGACCACGAACGTGCCGGCAATCAGGCTGCCGATGTTGATGCCGGCGGCCGCCAGCAACGAGAAGCTGGACGGCCGGAAGGCGTGGCGCCACATGATCCGGGTAGTGGAGAGGCCCTTCGACCGGGCCATCGTGATGAAGTCCTGCTGGAGGGTGCTGATGAGGTCGGACCGCAGGAGGCGGAAGTAGACGGCGATGGAGCCGGCGGTGATGGCCACCGAGGGCAGGATCATTTCGTGCAGGTTGGTGAGCGGGGCCTGGGTGAAAGGCGTGTACCCGGTGGCCGGGAACCAGCCGAGGCCGACGGCGAACACCGCCACCAGGATGGGCGCCACCACGAACGGTGGCAGGGCGAGCAGTCCGAAGGTCGATGTCGTCGAGATGTTGTCGAGCCACCGGTTGGGTTTGCGCGACACCACCAGGGCGAGCGGGATGGCGATGGCGAAGGCGATCAACTGGCTGATGAGGATGAGCTCGATGGACACCGGTGCGCCGGTGGCCAGGATGTGGGTCACCGACTCGTGGTTGAGGTACGAGGTCCCGAGGTTCCCGTGGAAGGCCGCGTTCAGCCAGATCGTGTACTGGTGCCACAGCGGCAGGTTGAGCCCGAGCTGCTTCAGCAGGATCGCCCGGTTGGCGGCGGTGTCGTTGGCGCCGAGGATCTGGGTCGTCGGGTCGCCGGGCAGCAGGTGGACGAGCATGAACACCAGGACGGAGATGATGAAGGACACCACCAGCAGCTGGATGAACCGCCTGATCAAGTACTTGCCCATGTGCGCGCCCTATGCCCCGTCGACCTGGTCGCTACTTGGACAGCCAGATGGCCGTCGGGCTGAAGATGCCCTCGTCGAAGCCCCAGCCCGCCATCCCGTTCGGAAGGGTCGGGTTGGCGAAGTTCTGCACCTTGCTCGTCGCCACCTCCGAGAAGATGTACTGCTCGAGCCACAGGTAGGGGAGGTCCTTGCCCAGCTGTTTGTTGACCGTCTGGTACGCCTGCACCCGGGTGGCCTGATCGGTGGTGTGGCGACCGGTGAGCATGGCCTGCTCGATGACCGGGTCGGAGTTGCGGGGGAAGTTGAGGGCGATGCTCCCGATCGGGCCGGTCGTGGTGGTGCTCCACCACACGTAGTTGAGGTCGGGGTCAACCGCGCCGAACTGGTACGACGTCGCAGCCTGGAACTTCCCTGCGATGAAGTCGTTGATGAGGTCCGCCTGCTCGACCTGCCCGACCGTCACGTCGATGCCGACCTGCTGCCACATCTGCTGGATGATCTGGACCACCTGAGCGAGCCGGGGATCGGTGATGGTGAGCAGCTCGAGCGACGGGGCACTCCCGTGCTTGGACGTGTACGCCGCCACGAGCTTCTTGGCTGCCGCCGGGTCGTACGACGGGTAGCCGGTGTCGCTCGTGTAGTAGGGCGATCCAGGGAGGAAGAGGCCATTGACGGGCTTGGTGAAGCCACCGCCGAAGATCTTCTGCACCGTGGCCTGGTCGATCGCCATGGCGAGCGCCTGGCGGACGGAGAGATCGTTGGTGGGTTCCACGACGGTGTTGAGCATGATGAACGCCATCGACGGCTCGCCGATGATGTCGGTGGCCGAGTCGATCACCTGGTAGCCCGACTGCCCCTGGAACCGGTGGATCGTGTTGGGATCAGTGGAGCCGATCATGTCAACCCCGCCGGTCTTCAGCGTCGCCTCGCGCTGGATGGTGTCGGGGATGGGCCTCAGGGTGATCTGGTCGAGGTAGGGGAGTCCCTGGCGCCAGTAGTTCGGGTTGCGAGTGCAGGTGAAGTGGTTGTTGGGCTGCCAGTTCTGGTACACGAACGGCCCGGTGCCCACCGGCGTGGGGAGGGCCACCTTGGCGTTCGCCTGGTCGATCATCGCCTGGCCGACCATGTAGCCGACCTGGGTGGCCAGGCCCGCGGTGAACCCGGGGTTCGGCGCCTCCAGCTTGAAGACGACGGTCATGGCGTCCGAGGCGGTGACGGACACCACCTGGGTGAGGGCCTGGCCCGTGAGTAGCGATGCCTTCAGAGCGGTGTAGTTGTTGACCACCACCTGGGAGGTGAGCGGCGAGCCGTCGTGGAACTTGACGTTCGGCCGCAGGGTCATCGTGAACGTGTCATAGGTGGCATTGGGCGTGCACGACGCTGCGAGGTAGGGCTGGATGCTGCCGTCCGCGGCGATGGCCATCAGCGGGTCGTAGAGGCACTGGGCGTAGAGGTAGCCGTTGGTGTCCCAGTGGTTGGTCGGGGGGTAGAAGCCGTCGATCTCGGCGACGAGTCCGATGTTGAGCGCGCCGCCCCGGACCGGGGTGCCCACACCGATGCCGGGCTTGGACGAGGACGCCGCCGCGGTGGTGGAGGAACTGCCGCTCGACGAGGAGCAACCGGCGAGCGCACTGCCGGCCGCACCGGCCAGGACCACGGCGCCCCCGGCGGCGGCGCCCTTGGCGATGAAGGTACGCCGACTGATCTCGTGCTTCTCGGTCACGCAGACTCCCCCTGTGCGTCCTCTGGGCCGCCATTCGGCGACCTCGTGCCGTCCACCGGAACCTCGGCACCCCTTCCGGCGGACATCGGAACTGCTGGCACTGACTCTGCCACAGGCGGAGAGCACCGTGGGCGCACAGTAGTGCTCACATCGCGAGCAGTCCATGGTTCGACCCGGAGGGACGCACGGGGGAGTCCCAGGTCGCCGGACGGTCTGGGTACCATGCCAGCCATGGATGCAGCATCACCGGGACCCGCGCCTGCGGTCGACGATTCCACCGACGTTCCCGAGACCGGGACCCCGTCATCGGCCCCCGGGGTCACCACCCGGACGGCAGCCGTCGCGCCCGACGGGGTCGACGCGCACCGGGAGGTGCCCACCGACGACCCCGAGGGGAAGCCGTTCTCGGGCATCACCAGGACGCTGCTGGTCCTCGGTGCGGTGCTGGCCATCGTCGCCGGCCTCGTGCTCCGCTTCTGGACCAATTCGGACCTGTGGCTCGACGAGGCGCTGACCGTCAACATCGCCGGGGTACCGCTGCACGAGATCCCCTCGTACCTCAAGCGGGACGGCGCCCCGCCGCTGTTCTACGTCCTCCTGCACTTCTGGATGGAGGCGTTCGGCAGGTCGGACGTCGCCGTGCGGGCGCTGCCCGGGGTGTTCGGCGTGGTGACACTCCCGCTGGCCTGGCTGGCCGGGAAGCGGCTCGGAGGCCGGACGGGCGCGTGGGCGGCCCTGCTCCTCGTGGTGACGTCGCCGTTCGCCGTGCGCTACGACACCGAGACCCGGATGTACTCGCTGGTCGCCCTGCTGACGGTCTGCGGCTTCCTGGCCCTCGACCGCGCGCTCCGGTCGCCGCGCCCCGGCAACCTCGTGGCGGTCGGCGCCGTTGCGGGTCTCCTGCTCTACACGCACTACTGGTCCGTCTACCTGTTGGCCACGGTGTTCCTGTGGCTGGCGTTCCAGTCCTGGCGCGGCCGGGCCGAGTGGCGACGGAACGCCCGGGTGGCGCTGGTGGCGGTGGTCGTCGGCTGCCTGACCTTCGTGCCGTGGTTGCCGACGTTCCTCTACCAGTCGAAACACACCGGCACCCCGTGGTCCACGCCGGCCTCGTTCGCCGCCATGGTCAGTGCCATCGCCTCGTTCGCCGGGGGCAGCACCAGCCAGGGCCGCGGCCTCGCCCTGCTGTTCTTCGCCCTCGTCGGCCTCGGACTGTTCGGCATCGCCACCGACCGGCTGCACATCGACCTCGACATCCGGACCCGCCCGATGGGTCGCCCACTCGCCATCGTCGTAGCCGGGACCCTGGCCGCCGCCATCCTCGGCGGCCTCGTCACCAACAGCGCCTTCGACGCTC
The DNA here is from genome assembly GCA_003164095.1 of Acidimicrobiaceae bacterium. GTDB lineage: Bacteria > Actinomycetota > Acidimicrobiia > Acidimicrobiales > RAAP-2 > Bog-756. The sequence continues at coordinate 16,973 of PLRX01000136.1, read as the reverse complement.
GCTACGCCTCGGTGGTCTTCATCCCGCTGATCCTGCTCGTCGCCCTGGGCCTCACGGTCTTCCGCGACCGGCACGTCCGGGCGGGCGTGCTGACGCTCGCCGTCCTCCTCGGCCTCGGTGGCTCCGTGCCGAACATCACGACCAACCGGACCCAGGCGGGCGAAGTGGCGAGAGCCATCGCCGCCTCGGGTCGCCCGGGTGACGTCGTGGCCTACTGCCCCGACCAGCTCGGCCCCGCGGTCGACCGCCTCCTGCCTGCCGGTCGCTACCAGCAGGTCACCTTTCCCCGGGGTACCGGGCCGGCATTCGTGAACTGGGTGGACTATGCAGCCGCCGTTCGGGCCGCCTCGCCGGTGACCTTCGCCCGGCAGGTGGAGACACTCGCTGCGGGCGGCCACCAGGTCTTCCTGGTGTGGGCCGGTGGGTACCAGTCGTTCGGCACCAGGTGCGAGGGCGTCGTCCAGACGCTGGAGGGCGACCAGGGCTATCACGGCACGGGTCTGGTGACGGGTGACGACACGGAGTTCTACCAACCGATGTCGCTGATCCGGCTGACGCCGACCGGGTCCTGACCCGGTGGCCGTGGGGGTCCCGCCGGCGTCCGTCCGGCAGGCCGTGACCGTCTCCGGCCCCCGTGCAACGGCGAAGGTGGTCGGGAGTGCGGTCCTCGCGGCGCTGCCGGCGTGGGTCGTCGCCCGGGTGCTCGTGGCGGCGGCGCTGGTCGTCGCCCACCTGTCGGTGCGCTCGGTCCGGCCGGACAACCCCGTCGCACTCCAGCGGGTACACGACGGGCTGCTCGGATGGGACGCCGGGTGGTACCGGTCGATCGCCGACCACGGGTACGTGGCCGCAGGCCGGGAGTCACTGCGCTTCTTCCCCCTCTACCCGCTCCTCGGTCGGTGGCTCGGCTCCGTCCCCGGTGTGGGCACGGGCGTCGCGCTGGTGGTGGTGGCCAACGTGGCGGCGCTGCTGGCCATGGCCGCCCTCCTCCTCCTGGTGCGCCGCGACCTCGGCGACACGGCCCTGGCGGGCCGTTCGATGTGGCTGCTGGCACTCGCCCCGTCCGCCTACTCGCTCGTCCTGGCCTACTCGGACGCCGTCCTGCTGCTGTGCTCGATCGTCACCTTCCTGGGTATCCGCAGCCGGCACTGGTGGTGGGCCGCGGCGGCCGGCCTGGCCGCCGGCGCCGCGCGACCGGTGGGGGTCCTGCTGGTGGTGCCCGTGGCCCTCGAGCTGTGGTCGCACCGGGCGACGCTGCGTGGGCCGGACCGGCTGGCGGCGGGGGCCGCGGCGCTGCTCGCCCCGGTGGTCGGCGCAGGCGCCTACCTGGTGTGGGTCGGCCACCGCTTCGGCGATGCCTGGCTGCCGTTGACGGTCCAGCAGCAGGGAGGCCATCGTGGGCAGCTGGCCGTACCGTTCGACGCCATGTGGCACGACGGCCTGGCCGCCCTCCACGGCCACCACCTGGGCAGTGCCGCCCACCTCCCGTGGATCGCGCTCTGCGTCGTGCTCGTCGTCGTGGCGTGGCGGCGCCTGCCGCACTCGTACGCCCTTTTCTCGTCGGCAGTCCTGGTGGTGTCGCTGAGCAGTACGAATCTGGACTCGTTTGAGCGCTACGCACTCGGCGCGTTCCCCCTGGTCGTGGCGGCGTCCACCGCCACCTCGCGCCGCCCGGTGGAGTTGGCGGTGCTGGTGGTGTCGGCGGCCGCCATGACGGGGTACGCCACCCTGGCCTTCCTCGGGGTCGTCGTCCCCTAGGGCCGGCGGACCGGCCCGCAAACATTCCGCCGAGGGCCCCGGGGGAGCAACTATCCTGCCCACCGCAGGGCGCAGCCGACGCCCCTCCGCTCCCTGCGGGACGGGGACCCGTGGGAGGCGGGTGGTCGGTCGGCCCACCAGTCGCNNGTCGCCCCGGGCACCACCCCTCCGGCCGCCACCACACGGCGTCGGCCACCGGAACCAGCAGAAACGGATCGCACCGCATGGCAACACCGCACAACCCTGAGACCGCAGCCGACACCCCGCAGGGGGTTCGGGCGGGCGACCCGGTGGTCGTCATCGGCGGCGGGCCGGCCGGGCTGACCGCCGCATACCGACTGGCCCAGGCCGGAGACCCGGTCGTGGTGCTGGAGCAGGACACGGTTCTCGGTGGTATCAGCCGGACGGTGGAGCGCGACGGCTGGCGGTTCGACATCGGCGGCCACCGGTTCTTCACCAAGGTCGTCCCGGTCGAGGAGTTCTGGCACGAGATCCTGCCCGACGAGGACTTCCTGCTCCGGCCACGGATGAGCCGCATCTTCTACGGCGACAAGTACTACGACTACCCGATCAAGCTCGGCAACGCGCTCTCCAACCTCGGTGTCGTGGAGGCGGTCCGCTGCGGCCTGTCGTTCCTGTGGGTGCGGGTGCGGCCGCCCAAGGACCTGTCGACCCTCGAGGGCTACATCGTCTCCAACTACGGCTGGCGGCTGTACCAGCACTTCTTCAAGACCTACAACGAGAAGGTCTGGGGGGTGTCCGCCTCCGAGCTGTCGGCGGACTGGGGCGCGCAGCGCATCAAGGGCATGTCCCTGTGGAACGCCGTGTGGGAGCCGATCCGCTCGTCGTTCGGCAGCCGGCGCGACAAGTCGAAGCAGGTGACCAGCCTCATCGAGGAGTTCCAGTACCCGAAGTACGGGCCCGGCATGATGTGGGAACGGTGCGCCGAGAAGGTCGTGGGACTCGGTGGCGAGGTCCGCATGGCGGCGTCGGCCACCACCGTGCACCTCGAGGACGGACGGGCCGTCGCCGTGTCGGTCGACCAGGGTGGCGCCACCGAGCGCGTCCCGGCCGAGCACGTCATCTCGTCGATGCCGTTCACCGCGCTGGCCAGGTCGGTGGACCCCCCGGTGCCCGCCGAGGTCCTCCGCGCCGCCGCCGACCTCCACTACCGCGACTTCCTGACCGTCGCCCTCGTGGTGCCGGCGGACCGCGGGTTCCCCGACAACTGGATCTACATCCACTCGCCCGACGTCAAGGTCGGACGCATCCAGAACTTCGGGTCCTGGTCCCCCTTCCTCGTGAAGGACGGTCGCACCTGTCTGGGAATGGAGTACTTCGTGTTCGAGGGCGACGAACTGTGGACCATGAGTGACGACGACCTGGTGGCGCTGGGGACCAAGGAGCTCGCAACCATCGGGCTGGTCGACCCCTCCGACGTCGAGGCGGGTTATGTGGTGCGGATGCCCAAGGCCTATCCCGTCTACGACGACAGCTACCACGACAACGTCGAGGTCATCCGTCGCTGGTTCGAGGAGCACGCCCCGAACGTCCACCCCGTGGGCCGCAACGGCATGCACAAGTACAACAACCAGGACCACTCCATGTACACGGCCATGCTCACGGTCGAGAACATCCACGGCGCCCACCACGACATCTGGTCGGTGAACGTCGAGGAGGAGTACCACGAGACGGCCGACGGCCGCACGGGCGACGGCTCACGAGCTGCGACCGGGCGGGACGCGCCGGTCCTTCCCCGGCGCGCCGGCTGAGCAGGGGCGGGGGACCGTGGGGCGCGAGGGGGCGGACCCGCCGGGCGGTACCTCCGACGACGGTGAGCCCGGCCTCGACCTGATCCTGGAGGAGGTCGAGACCGTCGTCGACCCCATCGGGGAGTCGGCGGCCCTCGGACCGGCGGTCGGCATCGCGGTGGCCGGCGGCCCGATGATCGCGCTACCGCACGACGAAGCGGCACCCAGTCTGGTGGGCACCGACAACACGGTGAAGGGCGGACTGCTCCAGGCCGGCCCGGTGGCGATCGCCGGCATGCTGGTCAACGGTGCGGCTGCACTCGTCGTCGTGGCCGTCGCCCGATTGGTGTCCTCGCAGGCCTACGGCGAGATCGCCCAGCTGCTCGGCCTGTTCTTCATCCTGTCCATGCCCGGCTCGGCCGTCCTCGTCGGTGTCGTGCGCAGGGTCACCGGCCTGCAGACGACGGGACAGGGGCACCTGGTGCGCCGGTGGGTCGCCCGGGTGCACCGCATCTGCCTGGTGGCCATCGGGGTCGAGCTCGTCCTGGTCCTGGCCCTCCAGGGGTGGATCGCCCACCAGCTCCGGCTGCCCAACGGCCGGGGCGTGGTGCTCATCCTGATGGCCGCCGGCATCTGGATCCTGCTGAGCATCGATCGGGGCCTCCTCCAGGCCCACCGCAGCTACCGTCCGCTGGCCGGCAACCTGCTGGTCGAAGGAGGCGTGCGGACAGCCCTGGTCGTCCTGCTGGTCGTCGGCGGGTTCGGCGTGGCGGGCTACGCCCTCGGTGTGTTCGTGAGCGAGGTGGTGGCCACCCTCCATGCCCACTGGTTGGCCCACAGGGCGTGGGCGAACCCTGCCGGCGGCCCTGTGGCTCGCGACGGCGTGGTCGACGCCACCACGACACCGGCGGAGATCCTCGCACGTCGCAAACTGCTGGGCGACGTGTCCGCCGCCTTCGTGGGGCTGGCGCTGCTCGGCCTCCTGCAGAACGTCGACGTGATCCTGCTCGGGCGCCTCGACCACGCCAACGTGGGCCCCTACGCTGCCATCTCCGTGGCGTCCAAGGCACTGGTGTTCGGTGCCCTCGCGCTCGGGGCCTATCTGCTGCCGGAGGCCACGATCCGCTGGAACGAGGGGGGCCACGCCATCAGGCAACTCGGTGTGACCCTGTTGTTCCTGTCCGTCCCCGCCGTCCTTCTGCTCGGCATCGCCGTGGTGGTGCCGCGGCAGTTCCTGACCCTGGTGTTCTCGGCCAAGCTCAGCACGGCGGCTCCGGCCTTCGCCCCGCTGGTACTCGCCATGCTGTGCCTGTCGTTCACCGTGCTCGTGACGAACTACCTGTTCGGGACCGGCTCACGCTGGATCGTGTTCCTCCTGACAGCCGGGTCGGGGTTGGCCGTCGTCCTGGTGACGCGTGCCGACGGGCACCCGAGCGCGACGGCGTGGGCCGACCTCGTCGTGCAGGCCCTCCTGGCCCTGGCGATGGGCATCGCCTTCCTCGCCATCCATATCCGCCACCGCGGCCAGCACTGGTCACGGCAGTGGGGTTGGCAGCGGGTGGCCAGGCGGCGCTGAGCGCCGCGTAGCGGTTCCGGCACGGCTCAGCGTCCCGGAGGCGCCGGTCCGGGGTCCGGTACACTGGGCCGATGCAGCATCCGGGGGGAGTGCAGGGGAGCAGGTGCCGGTAACGCCGTCACCACCGGACCGGCGGGCCGCGAGCGCGGCCCGTGCGGACGCCTCCGTCACCCGGATCGACTCCGGCCGCGACCCGGTCTCCGAGGGGACGGCGCAGGCCATCTCGTTCGACCACCCCTCGGCACGTACCGCGCGCTCGTCCGGACCGGTGTCGCTCTTCAGCGGCATGTCGCTCGAGGAGATCGCCGGGCGCGCCGGCCTGCGTCGCATCGACGTCCTCGCCTGGCGGGACTTCGACGACCCCGAGGCGGGCGGGAGCGAGCTCCACGCCCATCGTGTCGTCAGCGCCTGGTCGGCGGCGGGCCTCGACGTGTCGATGACCACGTCCTCCGTGCCCGGCGGGCGTCGGGTGGTGCGCCGGGACGGCTACCGCGTCATCCGGCGCGCGGGCCGCTACTCCGTCTTCCCGCGTTCGATCCTGTCGGGTGCCGTCGGCCGCATCGGCACGGGTGACGGCGTGGTCGAGATCTGGAACGGCATGCCGTTCTTCAGTCCCGTGTGGTCGCGCAGCCCCCAGATCACCTTCCTGCACCACGTGCACGACGAGATGTGGAAGCTGGTACTGCCTCGGGGGCTCGCCGACGCCGGGCACTTCCTCGAGCACCGGATCGCCCCGCCCTTCTACCGGAAGGGACGCATCGTCACCCTGTCGCAGTCGTCGAAGGCCGAGATCGTGGAGCGACTCCGCCTGCCGGCGGATCGGATCACGGTCACTCCACCGGGCGTGGAGCCCCGGTTCACCCCGGGCGGTGAGCGCTCGGCGGTGCCGCTGGTCGTGGCGGTGGGGCGGCTCGTCCCGGTCAAGCGCTTCCACCTGCTGATCGACGCCCTGGTGCGTCTCAAGGCACGCCACCCCGACCTTCGTGCCGTTCTCGCCGGTGAGGGCTACGAGCGGCCGCCCCTCGAAGCCCTCATCCGGTCCCATGGTGCTGAGGGCTGGATCGAGCTGCCGGGGTACGTGGACGACGATGCGCTCGTCGACCTGTACCGGTCGGCGTGGGTGGTCGCCTCGTCGTCGCTGCGCGAGGGCTGGGGCATGACGGTCACGGAGGCAGGGGCCTGCGGGACGCCGTCGGTGGCCACCCGGATCGGTGGCCACGAGGACGCCGTGGTCGACGGCACCTCCGGCCTGCTGGTCGACACCACCGACGACATGGTGGCCGCCCTCGACGCCGTGCTCCGGGACGAGGTGCTCCGGCGGCGCCTTGGCGTCGGCGCACTCGAGCACGCCGGTCGCCTGACCTGGGACGCCACCGCGCGCGGCACGCTCGCTGCGCTGGGCACCGAGGCGCTCTCCCGGAACGACTGACGCCCGGCGGGGCCTCCGCCCGGCAGTCCCGGAAGCCACTGACCGCAACGGCGGAGCGGTCACCCCCTGCGCGGACTTCGGCCGTGCCGATGGCACGCCCCGTCACCCTCGACGTGGCAACCGGTACGGAGCGGGTGCGCACTATGGTCGGCGGTCATGTCGGTCGTCGGAACTGATACGCCCGGCATCGTCTGGGGGAGCTCCCCGGATACCCAGGTCGACGTGGCTCCTCAACAGCAGTGGCGCTACCTCCGGATCACCGGAGCGGTCGCGATCGGGGCGCAGTTCGTCGTGACCCTGGCCCTCTCCGCCTTCCTCTTCCATCGGTTCCACCTGATCGAGGACTTCGGAATCTTCAACCAGGCGTGGACGCAGATCGGCCAGGGTCATCTCGACCCCTTCAATTCGATCTACGGCTTCCCGTTCTACAAGAGCCATTTCGAACTGATCATGTGGCCGCTCGCACTGATGCACCTCGTGTACCCCCAGCCGGTCTCCCTCCTCTGGTTCCAGGACCTCACCGCGGCCGGAGCGGAATTCGTCGCGTTCGTATGGATCATCGAACACCTGGAGAAGCACCGTGTCGCCACCCGGGTCGCCCTTCCGATAGGTGGCGCGGCACTGGTGGCGATCCTCGTCAATCCACTCCTGTGGGGCACAGTGGTATTCGACTTCCATTTCGAGTCGACCGCCGCGCTGTTCGCGGTGCTCGCCGCCCGCGCCTTCTACCGGGAGCGATTCGTCTGGGCGTGGGTCTGGGTAGGTGCGACGCTCCTCTGCGGCGACCTACCCGCGCTGTACGTCGTCGGCATCGGGGTGTCGGCCCTCCTGGCCGGGCGGGCCACGCGCTACCACGGACTCGCGCTGGTCGCTGTCGGAGGAGCATGGCTCGGACTGATCAACGTCATCGGGGCCAACCTCGGATCGGCATTGAGCGACTACGCCTATCTCGCCGGTCGAACCGAGCTCCCGGCCAGTGGTGGCATGGGGCTCGTTGTCATCGGGGTGTTGACCCACCCTGGCCGAGTGCTCCATGAACTCCGGATTCGCCTCCACGACATCTGGGTGGTCGTGGAACCGGCAGGCGGCATCGGTATCGCGTCCGCATGGGGATGCGGCGTCCCGATGGTGGTGCTGGTCACCAGTGCTCTCAACTCGAGCCCGAACTACATCGGTTCCCCGTTCCAGAATTTCGCTCTCTTCCCCTTCATGCTCTTCGGCACGGTCACCGTCCTCGTCTGGCTGGCGGCACGGTTGCACGGGCGATGGGTGCTGCCCGCGATCCTGGGGACCGTTCTCTTCTTGTTGGCACTCGTCTCGGGAATCACCACGTCCACCACCATCGTGCGCACGGCGATCGACACGGGAGCCTCAGCGGCACAGGCAGCTGAACTCCGCACCGTGCTCCAGCGAACACCGGGCGATGCCGAGGTCGCGGCGTCGTTGCGGGTCGTCGGGCGATTCAGCGGCCGGCAGTTCGCCTACCTCCTCGTCCCGTCGACGGAGGCGATTCCCGTCAATTCGCCTGACGTGGTCGTCGTCGTCGCCCTCACGTCGGGAATCGACTCGGCCACGCCTGCTGAGGTGGCTGCGACCACCGCCGCCCTCCGTGGACGGTTCGATGTGAAGGTGCTGTCCAGCTCGAACGGGGTCTACGCGTTCAGGCTGTCGGTGCCGAAGGGCGTCTCACAGATTGACCTCACCGGCACCGGCCACTAGCTGCGCTGGACGCCGGCTCCGACGGTACCGATCGTGCCGCCACCGGTCGGCCCCGGTGTGGCGTCGTCACTCCCGGCGGCGTGGGCCCCACTATCGCCGTCCCCCCCGTCACGGCCGTCCAACCTGCGCTTCCGGGCCCGCAGTGCGACGTCGACCGCCCCGTCGGCGCCGAGGAAGACCACGCCGGCCCAAGCCCACTGGCTCGCCACCCCGAAGGACTGCGGCCATGCCCCGTTGTCCGGTGCGAGCGTCTGCCCCTGGTGGACCGCCACGTAGATCCCGGCGGCGGCGACACACCCCACGGCTGCCATGGCAAGCAGGAAGCGCAGTCTCGGGACGAGCAGCACGAGGAGTGTGCCCGCAGCCACGGCCAGGCCGGCCCGGGGTGACGCCACGGCGGCGGCGACACCCCCGGCGACGAGGGCTGTCAGGGCCGAGACGAGGACCGATGCCCGAGGGCCTTCGGAGGTGAAGGGCAGCTGCAGCTTGGGGCGTGCGTCGAGGGCGAGGGCTGCCGCTGCGGTCTCGTCGGTCGGGACACCGACGTAGTCGACCGCCGATGACGCGTGGGCATGGCGACGGCGCCGGCGCCGGCCCACCGGCCACAGGGCGAGCACGAGGCAGGCCACGATGGAGACGGCTGACACCAGGAGCGCCCAGTCCACGGACTTCTGGGGTGTCCACACGAGGGTGACCGCCACCGTCCCGTCGTGGACGTAGGGGGCGAGGGCCGCCGGGTCGATGCGCCACCCGTTGGCGAAGGCGTCGATGAGCACCGGCCTGCCGAGTCCGGGGCCACCGCCCACCGTCGCCGTCCAGCCCTGGTTGATCGACTCGCCGAGGACGAGGTCGAAGGGCGTGGTGCCGGACGCCGTCGACAGACCGTTGACGGTCACGTGCACGGTCGTGGCGGTCTGGGCGTCGACGACCGCCACGGGCGAGGCGGACACGGGCGGTGCGGCAACCGTGGTGGCGCTGGCCAGCGGCATCGCAGCCCCGCCAGGTGCCGAGTCGAGCGCGAGCTGGTCGATGTCGTAGCCGACCACCTGGCCGATGGAGGACCGCAGCGTGTGGTCACCCGGCCCGAGCGTCAGCCCACCGGCGTCGGGGCCGCACAGGGTGATCGTCAGGGGCTTGCGGTCCAGGGCGTCCGCCGTGGTCCCGGTCACCTGCACCCACACCGGTGCACCGTCGACGGACAGCAGGTCGCTGCGGCACGACGTGGGCACATCCGTCGGCACGGGTGCCGCCGCCGGTGCACCCGGGATCCCCACCGACGCGATGCCGATGGGCATGGCGATGGGGGTCTGCGAGTAGTAGTTGAGGGTGTTCTCGATGCGGACGGTGCCGAAAGTGAGTCGGACGCTCCTGCCGTGCAGGGTGGGGAGGGGGACGCGCACGTCGACCACCGCGCCCGCCACCTGACTGTCGGCGATCGGTGGCAGGGGGACGGTGGCCGACCCGCTGTCGGTGCTGACGGTCACCTGGGTGGGCACCGAGTGACGTCCGTCGGCCACGACCTGGAGGTCGATGTGGTCGAAGGTGACGGGCTCAGCGAAGTGGTATTGCAGCCACTCGCCTGCCTGGTGGGCGCTCCCGAACCCGGGCTCCCAGACCGTCGACGGGTCGTCGTCGAGCGTCGCCATGGCGTTCGCACGCAGGTCGTTGGGCAGACGACCCTGCGAGTAGGCCACCGTGCCCGTGTAGTCGGAGCCCGGCCGCCCGACCAGCCGGTCGATCTCGTCGTCGGGCACGAGCGGCGAGATTCTCGCCTGACCGGTGAGTGAGAACGTCCGGGCCGTCGGCAGCCAGAACGTGCGCTGGAGCGACTGCTCCACGTCGGACCTGGGCGGGGTCCCCGAGGCCCGTAGGCGGGTCATCAGCAACGTCAGGCGGTCGGCGAGCGACGAGGCACCGGCCGCCCGCAGGAGGTCCTCGGGCATGGCCACCGTCTCGTCGACCGACACCCCCGGGATTCCGACCTCGGCGAAGCCCACCGAGCTGCGCGATCCGACGGGCGACGTCGGGTTGTCGACCACCACGCCCGACACGGTGACCCGCAGTGTGGTGAACGTGCGGGCGGGGAAGGTCACGACCTGCCCGGCCGCCGTCCGGGACGCGGGGGAGAGGGGGATCGTCACCGGGTGGCCGCCGTCGAAGGTGAGCGTGACCCGAGTGATGTGCCGGTCGGGGTCGCCGGTCTGCGGCTGGACCAGGAGGAGCTGGTCCTCGGTGCGGGGCGCGTCGAGCACGACCTGCCACCACTGGCCGATCTGGCCGACGAACGAGTTCGTCAGCCACGCCGTCTGCGTGTTGCCGTCGAGGGCGGCCGCCGGCCGGTCCTCGGGCAGGTAGGTGATCGAGGAGCCGTAGGAGGAGGCGGTGACCGACGACACACCGGCCAGCACCGTCGTCGTCTGGGAGTCGGGCGGCGCACCCGGGAAGAGGTCCAGCGGTGCGTCGCTCGGGTCGGTGGTGTCCGGGCCCTGTGCCGCCGTCTCGGTGTAGCCGGTGTTCTCGTTGAGCGAATTCCAGCGGTAGCCCTGCTTGCGGTTGGTGTCGGTGACCACCAGGGTGGCCGGCTTCGTCAGCGTCTGGCGCTGCAGTGTGTGGTTCGTGTCGAGGGTGCCGGCGTAGAGGATGGTCGGGTTGCCGTTCAGCAGGCCGACCGACGCGGCGGCCACCACCCCGTTGGCGTCGCCGTCGACGACCAGGGGTGTCGCCGTCGACTCCGTGCGGATGATCGGGCGCGGTGAGGCCACGGTGTACGACACCAGGGGCGCCGTCCAGCCCGGGTTGGCGGGCAGCGCCAGGGTGCCCTCGTCGAAGTGGGGGAGGAGCGGCACGTTGGGCCGCGGGGTGCCGTAGGACACGGGGTCGGACAGGCCCGGAGGCGTCGTGGCCAGCTCGGCGGCCACGGTCTGGGGGTTGGGGGTGTCGTAGCGCTCGTAGGCCTGGTCGTACTGGACAAGGACGTCACCGGCGTCCAGCAGTGAGGCCATGGGCGCCATGGCCTGCCAGTTCATGACCCCGTCCTGCAGCGGCCCGTCGACGGCCTCGAGGACGTCGGCCGTCGGGAGGGAACCCATGATCTGCTGTTCGTGGGTGACGAACGGACGCGTCATCAGACCGGGGTACACGGTGTCGATGGTGTCGCCCCACCGCTGGGCGGCGAAGTTGTTGCCGGGCATGGCGTAGACCCGCGTACCCGGATGGGTTCCGTCGAGTGCCTTCGCCGCGGCGCGGACGTACGCCGGGGGGGTCGCGGGCTGGTTGAAGCCGTCGGCCAGGATCTGGCCGCTCCACAGCGGGCTCGAGGCGCCGGCCACGGCCACCACGACGCCGGCGCCGATCACGAGGCCCACCGCCCGCAGGCGCAGGTACAGGGCACTGACCCCGGCGCCGAGGAACACGGCCAGGCAGAGGATGACGACGGGGGAGGCTCGGTCCGTCGAGCGCATGGCCAGGCCGGCCGTCGTGTCGACCATGATCTTCTTGATGACGGAGCCGATGCTCGAAGGGTGCTCGTAGGGGTTGGGTCCGACGGCCAGGACCATGCCCACCACGGTCATGAGGATGAAGTAGCTCCGGTAGCGCCACCGGGCCACGAAGGCGGCCAGCACGGCCAGCACGGGCACGCTGAAGCTCCACAGGATGAGGGCGATGCTCTGCGTGTACTGGACGGACGTCTGGGTCCAGGGGCCGACCCGGTCGGTGCCGTAGAAGTACCAGTAGCCGAGTCCGCGCAGGATCTCCGAGGCGAGCGACGCCCCACTGGTGGCGGGCACGGTCTCGGTGTACTTGAGGACGTTGACGCCGTAGGCCGCCTCGACCTGGAGGCCGACGGCCCACCACACCGACACCAGGAAGGTGAGGCCGGCCACCTTCCAGGCCACCCCCCAGGCCTTCCGCCAGGTCGAGTCCTTCGCCACGAGCACGGCGTAGGGGAGCCAGAGCGCCGGCGCGATGCCGACGTAGAGGATGGAGCTGGCATTGATCCCGCTGACCAGGGCCACTACCAGAGCGAAGAGGGCCGGATAGCGCCACCCGCCCTTGCGCAGGGCCAGCACGACGAAGGCCAGCATCCAGGGGAGCCCCGACCATGGCATCAGGATGACCGAGATGCGGCCGGAGTACTGCAGGACATAAGGGGTGAACATGTAGGCCAGCGCCGTGACGTAGCGGCCGGCACCGGACAGGCCGAGGACCCGGCACAGGTAGAGGGCGCCCGCACCGGCGGCGTACAGGAGGCACCCCATCCACAGGCGCTGGGCGACCCACAGCGGCACGTGGAGCTCGGCCATGACCCAGTAGAAGGGCCCCATCGGGAGGAGGTAGCCGATGTTCTCGTGGGTGACCGTGCCGAGCCCGACGTGGGGGTCCCACACCGACACGGCCTGGCGGACGTAGCGGCCCGGGTCGAGGTACAGGTAGGTCTTGGTGTCGTCGGTCACCACGCCTGGTTGGGCGGCCAGCATGGGCACGAAGGCGAGGACGGCCAGCACCAGGTAGTCGACCCAGGCGCGCAGCGCACTGGGCGACCGCAGGCGGCCGTAGAGGGAGCCTGTCCGGCCGGGGGTCCGGACCGTGGGCCCGGCAGGGGAGGGTTCTGGTGCTGGCACGAGTGGTCGGTAGTGTAAACAACCGCAGCGCCGTGCCGGCAGCACCGGGCGCCGGGACGAGGACGGGGAGCCAGATGGACGAGTTCGAGCAGGTGCGGGGTCGGTCCCGGAGTCGGTCGGCACGATGAGCGCGGCCCACGTGCCCGCCGGATCGGCTGCCACGGCGGACCGCAAGGGACGCCAGCTGACCGGCGAGCGCCCCCAGCAGGGTGTCACCCCCGACTCCCTCCTCGCGCTCCACGCGGCCGGCTACCGGACCGTCATCGAGCGCCTGGGACAGGGCACCGTCCTCGACGTCGGCTGCGGCCAGGGCTTCGAGTCGGCCCGGTTCCTCGCACCCGGGCGACAGGTGGTCGGGGTCGACTACAGCGCCGAGGCCGTCGAACTGGCGAGGCGGACCTACGGGTCGGACGGCCTCGGGACCGCACAGATGAACGCCCTCGCCCTGGGGTTCGGCGAGGGCAGCTTCGACTGGGCGTGCTCGTCCCACCTCATCGAGCACTTCGATCAGCCGGAGGGCCATGTGTCCGAGCTGGCCCGGGTGCTCAAGGACGACGGGTCGGTGTTCTTCCTGACGCCGAATGCCCCGGCCGATTTCGAGAACCCGTTCCACATCCACCTGTTCGAACCGACCGAACTGCGGGACATGCTGTCCCGCCACTTCCACGACGTCACCGTCCAGGGGCTCGATGCGGTCCCCCACGTCAAGGCCGATTTCACCGCCCGTCGGGTCAAGGCCGAGAAGGTGCTCCGCCTCGACTTCCTGGACCTGAGGCACAAGATGCCGCGCTCGTGGTACATCGGCTTCTACACGCGGGCCCTGCCCGTCGCCTACAAGCTGATCGCCCGGGGTGACTCCGGCGGGGTGACCGGGATCACGGCCGACGACTTCTTCGTCACCGACGACCTCGACCGCACGACCATGGTCCTGTTCGCCACGGCATCCCGGCCGCGGCGTCCGGCGTGACCGGAAGGGGGAGCGCGACGTGCTGACCGTGGGACTGACGGGCAACATCGGCGCCGGAAAGTCCACGGTGGCCGAGCTGCTGGTGGCCCGCGGCGCGGCCCTGGTCGATGCCGACAAGGTGGCACGCGAGGTGGTGGAGCCGGGGGCTGCGGCCTACCAGTCCCTGATCGACCGTTTCGGGGGCGACATCGTCGACGCCCACGGTCGCATCGACCGCCCGGCGCTGGCCACCAAGGTCTTCGGGCACCCCGAGGAGCTCGAAGCCCTCAACGCCATCATCCACCCGGCCATCGGCGTGGCCATGATCGAGAGGAAGGACGCCTACGCGGGCTCCGACCGCATCGTGGTCATGGACATCCCGCTGCTGAAGGACTTCCACCGGGAGTTGCTCGCCCTCGATGCAGTGGTGGTGGTCGACGTGCCGCCCGAGCTCGCCCTGGAGCGTCTCACGACGTTGCGGGGCATGCCCGAGGAGGACGCCCGGGCCCGCCAGGCCGCCCAGCCCACCCGGGCCGAGCGGCTCGAGGGGGCCGATTTCGTGGTGGACAACTCGGACGGTACCGAGCACCTGGCCGCCGAGGTCGACCGGGTCTGGCAGGAACTGGCGGCACTGCCGCACGCGGACCCCGTGGCGGCCACCGCCGATCCGGCATCGTCGGCCGACTGAGGTCCGGCGGGGGGCGGTCGCCGGAGTGACCTCCAGGCCCGACGGAGCTCCGGGCCGGAGCAACCGACGCCGGGACCTGCGTGGACAAGCCGTCGGGGCGCTACGGCGGCCGTGATCCGACGGGGCCACGTCGGTAGCGTCACACCCTCCCGGTACCCTTGACGACGTGCCACCCTTCGAGGTCGTCTCACCCTTCCGTCCCGCTGGAGACCAGCCCCAGGCCATCGCCGGCCTGGTGGAGGGCCTGGAGCGCGGCGACCGCTACCAGACCCTCCTGGGTATCACGGGGTCCGGCAAGACGGCCACCATCGCCTGGACCATCGAGGCCGTCCAGCGGCCGACGCTGATCATCGAGCCCAACAAGTCGCTGGCCGCCCAGCTCGCCGCCGAGTTGAAGGACTTCTTCCCGAAGAACCGGGTCGAGTACTTCGTCTCCTACTACGANNCGACTACTACCAGCCCGAGGCGTACGTCCCCTCGTCGGACACGTACATCGAGAAGGACTCGTCGATCAACGACGAGATCGACCGGCTCCGGCACGCCTCGACCTCGTCGCTGCTCCTGCGCCCCGACACCATCGTGGTCGCCTCGGTGTCCTGCATCTACGGCCTGGGTTCACCCGAGGAGTACCGCGACCGCATCGTGGCGCTCGAGCGCGGCGAGGACTACGAGCAGCGGGCCCTGCTCAGGCGGCTGGTGGAGCTCCAGTACTCGCGGAACGACGTGGCCCTGACCCGGGGCCAGTTCCGGGTCCACGGCGACACGGTGGAGATCCACCCGGCCTACGAGCAGCGTGCCGTGCGCATCGAGTTCTTCGGCGACACGGTGGAGCGGATCCGGTCCTTCGACGTCGTGACCGGCGAGATCGGCGACGAACTCGACGACCTGGTCGTCTTCGCCAACACCCACTACGGCACGGGCGACGAGCGGATGCGCCGGGCCGTCCTCGGCATCGAGGACGAACTGCGTGGCCGCCTGACGGAGCTGGAGTCCGCCGGCAAGCTCCTCGAGGCCCAACGGCTGCGGATGCGCACGGAGTACGACCTCGAGATGCTGGCCGAAACCGGGGTGTGCTCCGGCGTGGAGAACTACAGCCGCCACCTCGACGGACGGGCCCCCGGCGAGGCCCCGTTCACCCTCCTCGACTTCTTCCCCAAGGACTACCTCGTGGTCCTGGACGAGAGCCACGTGGCCGTCCCCCAGCTGCGGGGCCAGTACGCCGGCGACCGGTCCCGCAAGGAGACCCTCGTCGACCACGGCTTCCGGCTGCCCTCGGCCATGGACAACCGTCCGCTGCGCTTCGAGGAGTTCACCGAGCGGGTGGGCCAGGTGGTGCTGCTGTCGGCGACCCCGGGTCCGTGGGAGCTCGAGCACAGCTCCAACGTCGTCGAGCAGGTGATCCGCCCGACGGGCCTGGTCGATCCCGAGGTGGACATCGTCCCGACCACCGGGCAGATCGACGACCTGCGGGCGCGGATCGATGCCACCGTCGCCGCCGGTCACCGGGTGCTGATCACGACCCTCACCAAGAAGATGGCCGAGGACCTCACCGACTACCTGGCCGAGCAGGGCACACGGGTCCAGTACCTCCACTCGGACGTCGACACCATGGCCCGCATCGAGCTCCTGCGCGAGCTGCGCCTCGGCGTGTTCGACGTCCTGGTCGGCATCAACCTCCTCCGGGAGGGACTCGACCTCCCCGAGGTGGCCCTCGTGGCCATCCTCGACGCCGACAAGGAGGGCTTCCTGCGATCCTCCTCGTCGCTGATCCAGACCATGGGGCGGGCCGCCCGGAACGTCAACGGACGGGTCGTCATGTACGCCGACCGGGTCACCGACTCGATGACGGCGGCCATCGGCGAGACCCAGCGCCGGCGGGCACGCCAGATCGCCTACAACGCGGCCCACGGCATCGACCCGAAGAGCATCACCAAATCGGTCACCGACATCCTGGAGCGGGTCCGGGGTGACGCCTTCACCTCCGAGGGCAACCTCGCCGGTCTCACCCGGGTGGCCGGGCCCCGACGACAGAAGGGCGCCAAGGGCGAGCGGACCGGTGTCGACCCACGGGCGATGGCCGCGGAGATGGCGCACGCGATCGGCCCGGACGCCGACGAACTGTCCAGCCTGATCCACCGACTGGACGCCGAGATGGTCAAGGCCGCCGAGGCCCTCCGCTTCGAGGAGGCGGCCCTCATCCGGGACGAGGTGGCAGAACTTCGG
Organism: Acidimicrobiaceae bacterium; assembly: GCA_003164095.1. Classification (GTDB taxonomy): domain Bacteria; phylum Actinomycetota; class Acidimicrobiia; order Acidimicrobiales; family RAAP-2; genus Bog-756. The sequence continues at coordinate 261 of PLRX01000136.1, read as the reverse complement.
GCGCTCCTGGCCCGGGACCCCGTCGACGGCAGCCCGGTGCTGCCGGGGTCCACGGCCGACGTCGAGGCCCCGGCCCCGGCCTGACCCCGGCCAGCCCCGACCTCCGCACCGGTATCCTCACGCCATGGCCGATCGACTTGTCGTGCGTGGCGCGCGCGAGCACAACCTCCAGGACGTGTCGCTGGACCTGCCTCGCGACCAGCTGATCGTCTTCACCGGCCTGTCCGGGTCGGGCAAGTCGTCGCTGGCCTTCGACACCAT
>PLRX01000012.1 GCA_003164095.1 Acidimicrobiaceae bacterium | reverse complement strand
GCAGGTGTCTCACGTCAGCCTGACAGACAGGGGGCTGTTCGGCGGTCTGCTCCTCACCCTCGCCGGCGTCTGGCTCGTGGTCGCAGGCCCGCTGCTCCACCGCCTATGGCTCGACATCATCGGGGCGATCCTGCTCGTCCTGGGCGGCTACCTCTTCAGTATCGGCGTCAGAAACCTGCATCACACCGGGCACTGAATGATGCAGGGCGGCACCTCGTCCCGCCGATCTGGGGCACCCCCAGGTAGAGACGCGCCGAAGATCTCAGGACTGCCTTCTACGCCAGGGGCGTGCCCGAGACGATCATGTAGGTCGCCGATGCTCGGGCTAGAAGTCGCTCCTGTCCGTCGGTGATGGAACACTCGGAGCTGAGAATCCGACGACCGCGATGGGCGACGGTGGTCTCACACCTGAGCGGCCCAGTGTGGGGCTGCCGGAAGTAGCGAACGTGCAGTTCCGTTGTGACGGGCACTTCGGATTGGGGATCGAAGAGGCCTTCTAATGCGGTGCCGCATGACACATCAGCAAAGGTCGCGAGCATGCCACCGTGCACCGTGCCTTCCGCATGACCGCGCACGTCATCGCTCAGCTCCATCGTCAGGATCGTGGTCGGCTTGAGCTGGACGATCCTGATCCCCATGCGGCCAAGTAGGGGAATCCTCCGGATCACGGCATTGCGAGTTTCGAGATCGAGTGCATCACTGTCCACCACGAGTCACCCTTCACGCGTTGCGGCCCGAGGATCGGGCCGCAACAGACTAAGCCGGGACTGGCTGAGTCGCGTTGCGGTTGACGTCCATGGGACTGGGAGCGCCCGCAGTGGTATCGCCGGGACTTGGATCTGGCCAACCGCGTGGTTGCCGGTGACCGAGTGAGATTGCTCCCGACGAGTTGGTTTGGACCGTTGGCACCGCGGTGGGTCCCGCTTTCGGCACTGCTCGGGGGCGGAGCGCTACGATTCCCGATTGATTTCTCGCCAGTCCCAAACTGTGAAGTGGCGAATCACTCGGGCGGTAAGGGCAGTGCGAACTGGTCGGTCGTATGTCCATTCGGGCCCGCTCCTTGGTACGCGACTGACATCCGAGAGAACAGATTGCCCACCGAGGTGTCCTCGACGCCCGAAAGCGAGATCGCCGCCGGATACGTCTCGGTGATGCCATTGGCACAATCTGGAGTGCAGGTGCTCTCCCACACCTTGCCATTTCCGCTTGCGCTGGTAGGCGACCAGCTAGTCCACACGCCGTCCTGGACGCCGATGCCATTGTCTGCGCAAGCCACGGTGATCGAAGTTGGCTCGATGTGTGCCTGTTGCGCTTGAGGCGACGGAGCAGTGCAGTCGTCGATCACTCTCGGCAGGTCTGAAGTCGGTACTGAAGAACTTGAGGCCGTTGTGCTTGACGGCCCGGGTGTCGTGGTCGTCGAAGGGGTCGAGGTCGTCGTGGTCGTCGAAGGCCGGGTGGCAGTCGGAGAATTCCTGCTCGCTTGACCGGAACCGCCTCCACACGCGGCAAGAGTGCCCCCGGCCGCCAGGGCGAGGATCATCCCGATCGATGCTGACGACGGGCGGAGGCTCATGCAGGACAGTATGCGCTCGCGGTGACAGATTGCAGTCCGGAGATGCCAAATGGGGTGCCCCACTCGTGCCATTGCGGGTCACACTCCCGGCGATGAGCGACAACCGTGACCGCCCGGCGAGGAGTTCAGCCGAAGAGCGGTCCGGCTGAAGAGATTTCGAAGCGAGTGAACTCAGCTGGACCATCGACTGCGCCGAGTAGCACCTCCGCAAAGGATGCGAAGTGCTTGGTGCCGAAGCGAGCGTCAAGCGCGTCGCTCGATTCCCACCGCTCGATCATCTGCACTGCGTGACCGTCCTCGACGTCGACCGCGAACCGGTAGTCGAGGCACCCTGGCTCGTTGCGGCTCGTTGCGGCTCGTTGCGGCTCGTTGCGGCCATCGCCGAGGCTGCTCGCACCGTGTATTCGACTTGCGACTCGAGCAGCGTGGCTCGCCCCGAGATCACGATCATGCCTGCTCCGTTGTCATTGGTGCGGCAGTCCTTTGGACTCGAAGACCACCGTAAGCAACGGTTCCGTCATTCCGTAGGGTTCAGGGCGAGCAACAAGTTGGCGCGCTTGCCACTCGTCCAACGCTGCAAGGCGTGCCACTGTCGCGGCGATCAGGAGTACGCAGGCACTATGGCTGTGTCGTGACTCGCCTCAGAAGTAGGTCGACTGCTGTGCCGACGGCCGCCGGCTGTTCCTGAGCGACCATATGACCACCGCCATCGATAATCGTAAGGATGGCGTGTGCGACCCCGGCGGCCGTCTTGTGCGCTTGGTCCGGCGAAATGAGCTGGTCGCCGGCTCCGTGCATGACAGCGGTTGGGCAATCGACGGAGGGCAAGAGGGATCGGGAGTCGAGCCGGTTGATAACCGCTTCGAGCTGACGACAGAAGGCGTCCGGCCCGATTTCGTGAGCCATCTCAAACCAGCATGCCGCCAGGCGAGCGTCATCGCTGTGGCCCGGATCGACCAAGACCGGGAAGGCTGCTTCGATAAGCTGGTCGAATTGTCCAGCGTGGGTGAGGTCGATCTGCTGTCGGCGACTCGCCTGCTGCTCGGGGGTGTCGGACTCGGCAGACGTACTAATCAGCGCGAGTCCCCGCACCCGTTCTGGTGCCCGACGCATGACCTCGAGCGCCACGTAGCCACCCATGCTGATCCCTGCCAGTGCGAATCGGGGTGGTTCGTCAGCGAGCAGTCTTTCGGCGATGCCACCGATCGAGTGGTCTCGCCGAGTATCAGCAACGGTCACGGCGCCGTGTGCCCAGACAACGGGCATGAGCTCGTCGTAGAGGGCGAATTCAAGCGGTGAGTGC
>PLRX01000108.1 GCA_003164095.1 Acidimicrobiaceae bacterium | reverse complement strand
ACTGGCTGGTGGGCTCGGACGGCGGCATCTTCTCATTCGGTGACGCGCCGTTCCGGGGCAGCGCCGGAAGCCTGGCGTTGGCCGCCCCGGTGACCGGCATGGCCGCCGATGTCGCGGCCGACGCCTACTGGCTCGTGGGAAGCGACGGGGGCGTGTTCGCCTTCGGCGCACCCTTCGAGGGCGCGGCCTGACGTACACCGGGACGAGTCGGGCGGCGGACAGCGCCGCCCGGGCCGGTCAGCTGGACCAGATGATTGACTGCAGCTCCGAGTAGGCCTCGAGGCCGTAGTCGCCACCGTCCCGGCCGATGCCGCTCATCTTGAAGCCGCCGAAGGGGGCATCCATGTTGCGCTGGGCGGTGTTGATGCCGACGTGGCCCGCCCGCAGCAGCTTGGCCACCCGGAAGGCCCGGGGGGTGTCGCCAGAGAACACGTAGTCGTAGAGGCCGAACTCCGAGTCGTTGGCGATGGCGATGCCCTCGTCGTCGTCGTCGAAGGGGATGGCGACGACGACCGGGCCGAAGATCTCCTCGCGGGCCGACGTCATGTCGTTGGAGCCGGTGATGAGGGTCGGCTCGACGTAGTACCCGCGCTCCATGTGCTCGGGCCGCTTGCCGCCGACCACGACCTCGCCCTGCTGGCGGCCCGACTCGATGTAGTCCAGGATCCGCTGCTGCTGGGCGCCGGAGATGACCGGTCCGACCACCGTGGAGGCCTCGGTGGGGTCGCCCACGGTGAGTCGGCCCGCGAAGGCCGTCAGCCCCTCGACCACCTGGTCGAAGATGCTCCGGTGGACGACCGCCCGGGTGGGGGCCGTGCAGATCTGGCCGGAGTGGAAGGCCCACGTCGAGCCGATGGCGGTGATGGCCGCCTTCAGGTCGGCGTCCTCGAACACCACGGCGGCGCCCTTGCCGCCGAGCTCCATCAGGAGGCGCTTCATGGTCGGTGCGCCGGCTGCGGCGATGCGCTGGCCGACCTGGGTGGACCCGGTGAAGGACACCATGTCGACGTCGGGGGTGGAGGTCAGCACGGACGCTGGCTCCGGACCCTGGGAGCACACCAGGTTGACCACGCCGGGCGGGAACCCGACCTCCTCGAGGATACGCGCCAGCTCGATGACGGACAGTGGGTCCTGGGGGGCCGGCTTGATGACCACGGTGTTGCCCATGGCGAGGGCGGGGGCGACCTTGCCCGCCATGTTGGTGAGCGGGAAGTTGTAGCTGGCGATGGCGGCCACCACGCCGACCGGCTGGCGGTAGGCGAAGGCGCTGATCAGGCCGCCGGGCGCCAGTGGTGTGGCGTTCGAGGTGATCGGCGGGAGCATCTTCTCCTGGACGTGGCGGATGTCCCGGCTGTACCGGTCGAAGCGGTCGCTGCTGACCGGCACCTGCATGCGCGAGCCGACCGACGCGGTGGCGCCGGTCTCGGCGATCACCAGCGGTACGAGCTCGTCGTTGCGCGCCCGGATGGCGGCGGCGGCCTTCTTCAGCAGCGCGAGGCGATCCTCGACGGGCGTGGCGGCCCAGGCTGGGAAGGCCTCGCGGGCGGCGGCCGCGGCCGCCTCGGCGTCGGCCACCGAGGCGTTGGGGGCCTGGCCGACCACCTCCTCGGTGGCCGGGTTGATGACGTCGTAGGTGCCGTCGCCGGCGTCGACCCAGCGACCGCCGATCAGGAGCTGCTTCTCGTCCTTGGTGACCTTGCTAGCCATGGTGGCTCCCCTGTTCTCGTCGAGGTGGTGAGTGGAAGTGCTGCGGAACTGCTCGTGTGTCGTGCGATGGAGTCGCTGCTGCGGGCCGGTGCGCCCGGGGGCAGCGCGAAGTGTAGGTCGCGCCCCGTCCGGTGGCGGGGGCGACGGTCGGTGCGAGGGGCTCAGCCGGCGGCCACCGACGGGTCGACGGTCACGGTGTCCCGGCCGGAGCGCAGCAGCGTGCCGGGCAGGTTGCCGGTGGGCCGCCCGTCGGCGACGGTCTCGACACCGTTGACCAGCACGCGGACCACGCCGATGGAGTCGGCGATGAGCCGCGGGCTGCCGCCGGGAAGGTCCTCGACGAGGGTGGCGGGCTCCGAGGCCACGGTCTCCGGGTCGAAGACGAAGAGATCGGCGCGCAGGCCCTCGGCCACCCGGCCCCGGTCGTGGAGGCCGAACAGGTCGGCGGGGCCCTGGGTCATCCAGTGGACGGCCTGTTCCATCGGGACGAGCTTCCGGTTGCGCAGGCAGTCGCCCAGGAACGAGGTCGGGTAGTTCGAGCCGCACATGCGGTCGAGGTGGGCGCCGGCATCGGACCCGCCGACCAGGGCGCCCGGGTCGTTCCACACGTCGACGCGTGCCTCCCACGAGGCGGCGTCGCCGTCGGAGGCCTTCGGCCACAGCACGGTTCGCAGGCCGTCGGCGATCACCAGGTCGAGCAGGGCGTCGAACGGCTCCTTGCCCTGCTCCTCGGCGATGGACCCGACGTCACGCCAGCTGTAGCCGGCGTTCTCGGGGGCGAACGTGTCGCCGATGATGTAGTTGGCCCAGTGCGAGAGGCGGCGGAAGACACCGGCGTCCTCGGAGTGGGCGAGCTCGTCGAGCCGGACCCGGACCTCGGGGTCCTTCAGCTTCTCGATCCGCTGCTCCTCGGGGAGCCCCATCACGTCGCCCCAGCCGGGGATGAGGAACAGGGCGCAGTGGGTGCGGAAGCTCATGTTCATCGGCACCAGCGTCGGCATGGTCAGCGCGATGATCTTCCCCCCGGCAGCGGCGGCCGCCTTCGATGCCTCGAGCTGGCGGGCCGTCTTGTCCGGGGTGCGGGAGTCGACGGTCAAGAGGTTCCAGTTGAGCGGCCGGCGGGCCGTCGTGGTCATGGCCACCATGAGGTCGATCTCGTCGTCGCTGAACGAGTCGAGGCAGCCGTTGGTGATGTACTCGAGCGTGGTGCCCGGGTGGTCGCGCACGACCTCGCAGAACGCCAGCATCTCGCGGCGGTCGGCGAACCGGGACGAGATCGGGTTGCCGTCGCCGTCGGAGTGGGTGCGGGACTGCGAGGACGAGAACCCCATGCCGCCGGCCTCGATCGACTCGGCCAGCAGCGTGGTCATGGCGGCCAGCTCCTCGTCGTTCGCCACCTCGCCCGCCCGCTCGGGGCCCATCACCCAGCGTCGGATGGCGCAGTGCCCCACGAGGAAGCCTGCGTTGACGCCGAGGTTGCCCTCGAGCTTGCCGAGGTAGTCGCCGAAGGTGGTCCAGTCCCAGTCGATGCCGTTCTCGAGGGCCACGAGCGGCATGCCCTCGACCTTGGCCATCATCCGGCGGATGTAGTCGTGGTCCTCGGCCTTGATCGGGGCGAGTGTGAAGCCGCAGTTGCCGGCGATCA
>PLRX01000134.1 GCA_003164095.1 Acidimicrobiaceae bacterium | reverse complement strand
CCGGCGCCGAGCGGCTGATCGGCAAGGGCGACATGCTCCTGCTCACCGCGTCGTCCTCCAATCCCCAGCGAATCCAGGGTCCCTGGGTAAGCGAGGAGGAGGTGCGTGCGGTCGTCGCGCACTGGACCCGTCAGCGGCCCATGGAGATCGTCGCCGGGATCGAGGAGGTGGTGGGGGCCGAAGGGCCCCGCGCCGGCTCGGGCGGTGTCGAGGACGATGACGACGAACTCCTGAATCAGGCGATGGAGCTGGTGGTGCGGTCGCAGCTCGGCTCCACCTCGATGCTGCAGCGCAAGCTCCGGGTCGGCTTCGCCCGTGCCGGGCGGCTCATGGACCTGATGGAGCGCCGCGGTGTGGTGGGTCCCTCGGAGGGTTCCAAGGCACGTACGGTGCTGATGACGCCCGAAGAGCTCGACGCCCGCTGAGCCTGCGGGTTTCGTGCCGACCTTCTGATGACCACGACCGACGACGGGTCCGTCGCATCCGAACCCGTGGTTGTGTTGGCCGAGACGTCGGGCCACGCCGCTCGAGGTCGACGTCACCGCGCCCATTCCAGCCGGCACTCGGCCGGTCGGCGCCACCGCCGGTGGCCGTGGATCGTCGCCGGCGTGGTGGTGCTCGTGGTCGGCGGGGCGACCTGGGTGGCCGTGCAGCGCATCAACTCCCCACTCGCCTCGGCGGTGCCCCATGACCCGACGGCTGCCGCCGCTGTCGTACCCGGGACCACACCGTCGCTCCCGTGGCCGGCGAAGGGGCAGGGTGCGGTCGTCGTGCCGTCGCTCGGGTATGCGGCGCAGTCCGGCCCCGAGTCACCGGTCCCGGTGGCGTCGCTGACCAAGATGACGACAGCCGTGGTCATCCTCCGGGACCATCCGCTCCCACCGGGGTCGGACGGCCCGGCTATCCCGGTGACATCGGCCGACATCGCCGAGTACGACTCCGAACTCAAGAACGACGAGTCCAGCGTGGCCATCCAGGTCGGCGAGACGATCACCGAGCGGCAGATGCTCGAAGGACTCCTGTTGGCGTCGGCCAACGACCTGGCCTACACGTTGGCCACCTGGGACGCAGGATCGCTCCCTGCGTTCGTCGCCAAGATGAATTCCCTGGCCGCCTCGCTCGGCGCCACGAACACCCACTACGTCGATGCCAGCGGTTACGACCCGGACAGCGTGTCGGCGGCCGCCGACGTCCTGAAAGTGGCATCCGCGGCTATGGCCATTCCGGCGTTCGCCGAGATCGTCGCCATGCCGGAGGCCACGATCCCCTTGGCCGGGACCGTGCACAACGTCGTGACCGAGGTCGGCACCAACGGGGTGGTCGGGGTCAAGTCCGGGTATACGTCCGAGGCCGGGGCCTGCCTGGTGCTGGCGGCCGACCGCGTGATCGGTGGCCGGACACTGCTGGTCATCGAGGCGGTGCTCGGCCAGCCGACCCCGCCGCCGACGATCCCGAAGTCGACGACGACCACCACCAGACCGGCCACCACGACCACCACGGCCCCGTCAGCGGGTGGTGCGGGGGGTTCCGCATCGACCACCACTACGACGGTGCCCGCTACCACGACCACCACGGTGCCCGTCGACGACCTGCCCATCGCCGACCCGTTCAAGTACACGCGACCGGTCGCGGAGGCACTCCTGGCCGCGACGCAGGCCGGGATCTCGCAGGTGACGGTGGCGACGGCCGGCAGCACGGCCGGCACGGTGACTGCGACGTGGGGCGGGCAGGTCCATGCCGCCACCTACGTCACGGCAACGGGTGCCTGGCTCCCGGGATGGCCGGGCCAGACGGTCGTGTCAAAGACGGCCTTCCGCTCCGTGCCCCCGGGCAGCTCGGCCGGGACGCGCGTGGGCTCCACGATCTACGCCATCGGTTCGCAGTTCCAGGTGGTGTCGCTCAAGCTGAACGAGACCGTGCAGGAGCCGTCGGTGTGGTGGCGCCTGCGTCACGGAGCGGTCACCGTCACTACGACACCTTCGTCGTAAGTCGCCACCGGTCCGACAGGCGCCAGGTGGCCGCGATCAGATGTTCGCCATCAGATGGCCGCTATCAGATGGCCGCTATCGGGTGGTCGGAACGACGGCGGACGGTTCGGTCCGTCGCATCCGGTGGCGTGCGGTGGGGTGCGGTGGCGTGCGGTGGGGTCCGTGATCCCGGTGCCCGCAGGCCGCTGCGGGTACGTTGGGGACGTGCGAGCTCGTGTACCTGCGTCGTCAGCCAACCTCGGGCCGGGGTTCGACACGCTCGGACTCGCGCTCGACCGGTACGTGCTGGTCGACGTGGAGCCCGCCTCCAAGCTGATCGTCCGCTCGGTGGGTGAGGGCGAGCACCTCGCCGAGGACTCGTCGCACCTGGCCGCCCGCGTGGCGATCGATGTCGCCGGCACGGATCGGCTCGCCATCACCGTGCGGTCCGAGATCCCGATCGCCCGGGGGCTCGGCTCCTCCGCCGCCCTGGCCGTCGCTGCCGCGGCTGCCGCCGGCGCCGCGGACCCGCTGTCGGTGGCGACCGCCATGGACGGCCATCCGGACAACGCCGCCGCCTCGATGGTGGGCGGGTTCGTGGCCGCCGCCATGGTCAAGGGTGGGGTCCGCGTGGTGCGACTGCCGCTCGACGTGAGTCTGGCGTTCGTGGTGATCGTGCCCGATATCCAGCTCTCGACGTCGAGGGCCCGTCAGGCGCTCCCGGCCGAGGTCAGTCGCGAGAGCGCCTCGTTCAACCTCTCGCGTATGGCCCTCCTCATGGCCGGCATGGCCGACTCCCGCCTGCTGATCCCGGAAGCGGCCGAGGACCGGCTGCACCAGGACTACCGGAGTCCACTGTTCCCGGCCGCACCCATGCTCCTTGCGGCGCTGGTGGCCGGCGGCGCGCTGGCCTCGTGCTGGTCCGGTGCCGGCCCCTCCCTCCTCGGGATCTGCCGGGGTGCGGACGCCACGAAGGTCCAGACGGCCGGGGAGCAGGCGCTCGTCGACGCCGGACTGCCCGGTCAGGTGCTCCTGCTCCATGCGGATATCGACGGACTCCTCGTCGACCGCGACGGAAGCGGCGGGCTCTACGACACTGAGCTGTAGCCGCGCCTACCTGCGGTCGACGGCGGAGGTAGGCGGTAGCCTCGGCGCCGTATGCCGACGCAACCCAGCAAGGACCTCCTGGCCGTCCCGAACCCGCATCCGGGCCGGGACTACACCGTCACCTGCGACACGCCGGAGTTCACCTGTCTCTGTCCATTGACAGGTCAGCCCGACTTCGCCACGGTCCGCATCTCCTACGTGCCCGACCAGGCGCTGGTCGAGCTCAAGTCGCTCAAGCTCTACCTCTGGAGCTTCCGCAACGAGGGCGGGTTCCACGAGGACATGACGAACCGCATCCTCGACGACCTGGTGTCGGCCATCGTCCCGCGCCGTATCACCGTCGTGACCGACTGGCTCGTCCGTGGCGGGATCCACACCGTCGTGGAGGCATCGCACCCGGCGACACCCTGAACATCGTCTGGGAATGGCTCAGACGGCGCCCAGGTTCTTGCCGATCAGGAGTACTCCGAGGAACAGGTAGATGACCGCCATCATCGCCGCGCTGTTGCGGGTCAGCCATGCCCGCCAACCTTCCAGCACCTCGTCGGACCTGTCGCCCAACACGAGCACGGCGACGATCGGGGCGCCTACGCCGAGGCACGCCAGGACGACGTAGACGGCGAGCACGACCACCTGTTGCACGCCGGGCAACTCGGTGGAGGACACCGCGACGACGGCAGCCAGGGCGACAGCGATGTTCTTCGGATTACCGGCTCCGATTCCTGCCCCCACCGCCATCGACCTGCCGGGCCCGAATCCGGCGATCCCCTCCATCCAGGCCGGGAGGGACGGGTCATCGTCCGGGCCCGGTCGGGCGCGGAACTTCCGGACCGCCGCGACGACCAGGGCGACTCCGAGTACGAGGAGGATCACCGCCGCCCCCCGTGACCGGTCCGAGCCCGGATCGAGCGAAATGGCTCCGGCCGCCAGAGTGAGGCCCCCGACGACCGCCACCACCCCGAGGATGAATCCACCGAAGTAGCACGAGGCATTCACCAAGGGCCGCTTCGAGAAGAGGAGCAGGATGGCAGCAACGATGTTGATCGGCGACACCATCACGATCACCGCGAAAGGTAGGACGTCTCCGATCGCCTGACGCACTTCCGTTCCTCCTGGTCGGCCCCGGGTCAACGTAGCCGAGCGCGTCCACCGTGGACGCAAGGGACCCGTCCGATCGGAGGGGCGTCGCCCGCCGGTCAGCGCCTCGGGACGACCTCGGGCGGTCG
>PLRX01000088.1 GCA_003164095.1 Acidimicrobiaceae bacterium | reverse complement strand
TCGCTGGTTAGCAGTGAGTCCGACCTGGATCCCGCTTGCAGCCCGCCGAACAACTGGTGAGTGCGGGCAACTCCCGGTGCTCAGCGTGCAACGCTGAGGACAATGTGTCTTCTGCGTCTTCATCACGGGGCAAGGACAGAGTCGGCGTTCGGGGTCAGGCTCAGTCGACTCCGAGCCGATCCAGTTCGTGGTGGAGCCATCCGTTCTCCCAGAAGCTGACGTCACCGCCGTGGTCGAGGAGATACCGGTGTGCGTCGACGAGCACCTCCCTGACTCTCGGATCCTCGGGCGCCACCATCTCCACTGCCTCGGCCACCCGGATGGCCACGACGGCATCGCCGCGTGCCAGCGCGGCCTCGGCGCGCCCGACGGCGGCGTCGGTGCCGGCGGCTGCAACGAGTTCAGCCAGCGCTGCGCCTGACGAGTCGGGGTACATCTCGGTGGTGGACCGGAGCTGGAACCAGCCGACATAGGTCTCCCACAGGGTCCGCACGGCCCACGCCACCTTGCCGTATCCCTGGCCGACACGCAGGTGGGCGGGCAGCTCGATCTCACGCATCAGCGTCCACACGTCCACTCCGGAATTGAAGCCCTCGAGCGCCTCTCGATGGACGTAGTCGACCGCGCCATGAAGGCGCTCGAGCGACGCGTCGATGAGCTCGGCGCCGACGATTGGGTCGTGGCGCCCGGTGACCAGCACCTCGGGCTGCAGCTCGCGTAGGCGCCGTACCGTCTCGAGATAACCCTCGGCGGACCGGTACCTGTCGCCCCGCAGCGTGTTCAAGTTCGGAAAGTGGGGGAAGAGGGGTCCGAGCAGGTTGCTGATCAGTGCCGTCCGGTGCTCCGGGAGCCACACGATGCAGCTGTCGATGGTCTCCCCGACGGAGGCGATCAGCTTCAGCCGGAGGCCGTCGACGGTGAGGTCGAGCTGGTCATGGAAGGTGATGTCCGGCGTGGGGGTGTCCTGGCGCATCGGGACGCCCGGGTTCTCCTTGGCGATTCGGATGGCGTCGGTCCCAAGCATGTCGAACCAAATGCCGGCGGTGCGCATCCGCAGTGCCTGGATTCGGGCGTCGTCGGCCTGACACGCGAGGTTGTTCGCCTGGGCGATGTAGGTGGTGCCCGGCTCGCGAAACAGACCCACGCCCCCGAGGTGGTCGACATGGGCCTGGGTGGTGATGATGTGGTGGGTCGGCCCGGCCCGCACCGCGTCGTACACCCGCTTGTGGTGCGGCGCCTCGAAGCCGAGGCCCGTGTTGACGATCACCCGGCCGCCGTCGGTGAGGAGGAGGTAGGCGGCGGTCGTGCCGCTCGACCGGTAGATGGTGTCAGAGATCCGGTACGCCGGGTCCTCGTAGACGGGCGTCAGCAGCTGCCTACCGGGGCGCTCGTCGATCAGGCGGTCGACCTGGTCCTGGATGGTCATGTGACCTCGATTCTGGTGTCGAAGCGATCAAAGTAGAAGTCGAATGGGGCACGGACCTCGTCGGGGGTGATGGAGAAGTCCCGCCGCAGGTCATAGACCACCTGGCCTGCATTGCCTCGGGGATGGGCGTCCCGATAGGCGTCGACCTGCCGTCGGGCCTTAGGAGTGAAGTCCATGCCGGCCACGTCGTAGATGTGCTGCAACATCCCAATCTCGTCCGCCATGTAGCGGTCGAAGTACACATCGACGGTGCGGTCGGCGGGAAGCAGGTGGCGGTCCCGCACCGAGGACTCCAGCAGCCGGCGGGTGCGGTCGGTCCAATACTCGGCGTACCACTCCGGCAAGGTGTGCCGGTAGGCCATGCGGGCCGAGTACGCCATCATCGTCGCCGTGGACTGGACCACCGCCACCGGGTCCCGGTGGGTGACCACCACTGTGGCGTCGGGGAACATCGACAGGAGTGGGCCGAGCTGCTCCAGGTGCTGCGGTGACTTGAGCACCCACCGCTCGCGGGGCTTCCGCCACTGCAGGATCTGCAGCCCGGTCCGCATGTACCGGTAGTGGGATGTCTGGTCGTGGGACAGGTGGTAGTCCCGCCACTTCGGGGCCCGGGACACCCATTCCTGGTTGTAGGAAGCAAAGTCCGGTAGCTGGAGCTCGAGCTCCTCGTGGATGTGGTCCGGCTCCATCGGGTGCATGGCCGCCACGTGCGGCACGGTGGCCCGCATGGCCTCCCACATCCCGTTGCACCGGGACCACCGGGGGTCGACCCCGTCGACTTCGACGGGCTCCGCGGGATCCGGCACCGGCTCGTAGCTCTCCCAAAGCGGCATCGACCGGAACCGCTGGTCGGCGCCGATGAGGTTGACGAGGTTGGTCGTCCCCGACCGGGGCAGGCCGACGACGATGACCGGACGCTCGATGGGCACATCGTGGATCTCGGGGTGCCGCCGAAGGAGGTCCGCGATCCGCAAGCGGTTCGAGGCGTAACGGACGGCGTTGCCGAACAGGACCAGTCTGGCGAGCCCCACGGCGTCCTCATCCTCGTCCATCTCGGACAGCCAGAGGCCGAGCCGCTCACGGAAGTCATCCGGGCCGAAGTCGTCGAGTCCGGTCGCATCCTTTGCCCGCTCCAGGACCGCGTCCACGGTGAGGTCGGTGTGCTGCGACTCGCCGTACGCCAGGGCGGAGCGTTGGAGATCGCCCAGGACCGGCTCGGCCAGGTCGTCGATGCGGATCTCGTTGGTCATCGGCGCTCGCTGCCCATGGTCACTGCCGCGCTCAGAGCGCCAGGTACCCGCCGTCGACGGCGAGCACCGATCCGGTCGTGTAGGCCGACGCGTCACTGGCCAGGAACAGCACGGCCGCCGCAATCTCGTCGACGGTGCCCATGCGCTTGATGGCCACCTTGGACAGCTCAGCCTCGACCATCCCTTCGAACGCCTTCATCGGCGCCGTCATCGGCGTGTCGATGAGGCCTGGCGCCACGGCGTTCACCCGGATGCCGTCCCCGACCCAGTGGACGGCCAGGTTCCGGGTGAGGGCCAGGAGTGCTGCCTTTGCCGCCGAGTAGCCGGGCACGATGGTCGTCGACCGGAATGCCGTCATCGACACGATGTTGGTCACGCTCGCACCGCCAGACATCGCGCTGGTGGCAAGCACGGAGCGGCACCGCGAGGTCAGACGCATGGCTCCTTCGACGTTGAGGTCGAGTGCCGCGGAGAAGCCGTCGGGGTCCCATTCGTCCTTGCCGTCGGGGAAGTTAGCCCCGGCATTGTTCACGAGGACGTCGAGCGAGGTCAGGCTGCCCGCCAGCCGGTCGACGGCCTCGGTGTCCCGCATGTCGAGTTGGTGATACTCGAAGCGCTCGAGCGCGGTGTCGTACTCGGCCGTCGACGGACGGGTGCCGGTGACGGTGACCCTCGCCCCAGCGTCCGTAAACGCTGACGCGGTCGCGAAGCCGATCCCGCTGGTCCCCCCGGTCACGAGAACCTTGGTGTCGACAAAGTCGAATCGGCAGCTATTGGTCATCGCTCCACCCCCATCGTGATCATCACCTTGCCGCAGTCTTTGGAGCCCTCGAGCAGTCGTAGGCCCTCGTGGAATTCCTCGAGCGGGAACTGGTGGGTGATCAGCCCGGAAAGGTCGCGGCGCTCGAGTAGCTCGATGGCGTCCTCGAACCGAGGTGGGTACTCCATCGACCCCCGGATCGTGAACTGCTTCATCAACAGCATGAGGAAGTTGGTCGGGATCGGTCGGTAGTGCAGGGCCACCACCGACATCCGACCGCCCACCCGACCGTTCTGGAGGATGTCACTGATCACCTGGTCGGCTCCCGATGCCTCGATGAACGCATTCGTCGCCGGTGTCGGCCCGAACATGAACGGTGCCGTGCCGTGAAGGCGAGCCAGCTCGTCCCACACGTCGACCGCTGTCGGGTCGAGCACAGCCTGGGCGCCCAAGCCCTCGGCCAGGGCGAGTCGCTGGGGACTCAGGTCGACGGCGACAACTTCGTGGATACCCCGGTCGATCAGCGTGGCGATTGCCATCAGACCGATGGGGCCACACCCGAACACGGCCACCTTGTCGCCTGGTGCAACGTCTGCCTGGTTGACCGCCTGCATGCCGACGCCGAGCGGTTCGGCAAGTGCCGCCACGGTGAGCGGCACGCTGTCAGGCACGGCGAAGATCCGTTCACCCAGCCGGGCGTTGCGCAGGAGCAGCGACGGCGTCAGCCCGCCAACGGAGCCACCACTGCCGATCTGCCCGCCATCGCCGGCCCCGGGAAAGACGATGACCCGATCGCCGACACTGATGTCGTCGACCTCGGTCCCCACCCAGTCGACGACGCCGGCCAGCTCGTGGCCGAGCGGCATGGGGGTGTCCGTCGGTCCGGCGAGGCCGCCCATATGGACCCATGACACATCCGACCCGCAGATTCCGCAGGCCGCCACCTCCAGCACGACGTCCCGGGGCCCGGGGTCCGGCGGGTCGACGTCGTCGAGGCGGACGTCGTCCGGACCGTGGACTCGAATCTGCTTCATTGGACCACCCAGTTGTTCGCTCGTTCGGTTCGGCCCGGCGGTCGGATCCCGTCGAGGAGAACCGACACCACTGAGGCGACCCAGGCGTCGTCCACCCCGCGCCGCCCATTGGTCACCGCCATCTGGAGGACCGCTCCGGACATCATGGCGATCAGCACCGCGGTGTCGACGTCGGGGCGGATCTCTCCGGCGGCCTTCGCCCGCTCCAGCCGCTCCCCGGCCCGGGCCATCACCCGGGTGACATCGGCGCGCCGTCCCTTGAGCTCTTCGTGTGACTCGCCGAGCAGGCCGACCAGCGCGGCTCTCCCGGCCGGCCGGCAGAGCTTGTCGACGGACCACCACACCATGGTGGTGATGTCCGCGGCCAGGTCGTTGGTGTCGGCAACGACGTCGTCGCCCTCGATACGGAACACCGCTTGGACGACGAGATCGGCTTTCGAGCTCCACCGTCGATAGATGGCCGGGGTCGTCGTGCCGGCGAGCTCGGCGATGGCCGCGAGGCTCACGTCGAAGTACCCGTGCTCCTCGAGGAGCTCGACGGTCGCCTGCAGGATCGCTGCG
This sequence comes from Acidimicrobiaceae bacterium, assembly GCA_003164095.1. Taxonomy (GTDB): domain Bacteria; phylum Actinomycetota; class Acidimicrobiia; order Acidimicrobiales; family RAAP-2; genus Bog-756. The sequence continues at coordinate 1,847 of PLRX01000088.1, read as the reverse complement.
TCGAGCCGGTTGTCACGCGGCCGGCCGGCCTTCGGCTCCTTGTGCACGGTTACGATCGACATTTCGTTAGTCACCATAACGGAAGCCAATCTGCGGAACCGGTTCCGTCGCATTGGCCGGCCGGCCCCGGCCGCACCGCCACAGTCTCGGGTCCATCCCGGCAGCCGTCCGCCCCGCCGTGTTCGCCGCCACCTACGGTTGGCGTATGCACGTGACGAAGGGACTCTGGGCGTGACGGAGGACATGGGACGCATTGGATCGTTCCCGAGATGAGTAACCGTCAGCAGGGACCGCATTACCACGTGGGAATTGTCGTCCCCGACATCATTGAGGCCCGGTCGACGTTCAGCGAGCAATTAGGAGTGAGGTGGGGCCCGGTGCTCCACCTCGATGCCGTGGAGTATCGAAACGGAGACGGCCAGGACGTCGTGCTCCCCACGACCATGTGCTATTCGGTCGATGCGCCCCACCTCGAACTCGTCCAGGAGGTGGCCGGCTCGATCTGGGTCCGAAATGAGTACTCCAACCTCCACCACATCGGCTTCTGGAGCGATGACCTGGTCGCCGACGGGTCCGAACTGACCGGCGCCGGCTGCCCACTTCAATTGTGCGGTCGAAGCGCCGACGACGCACCTGTGTCGTTCGCCTACCACCGCAACGACCTCGGCGTTCGGATCGAACTTGTCGACGCGGCGCTGCGCGAGACGATGGGATTCCTGTTCGAACCTGAACACGGGTAACGGACATCTGCCGGCGCTCCGGACGCGAATCCCTTGATTCGACCGCGGTGGCAGCGCTGTTGCCGTCGGTCGGCGAGTACGTCGTCCGCTCAACCGGCTGAGCACTTGTACGTTGCGATCAGAGCGCGCTGTCGAGTCCGGTCGCCCGTCCTCAGCTTCTGACGCTGAGGACGTCCCCTACGTACCCGGCCATCGTGGACGCAGATAGAGCCCAGTGGAAGATCAGTCGGTATCCGCTGGGGGCCGGAGTAGGCCGCGAAGCCACTCCGCCGTCTTCTCCTCATCCCATGCGCTGCTGGCCACGGAAAGAACTGCCTGCTCTGCCTCGTCGATGCCGGGATAGGGCATCCAGACCCAGCCGTTCATCTCGACGAACAAGCGCAGCGTCACCCAAGCAGCCCGCTTGTTGCCGTCTAGGAGAGGATGGTTCTTGGCGAGGCGAACGAGAAGAACTGCGGCCTTGTCAACGAAGTCCGGATAGAACTCCTGGTCGCCCCACCCACCTTGAGGAGCATGCAGCGCCGAGTCAGCCAGATCGAGTTTCGCGCTGCGAAGAAGGACGTCAGCGTCGATCCCCGTGACAGCCTCGGCAACGGCGAGGAAGTCAGCCAGATCGGGATACTCGATGCTCACTTGGCGAGGCGCTCGAGCAGCTCCCTGTCCTCTTCGATGATCCTGGCCACCCGGGCCTTGAACTCCGGATCCTTGCGGCGCTGCGCCACGGTGTCGGCCAGTGACTGTTTGACCGTCTCATTCAGGCTCTTGCCCTCGACCCGTGCCAGTGCCTCGGCGTCCGCCGCAAGGTCGTCCGGGAGACGCACCGTGATGTTCTTCGTCATGGTGGCATGCTACCACGACACCAGAAGGAGCAATCTCAACCAGGATTGCTCCTGGGTCAATTGGGTGGGCTCTCAGCTTCTGAAGCTGATTCCACGGAACCCATGCCCAGCCAGCAAGGCTCAGGCTGGACCCAGCCGCATGCCTCAGCTTGGAAGGCTGAGGAAGTCACTCCCGTCCTGACGGTTCCACTCCCCTGGTCGGCACCAAGTCGTTGGTGCATTCCGTCAGAGCGTGCGCGGGCACTTAGAGGCTCAGCGGATAGGCGCC
>PLRX01000092.1 GCA_003164095.1 Acidimicrobiaceae bacterium | reverse complement strand
CCCCGGCCATCCCGACCACCGGGGCATTGAGCGGCAGGCCGCCCATGGAGCCGCGGAAGACGGCGTCGCCGAAGGCGAAAATCCCTCCGTCGGACGCGACGAGCCAGTAGCCCTTGCCGTCCGGGGTGGGAGTCATGTCCACCACCGGCGCGTTGAGCGGCAGGCCGCCCATGGAGCCGTGGAAGACGGCGTCGCCGAAGCTGAAGATGCCGCCATCACCGGCCACCAGCCAGTAGCCCTTGCCGTCCGGGGTGGCCACGATGTGGGTGATCGGCGCGGCCAGGGGCTTGCCGGCCATCGAGCCGTAGTCGACGGCCGTGCCGTGGGCGGCGACGGTGCCGTCGGCCCGCGCCTCCCAGTAGCCGGTGTCACCCGCCGAGGCGGCGATCCCCACATAGGGATTCGGTGGTGGCACATAGGGGAGCGGCTCGCCGGGCACCGCGGGCACCGGGTAGGGGTACGGGTACTGGCCACCGTCGGCGGTCACGGCCAAGTTCGGCCCCACCGTCTGCCCGGGGCAGTACACCGGTGCGCCCGTCTGGAGGCCGGCCACCGAAGGCCCGGCCGGGACGGGGTCGCCCTCGACGGCGTTCTGGGCGGCCTGGCGGCCCTCGGCCGGACCCAGGTCGCCGTAGGCGAAGCCGAACAGCTCGACCGTGTAGGCCTGGCCGCCGCTGCAGCTCACGCCGATACCCACGGTGTCGTAGCCGGCGTTGAGCATGTTCTGGCGGTGGCCGGCCGATCCCATGTAGGCGGCCTCCATGCCGTCCGAGCCGTCGCCGGGCCAGTACCCGTTGCCCGAGACGCCCGAGTTGCCGGCCAGGACGCACAGCGTCGACGGCGACGGATTCGCACCACAGCCCGCCAGCGGCGGGTCGGCGACGGCTCCCACGGCGGCGATGTGGTCCGACCACGCCTGGGCGGCGGCCTGCAGACCCGGGTCAACCTGCAGCGCCGGGACGGGCTGGACGGCCGAGGAACGGACGACCCGTTCGGCGTTGACCCGGGCGGCGAGGTCCGCGGCGTACAGGGCCTCCACGGACCCCAGGTCGTGGGGTGCGACGGCGGCCACGGCCCGTCCGGCGGCCAGCGGGCCCGCAGGGGCCAGGATGCCGGTGACGGGCAGGACGGCCAGGGCCGCGACCATCCACCACCTCCGGACGGGGTGTCGGCACACTGAGGTCTGATGGGTGTGATGTAGCCACGAACGGCCAGATACGGCACGCGTGATCCCACTGGTCTGTTGCACGTTCGAACCGTCCCTGTGCGAGTTGTGCGCCACCGTCTCGAGCCCCTCGAGGTTCGCGGAAGAGTCTTCCAGACGTTCGTCCGGACCTCAACCTGGTTTCTGTGTCTCCTCCTCCATCGGCACGTGGGGACGAAAACTGTTGCCCGAATCGGCTACAAGTTGCCCGAATCGGCTACAACAGGTGCGTGCCCGTACCCGTACCGCCCTCGATCCCCCGCACTTTCACCGATATGGCCGAACGGGTCTCCAATTGGGGCCGCTGGGGCCCCGACGACCAGCTCGGGACGTTGAACCTGATCGACGAGGGCGCCCGGCTGCGGGGCGTGGCCTCGGTGGTCGACGGGACCGCCCTCCACCTCGGGATCCCGATGTCCGAGGCCGAGGGCATCCAGATGGGCTTCATCGAGGGACGGGTCAACCCGACTCACACCATGGTCACCGTCAACCATCCCCAGAGCGACCTGTCCGGCTGGGTCGCCTTCAGCGAGGACGTGGTCTCGTTCGCGGTGCAGTGCGCCACGCACTGGGACGGGCTCGCCCATGCCTCCTACGGCCCCTCACCCGACGGCGGGCGCCTCTACAACGGGTTCCCGGCGTCGTCGATCACCGAGGAGGGGGCGTCGCGGCTCGGCATCCAGCAGATCCCCACCCTGATCACCCGCGGCATCCTGCTCGACGTCGCCCGGGCCAAGGGACTGGAACTGCTCGAGCCGGGCTACGCCATCACCCCGGACGACCTCGATGCCGCCGTCGGCCTGGGGGGGATCACCATCGAGCCCGGCGACGTGCTGCTCGTCCGCACGGGCCAGGTCGCCCACCTGGCACTGCCCGGGCGTCCGGGCATCGGCGGGAACGAGCCGGTGCGGAACCTGATCGCCTACACCTGGCCGACCCCCGGACTGACGGTGGCCACCGCCGGGTGGTTCCACGACCGCGACGTGGCCGCCGTGGCCATCGACACGATGGTCCTCGAGGTCTACCCGTGCGAGTCGGACGACCTCTTCCTGCCGGTGCACCTCCTCCACCTCGTGGAGATGGGGATGACCCAGGGTCAGAACTGGTTCCTCGACGAGCTGGCCGACGCCTGCGCAGCCGACGGGCGCTACTCGTTCCTGCTCGACGCCACCCCGCTGCCGCTCACCGCGGCGCTCGGGTCGCCCGTGAACCCGGTCGCCCTCCGCTGACGGTACCGCCGGGCCCCGACCGCGGCGGTCGGGTCGAGCCGGCGGTCAGGTCGCCCGCCCGGCCTTGCTCTTGGCCGTACGGGCCGATGCGGCGCCACCACCGACCACCGGTCCTGTGCGCGGTGCCGGGCTCTCGGCGCCCGGCACCTTGGCCCCGTCGGGGGCGGGCCGGCCGGTGACCGACCAGTGCAGCAGGCGTGCCTGGCTGTCGACCAGCGACGCGGTGCGGATGCCCCAGAACTCGAATCCGTAGCGGTGGCCCGCCACCTGGGCGAGCATGGCCACCAGTGTCCCGGCCGCGGCCATCGGGTCGGCGCCGGCCGGTGAGCCCGACGTCCCGGCGTGATTGGCGATGACCCTGGCCAGCGTGACGGTCACCGAATTGAGCGCCCGGACCCGGAGGCCCTGGAACCGCAGGTCGCCCTCGACCGTGGTCAGCTCGACCACCCGGAAGACGGCCCGGTTGCGTTCCCAGTAGTCCATGAAGCCCTCGACCACCGCGACTGCCGTGTCCCACGAGGCGTCGTCGGACCAGTTGCCGTCGACCATCTCACCCAGGACGCCGGCACCCTCGACGAGCTCCTCGGCCAGGACGGTGATGGCCGCCTCCACGTTCTCGAAGTACTGGTAGAAGGTGGCCGGCGAGGTGCCGGCCTGGCGGGCGATGTCGATCACCTTGATCGACCGCCACGGGGTGGCCACCAGGAGCTCGGCGGTGGATTCGAGCAGACGCTGGCGAGTGGCCAGGCCGCGACGGCCCGGCACCCGGCCGTCGGTGGTGGCGATGGGGTCCGGCTCGTCGTCGGTGGGCTCGGCGGTCGGCATGGCGGCCTATCGTACCGATGGAGCGCCCCCGGGGCCCGGTTGGCAGCGACCGTCGGTCGCACCGCCGGAGGACGCCCGTCCCGAGGGGCCGCCGTGGGGGGTCCACCGGGCCGGGAAATGGTGTCCGACTAGGGTGTTCACCCATGGCGACAGCTCCGGTGCCACGTACCCTGACGCGGGCCCAGCAGGCCCGACGGCAGCGCGTGATCGACGCCGCCATGTCACTGGCGCTCGACGGTGGGTACGAAGCGGTCCAGATGCGTGACGTCGCGGCGCGGGCCGACGTCGCCATGGGCACCGTGTACCGGTACTTCACCAGCAAGGACCACCTGCTGGCGGCCGCGCTGGTCCACTGGGTCGAGCAGCTCGACAGCCGCCTGGCCCAGAGCCCGGCCCAGGGGGACACCCCGGCCGAGCGGGTCATCGACGCACTGGACCGGGCCCTGCGGGCCATGGGTCGCCAGCCGCAGCTGGTCGGTGCCGTGTTCACCGCCCTGGCCTCCCCCGACCCGGCAGCCATCGAGTGCCAGCAACAGGTGTCGGTGCTCATGGAGGGCATCATCACCCGTGCCATCGGCGAGCCGCAGCCCCCGGACATCAGCGACCGGGCCCGGATCCTGGGCCACGTCTGGTACTCGGCCCTGGTCGGGTGGGTGAACGGCTGGAGCAACATGAACCGGGTGCACGACGAGCTGGTCGTGGCCATCGGGCTCCTCCTGCCGATGGACGTCTACGCCGAGGTGTGACGGTCGGAGGTCTGACGCCCGGGCCGCATGACGGCACCGGACGCCCCGTGAATCACCTCCACGTACGGGGTGGCCCCTCCGGTCGCCGGCCCCGGGGTACGGTCGCACAATGACTTCCGCCATAGAAGTGCGCGGCCTGGGTAAGGACTTCGGGCACATCCGGGCGGTGGACGACCTCAGTTTCGAGGTGGCCGAGGGTCGCGTCACCGGCTTCCTCGGACCGAACGGCTCCGGCAAGACCACCACCCTGCGGATGCTGCTCGGCCTGGTGTCGATCACCAGCGGCACGGCCACCTTCGGCGGGAAGCGCTACGCCGACCTCGACCACCCGGTCCGCCACGTCGGCGCCGCCCTCGAGGCCACCAGCTTCCACCCCTCCCGCCGGGCCGAGGACCACCTGAAGACCGTGGCCCTGGCCAGCCGGATCCCCATGACCCGAATCGACGAGACGCTCGAGCTGGTCGGACTGACCGACGTGGCCCGTCGGCGGGTCGGAAAGTTCTCCCTCGGCATGCGCCAGCGCCTGCAGTTGGCCACCGCCCTCCTCGGCGATCCGGAGATCCTGATCCTCGACGAGCCGGCAAACGGGCTCGATCCGCAGGGCATCCAGTGGCTGCGCCAGTTCATCCGTGGTCAGGCTGCCGCCGGGCACGCCGTCCTCGTGTCGTCCCACCTCCTGTCGGAGATGGAGGAGACGGTCGACGACGTCGTGATCATCTCGCAGGGCAAGCTCGTGCTCCAGACGACGCTGGCCGACATGGCCGCCCAGGCCGGCACGGGCACCGGGATGCGCATCCGCACACCCGAGATCCACCGCCTGGCCGAAGTGCTCAACGCCGTGCCCGTGGGGTGGCACCAGGTGGCGCCGGACACGCTGGTGATCGACGGCGCCACACCTGAGTGGTTCGGGCCGTTCGCCGCCCAGCACCAGATCGTCCTCTACGAGCTGGTCAACGAACGCGGCAGCCTGGAGGACGTCTTCCTCCGGCTGACCCACGGGTTCGACGCCAGCCACCCGATGGCGGCCGACAGCGGCCAGTCGGCTCCCTTCCTGATGCCGGGGGACCAGTCATGACGGCCGTCATCCGCTCGGAACTCCTCAAGGTGCGGACGACCGCGGTGCCGTGGGTGCTGGCCGGTGTCGCCGTCCTGATCAACGGGCTCCTGATCCTCGTCATCTTCCTGAGCAAGGACTACGGGGGCACCGGGGACGACGTGCCCCACACCACCCAGCAGCTGAGGAACCTCCTCGGCTCCGGGTTCAGCGGCTACATCCTCGCCCTCCTGCTCGGCGTGCTGATGATCACCATCGAGTTCCGCCACAAGACGGTCACCACGTCGTTCCTGGTGACCCCGCGTCGCCAGGTGTTCGTGGCGGGCAAGCTCATCACGGCAGCGGTCCTGGGCGCGCTGTTGGGGGTGTTCATGCTGGTCGTGGCCCTCGTCGGGGGCGGCATCACACTCTCGGCACGGGGCGGCTCGTTCTCGGCGCTCGCCCACCAGATCCCGGCCGTGGCCCCAGGCTTCATCCTGGTCTTCGCCCTCTTCTCCATCCTCGGCGTGGGCATCGGCTCGATCCTCACCAACCAGGTCGCGGCCATCATCGTCAGCCTCGGCTGGTTCATCATCCTGGAGGGGATCCTGACCAGCCTGGTCCACGCCGCCTACAAGTGGGTGCCGACCGGTGCAGCCGACGCGGCCTCGAACCTGACCCGGAACCAGGGCAACGGGATCCACCTCGCCCTGTTCAGCTGGTGGGAGGGCGCGCTGCTGATGCTGGGCTACGGGCTGTTCTTCGCGGTGATCGGTTCGGCGCTGCTCACCACCCGCGACATCACCTGACCGGCGGCACGGCCCGCTCCGGCACACCCCACCTACGCTCTGGTCATGGCCGAATTCGCCGATCACCGGCTCCCCTCCCACGGACTCGACGCTGACGCCGTGCTGTCCCGACTCGACGAGCTGGCGGTCGACGACCGCGACTGGCGCGGCGGTCGTGTGTTCAGCCTCGTCTACTCGGCCGGCGACGACGTGCTCGACCTCCTCGCCCGGGCCGCCAACCGGTTCTCGGCCGAGAACGCTCTCAACACCATGGCGTTCCCGAGTCTCGGGTGGATGCAGCACGACATCGTCACCATCACCGCCGGGCTGCTGGGTGCCGACCGCCGCCCGGCCGACAGCCCGAAGTTCCGTGGCTACCTCACGTCGGGCGGCACCGAGTCCCTCCTCCAGGCGACCAAGACGGCCCGTGACTGGGGGCGCGGGACCGGGCGCACCACCCGGCCCAACATGGTGCTCGCCACGAGCGCCCACGCCGCGTTCGAGAAGGCATCCCACTACTTCGACGTCGAGGCCCGGCGGGTGCCCGTGCTCGCCGACGGCAGCGCCGACGTCGCCGGGTTCGCCGACCGCGTCGACGACGACACCGTCCTCGTCGTCGGGTCGGCGCCCTCCTACCCGCAGGGCGTCATCGACCCGATCACGGACATCGCCGCACTGGCACAGGAGCGGGGCTTCCTCTGTCATGTGGACGCCTGCCTCGGCGGGTTCCTCCTCCCCTTCCTCGGCACCCTCGGCCACGTCACGAAGGCGTGGGACCTGTCCGTCCCCGGGGTCACGTCGATCAGCGCCGACCTCCACAAGTACGGCTATGCGTCCAAGGGCGTATCGATCATCATCTACGGCGACGCAGAACTCGGGCGCCTGCAGCCGTTCGTGACGTCGAACTGGCTCGGCGGTCTGTACGGGTCACCGGCCATGGCCGGCACCCGGCCCGGTGGACCGATCGCCGCCGGGTGGGCCGTCCTCCACCACCTGGGGGAGGACGGCTACCTCCACCTGGCGGAGGACGCCTGGCAGGCGGCGGCCGCGCTGCGCACCACCATCGACTCGACCGCGGGCATCTCCCTGCGGGGCGCCCCGGACGCCACGGTGCTGGCCTTCGGCGACGACGGCTCGGGTGCCGTGGACACGTTCGCCCTGGGCGACGCCCTGGCCGACCGGGGCGGCTGGTACTTCGACCGACAGACGCCACCGGACAGCCTCCACGCCACCGTGCACGCCGGGCACCGGGCAGTGATCGCCGAGCTCTGCGCCGATCTGGCCGAGGTCGCCGGCGAGCTGGCCCGGTCGGGCACCCGGGCGGACGACCGCAGCACCCGGTACGGAACTGTCTGAACGGTTGCGGGCACGGTGGCCGCAACCCCGTGCACCGACGTTCCATTGCCGCTCGCGCACCCATCGTCTATACATGCCGAACGGGCGTCGGGCGGCGACGGCGCCTCCGTGAAAGGCGCCTGCAGTCGGCGGACTGACCAGAGGAGATCGTCGTGGATCGCAAGTGGTGGACCCTGATCGCCGTCTGCTTCGGGACCTTCATGCTGCTGCTCGACATCACCGTGGTGAACGTCGCGCTGCCCGACATCCAGATCGCCCTGCACTCCACCTTCGCCGACCTGCAGTGGGTGGTCGACGCCTACGCCCTCACCCTGGCGGCATTCCTACTGACCGCCGGCGTCCTCGGCGACATGTACGGCCGCCGGGGGATGTTCGCCATCGGCCTGGTCCTGTTCTCGCTGGCATCGCTGACGTGCGGTCTCGCCACCACGTCGCTGATGCTCAACCTGTCGCGTGCAGCCCAGGGTGTGGGCGGGGCAATCATGTTCGCCACGTCGCTCGCCCTCGTCGCCCAGGCGTTCGCCGGCAAGGAGCGGGGCACGGCCATCGGCATCTACGGCGCCGTGATCGGCGGTGCCGTGGCCGTCGGTCCCCTGGTCGGCGGGGCGATCACCACCGGGATCGGGTGGCGGTGGATCTTCTTCATCAACATCCCGATCGGCGTGGTCGCCGTGATCATCACCCTGACCAAGGTGGACAACGCCAAGGTCACGACGGGTCGCAGGATCGACTGGCTCGGCGTCGTGACCTTCACCTCGTCGCTGTTCCTGCTCGTGTACGCGCTGGTGCAGGGCAACACCAAGGGCTGGGGCAGCACCTACATCGTGTCGATGCTGGTGGGCTCCGTCGTGCTGATGGCCGTCTTCATCATCGGCGAGTGGCGCCAGAAGGACCCGATGCTGGACCTCGGTCTCTTCAAGCGGCCAGCCATGGTCGGTGTCTCCCTCGGGTCGTTCACGCTCTCGGCCTCGATCTTCGCCATGTTCCTGTACCTGACCCTCTACATGCAGGAGGTCCTCGGTTACAGCGCCCTGGCCGCCGGGCTCCGCTTCCTGCCCTTGACCATGCTCGCCTTCATCGTCGCCCCCATCGCCGGCAAGCTGACGGTGCGGATCCAGACCAGGTTCCTCATGAGCCTGGGCCTGGCCCTCGTGGCCATCGGCTGTGAGTTCATGACCCACGTCGGTGGTTCGTCGTCGTGGCTGGTGCTCCTGCCCGGGTTCCTGGTGTGCGGCGTGGGCATCGGCATCACCAACCCGGTGCTCGCCTCCGGCTCGGTCTCGGTCGTGCCCCCGGAGCGCAGCGGTATGTCGACCGGGGCGGCCAGCACGTTCCGACAGGTCGGCATCGCCACCGGCATCGCCGGCCTCGGCGCCATCTTCGTCGATCAGATCAAGCCGGCCGTGGTCACCAACCTCAAGGGCACATCCGCCGGGCAGGCCGTCCTCGTGCACGGTGGCCAGGGGCTCGGCACCGCCCTGGCCTCCGGCGGGGTCCGCCAGGCGGCGGCGGCCATCCCCTCGCCGGCCGGGCGTCAGGCCCTGCTCACCGCCTACCAGGACGGCTTCGCCTCGACCTTCAACCACCTCATGTCGATCGCCGCGGTCATCGCGCTGGTCGGTGCCGTCGGCTGCCTCTTCCTCGTCCGCCAGAAGGATTTCGTCCCGAGCGTGGCCAGCGGCGAGTGGTCGTCCCCGGCCACGGTCGAGGGTGCCCCGGCAACCGACGGACACGGCACACCTCCTGCCAGTGCCGCGCCGGCAGGTGCCGACGCCAGCGGAGGCGACCCGGTCGACGAGGACCCGACCCGCTCCGCTGACGTCCACTCCGGGTGACGGCGTCGGTCCGTTGACCGACGGTGAGCCCCTGGCCGACCGGGGTCCCGACGAGCCCCACCCCTCGAGGTTGGCGCCCGACCACCCCCGTCGGGCGGAGATCCTGGCCGCCCACCACGCCGCCCGCACGTCGGGCGCCGACGGCTACACGGACCCGGCAACGGGCTACCTGGTCATGACGTCGGACTACCTGGCCGGGCGGGGGGCCTGCTGCCACCAGGGGTGCCGCCACTGCCCCTATCTCGCCTGAGCGCCGCCGCAGGCCGCCCCACCACCGTGCCCCAGCAGCCTCGGCGCAGGAGCGGCCGTCGGTGCCACGTTCTAGGGTGCCCAACGCCGCGGGTGCTGGAGCGCCCGCCCGGACGAGGAGGACGCGGCCATGGAGACGAGACTCACCGAACTGCTGGGGATCGAGCACCCGGTCATGCTGGCCGGCATGGGCGGGGTGTCCTACTCGGCACTGGTGGCCGCAGTGTCCGGGGCCGGAGGATTCGGCTGTCTCGGCGCTTCCACCATGAACGTCGACCGCATGGTGGACGAAATGGCGTCCGTGCGGTCGGCCACGGACCGACCGTTCGGCGTCGACCTGCTGACGGCCATGCCCGGCGGCATGGTCGAGCAGGTGGGGCGGATCATCGAGGGCGGGGCCACGGTGTTCGTGGCCGGACTAGGGGTGCCCGCGGAGGTCGTCGACCTCTGCCACGCCAACGGCCTGCTCGTCGTCAACATGTGCGGCAAGGTCGACCATGCCCGGCGGGCACTCGACGCCGGCTGCGACATGGTCGTGGCCCAGGGCACCGAGGCCGGCGGTCACACCGGGCAGGTGGCCACCCTGCCGCTGGTGCCGCAGATCGTGGATGCGGTGGGTGACGCCATCCCGGTGGTGGCGGCCGGCGGCATCGTCGACGGCCGAGGCCTGGCGGCCGCCCTCGCCCTCGGGGCGGACGGGGTGTGGATGGGCACCCGCTTCATCGCCACCCCCGAGGCCCGGGGCGTGATCGGCTACAAGGACGCCGTGCTGGCGGCCAAGGAGGACGGCACGGTCATCAGTCGGGCCTTCTCGGGCAAGACCATGCGCGTCCTCCGCAACGAGTACACGCAGTTCTACGAGGACAACCCGGCCGAGCTGCAGCCGTTCCCGGCCCAACTCGGCCGGTCGATGCAGGACGGCGCCTGGCACCTCGGTGGCGGCCTCGAGACCCCGGGGGTCGACCCGGCACGCGAGGGCTACCCGACCGGTCAGGGTGTGGGCGCCATCACGTCACTCGAACCCGCTGCCGACCTCGTGCGCCGCACCGTGGCCGAGGCGGAGGAGGTCCTGGCCCGAATCGGACGCCTCGCCGGTCGTTGAACGCTGCCCGGTCGCCGGTCGCCGGTCGCCGGTCGCCGGTCGCCGGTCGCCGGTCGCTGAGCGCTGACCCGCAACCCGGTCGGATCCTCGCGAAGCGTCAGTCCTGCTGCAGTACCGACCGGTCGCCCGCCCGCAGGCCGGCGATGACCGAGCGGTAGGTGCCGGCGGCGTCCCGGCCCATGGCATCGGTCTCCAACCAGGTCCCACCGGGGCCGCCCCGGTCGCGGTCCACCCCGTGGATCCCGAAGCGGGGCTCGTAGGAGCCCCACTCGTAGTTGTCGACCAGCGACCAGTGCCAGTACCCCTCGACGGGCACGCCGGCGTCGACGGCGTCGACCACGGCCGCCACGTTGGCCCGCAGGTACCGGGGTCGGTCCCATCCATCGAGACGGCCGAACGAACGGCCGTTGCGGAGCCGGTTGCACAGCCCGTTCTCCACCACCCACAGCGGCAGGCCGGGCGTCAGTGTCGCCTGGATCCCGAGCCAGCGGGTCAGGCCCGCAGGGTCCGGCGGGTCGTCCCACAGCTCCCGGACGGGCAGCGGATTTCGCCCGCCGGCGGTGCCGTGGCCGGGCAGTCGGAAGTGCCGCGAGGCCTGCGGGTCGTAGTAGTCGACGCCCAGCACGTCGAGGGTCCGCTCGTGCGGGCTCGCCTCGACGGCATCGAGCGCCCGCCGTGGGACGCTCCCCCACCGGCCCGACGAGCCGTAGGGGGCGACGGCACGTCCCACACGGCGCAACAGCGCCTCGCCCATCCCCGGGGTCGGCAGCATGTCGTAGTGGCCGCGCCGCCGCTCGGCGATCCACCCGTCGAGGTCCCGGCGCTCGACGCCCATGCTGCGCGACAGCAGCACGTCGAGGAGCATCCGGTCGTACTCGTAGACGGTCATGCAGGAGTTGTTGGTCGTGACCACGGCGTCGGGTCGCTCGGCGTGGATGACGTCGTAGGCACGGACATGGGCGGCCAGCAGGTTGTCGAGCGCCACCGCGGTGTCGTCGATCCCGGCGAGCCGGCCTGGGGGGAACGCCCCCAAGAGGTACGTCATGAGGCCCATGACGTTGATCTCGTTGAGAGTGACCCAGTGGCGCACGGTCGGGGCCAGGGCCGGCACCACCACTCGTGCCCACGCCTCGAAGCGCGCCACAGCGTCGGGCCGGAGCCACAGGTCCTCGCCCAGCCACTGGGGGTGGGTGAAGTGGTGGAGCGTCACGAGCGGGGTCAGGTCCCGGTCGACGCAGGCCTCCGCGATGGCGACGTAGTGGTCGAGCGCCGCCTGGTCGATCCCGGTCGGTTCGGGCTGCACGCGTGCCCACTCGACGCTGAAGCGGAAGCTGTCGCAGCCGAGGGCGGCCGCACGGTCGAGGGCCTCCTCGGGGCGGCGCCAGAAGTCGACGGCGTCACCCGACGGGGCCACCCGGCCGACCTGCTCCCAGGCCAGCCAGTTGTTGGCCGGCTGACCGGGTCCGTTGAACCCGCCCTCGACCTGGAATCCCGCCGTGGCCACGCCGAACAGGAAGCCGTCGGGCAGCGGGCCGCGCTCCGTCGGCCGACCCCGCTCGCCCGTCTCCTCCGGCCTTCCCGTCGACGCCACGGCACGCTCTCGTTCCCTGGGGGCGCCCCGACCACCGGGGCCACCACAGGGAGGCGATGGTAGCTTGCCGCCCCGGGAGGTCCCCGACCCGGTGACCCCGAGCCCCAGGACACGCCACCATGCCGCCAGCTGCACCCGATCCCGAGCGCATCCCCGTCGTCGTCACCTCCGGCCAGGCGCTCGAGCGCCAGGACCTTGTCACCCCGGTCGACCTGATGGTCCGGGCCTGCGAGTCGGCCCTGGCCGCCGCGCCCCTGCTGCGCGACCGGATCGACCGCCTGACCGTGGTGGACATCATGACCAAGGTGGGACCCGCCCCGGCGACCGAGCTCGCCGGACGACTCGGGCTCGCCTCCGACGTGGCCCGTGAGGTCACGACGGTGGGCGGCAACACCCCCCAGTGGCTGGTCAGTCGGGCTGCCTCCGAGATCGCCGCCGGTTCGCTGTCGGTCACCCTGGTTGCCGGGGCGGAGGCCATTCGTTCGTCCCGGGCCAGGCGCGCCTCGGGCCTCCCCCGCGACGGGGGGGTGGCCGACCTCGCCCCCGACGCCACGGTGGGTGACGACCTGCCCGGGTTCGGCCCCGCCGAGCTGGCCGTGTCACTGCTCGCTCCGGTGCACGTCTACCCGCTGTTCGAGAACGTCCTCGCGTCCCGGGCCGGGCGTGACGCCGACACGCACCGGGCCGCCATCGGCCGGCTGATGGCGCCGTTCACCGAGGTCGCCGCGGCCAATCCCTACGCATGGTTCCCCGAGGTCCGCACCGCCGAGGAGATCGCCACCCCCACACCGGACAACCGGATCGTGTGCGAGCCCTATACGAAGCGCATGACGGCATTCCTCGGCTCGGACCAGGCAGCCGCACTGGTCGTCTGCTCGCTGGCCGAGGCGCGCCGGGCCGGCGTCGAGGACCGGGCCGTGTTCGTGTGGTCGGGCGCCGAGGCCGTCGACGTCCGCTTCGTCGCCTCCCGACCCGACCCCGGCCGGTCGCCGGCCATCCGGGCGGCCGGCTCGGCCCTGTTCGACGCGGCCTCGGCTGCGGCCGGACGCACCGTCGATGTCGACGATCTCGAGCGCCTGGACCTCTACTCGTGCTTCCCGTCCGCCGTGCAGATGGGGGCCGACGCCCTCGGCATCGCACTCGACGACGCCCGGGGCCTGACCGTGACCGGGGGCCTCCCCTACTTCGGCGGCCCGGGCAACAACTACACGACCCACGGCATCGCCACCCTGTGCGACCTCCTGCGCGAGGGTGGCGGGGGCACCCGACTGGGGCTGGCAACCGGGCTCGGTTGGTTCGTCACCAAGCACGCCCTCGGCCTCTACGGCACGACCCCGCC
Organism: Acidimicrobiaceae bacterium; assembly: GCA_003164095.1. GTDB lineage: Bacteria > Actinomycetota > Acidimicrobiia > Acidimicrobiales > RAAP-2 > Bog-756. The sequence continues at coordinate 12,676 of PLRX01000092.1, read as the reverse complement.
ACCCTCCGGCTTCCACCGGGGCGACACCTCCGCCGCCCAGGCCGCCATCGACGCCTCCGCCGTCGAGGTGGCCGAGGGGCTCGACGCACCCGAGGCGGCCACCGTCGTGGCTGCCACCGTCTGGCGCGACAACAATGGCACCGCCGCTGGTGCCCCGGTGGTGGCCCGCCTGGCCGACGGCCGCCAGATGGCGGTGGCACCGGCGGACGACGACGTCGTGGTGGCCATGGGCGCCACCGACATGCCCGGTCTCGTGGGCGCTTCCGTGGTCGTCCAGGCCGGCGAGCCGCGCTACCGTCTGCCAGAGCGCTGAACCGACTGCGCTGACCGCCCGAGGGAGACCACCATGTCCGACGAACTGCTCCGCGAACGCCAGGGTCACATCGAGATCCTGACCATCAACCGGCCCGAGGCCCGCAACGCCATCAACTTGGCCACTGCCACCGCCCTCTCGGACGCCTTCGACGAGATCGAGACCGACGACGACGTCTGGGTCGTGGTGCTCACCGCGGCCGGCGACAAGGCGTTCTCGGCCGGCATGGACCTGAAGGCGTTCGCCACGGGTGAGTTCCCCATCACCGAGAAGGGGTTCGGCGGCATCACCAAGCGGGACTTCCCGAAGGCGCTCATCGCCGCCTGCAACGGGTCGGCCCTCGCCGGCGGCTGCGAGATCATGCTGAGCTGCGACCTGGTGGTCGCGGCCGACCACGCCAAGTTCGGGATCCCCGAGGTCGCCCGCGGCCTGGTGGCCGGCGCCGGCGGCCTCATCCGGCTCCCCAAGCGCCTGCCCCAGGCGATCGCCCTCGAGCTGGCGCTCACCGGTGAGCCGATCGATGCCGCGCGGGCCCTGCAGATCGGCCTCGTCAACCGCGTCGTCCCCGGCGACCAGCTGATGGGCGAGGCCATGGCCCTGGCCGAGCGGATCGCCAAGAACGCCCCGCTCGCCGTCCGCCTCTCCAAGCAGGTCATGAAGCAGGCCGCCGAGCTTCCCGAGAACGAGGCCTGGGCCGTCAACGACGCCGTCTTCGGTGAGATCGGCCGGTCCGCCGACGCCATGGAGGGCGCCATCGCCTTTGCCGAGAAGCGCGAGCCCAACTGGACCGGCAAGTAGCCGCGCCGTCGTGACACCACTCCACCTCGTGGCCGATGCGGGCCCCACCCTGGCCCCGGGCCTCGACGGCTTCCGCCTCATCCTCCACGTCCTGGCGGCCACCATCTGGGTCGGCGGCCAGTTCGTGGTGGCCGGCCTGCTGCCCACCATCCGGACCCTGGGCGAGGACGCCCCGAAGAAGGTGGCCAGGGCGTTCGGCCGACTCATGTGGCCGGCCTACGCCGTCCTGATCGTGACCGGATTCTGGAACATCAGCGCCGTGCACCCGAAGGGTGCCACGTCGGCATGGAACGCCGTACTCGGCATCAAGATCGCGTTCGTGGTCATCGCCGGGGTCGGTGTCTTCCTGCACCAGCGCTCGACCTCCAAGGTCGGACTGGCCGTCTGGGGCGCCGTGGGGGCACTGGCATCGGTGATCGCACTCTGCCTGGGAGTCTTCCTGGCGGGCTGATGCGTACATCCGGGTGGCGGCCCGGTGACGAACCGCGCGGCAGGGCACCCCGTGCACGTCTAACCTTGGGGTGCAGTCGACAAGGGAGCAAGTGTCATGCCGTTCACCCCTCCAGCAGAACTCTTCGGCGAGCAGGGCATCATCGTCCTGATCGTCATCGCCGTCGTCCTGTTCGGGTCGACCCAGATCCCGAAGCTGGCCCGCTCGCTGGGCTCGGCCCAGAAGGAATTCAAGAAGGGGCTCGACGAGGGTGCCAACGGGGAGGCGGGCACCGACAAGAACGCCGCGACGCCGGCCGCCCCCCTGAGCGAAGCCCCGCAGGTGGCCGCCCCGGCCCCGGCTCCCGCACCGGCTCCCACCCCGGCACCCCCCGCCGCTGACGGCTCCGCAGGCTCCACTTCCTGAGCACCACCGGACTGTGCCGTCGGACCTCGGCGGCGACGCCACACCCCCGGGTCACGCACCCGACACCCATGAACGCTGGCAGCTCCCCTTCTGGGCCCTCCAGGTCCTGGAGTTCGGCGTCGCCTTCCTCCTCGTCACCCAGTCCGTCCACGTGGGTCACGGCGGACTCCTCATCGCCGGCGGCACCGTGCTCTTCGTCCTGGCCGTCACCGCCGACGGCCCGCTCGGGATCTTCCGGGTGTGCGGCCGGCGCCTCCACCGGGTCCTGGTCATGTCGGTGGCCTCCGTCCTCGCCGCCTGCTGTGCGGTCGCCTCGCTGCGTCCCGACGTCGAGGGTCTCCTCGTGATCGGCGCGGCAGTCGTGGCCCTCCTCGTGCTCGCCTCCCGCACCACCGTGACGGGCGGTCGGGGCCGACGGCGGAAGGGTTCGCCCGGACGGGGCGAGGTCATCGACGCCACCGCCACCGCCACCCCACCACCAGCCCAGTCGGTCGTTGACTCGCCGGACCAGGAAGGCGACTCGGCCCTCCGCAAGGCCGGGCGCACCACCGGTGCGGCGGCTGCTGCGGGCAAGCGGGCCGTCGACGAGCACAGGCCGCAGGTGGAGGACGGGGTGAAGCGGACGCTGCGTGGCGCCGGGCGCCTGGCCGGGAAGCTGGCCGGGCCCAAGGCGCCACCCGACGCCGGCGACCGGACCTGACCGGCCCGCGAGAGGACGACTGAGCCCGTGACCGCGACGGACGACGTCCTGGCCATCGCCGACCGCCTGTGGTCCGGTGCGCCCGCCACCGACGGCTCGGGCATCAACCCCATGGCTCCGGGTGGGGGGCTGGCCGAGGTGGCCGACGGCGTGGCCTTCGTGCCCTCGTTCGCCAACGTGTCCGCCGTGCGCACCGACGAGGGCCTCGTCCTGGTCGACGTGGGGAGCCCGTTCCTGTCGGGGGAGGTCCACCGCACCCTGCGCACCTGGTCCGACGCACCACTCCACACGGCCGTGTACTCCCACGGCCACATCGACCACGTGTTCGGGGTCCACCGCTGGGAGGCCGACGCCGAGGCGGCCGGCCGGCCGGCGCCCCGAGTAGTGGCCCACGAGGCCGTGACCGCCCGGTTCGACCGCTACGTCCGCACCGCGGGCTACAACATGGTCGTCAACCGCAGACAGTTCGGCCTCGACGACCTCGAGTGGCCGACCCGGTACCGCTACCCCGACCTCACCTTCCGCAACCGGCTCGACCTCGAGGTCGGCGGTGTGCACGCCGAGCTCCACCACGCCCGGGGGGAGACGGACGACCACGCCTGGACCTGGTTCCCCACACAGCGCGTGCTGTGTGCCGGCGACCTGTTCATCTGGGCGTCCCCCAATGCCGGCAACCCCCAGAAAGTGCAGCGCTACCCCCTGGAATGGGCCGAGGCACTCCGACGGATGCTGGCGCTCTACGACACGGCGGACGCAGGGCCGGAGGTGCTGCTGCCCGGCCACGGCTACCCGATCGTGGGGGAGGACCGGATCCGGCGGGCGCTGTCCGAGACGGCCGAACTGCTGGAGTCGCTGGTGGCGCAGACCCTCGAGTTCATGAACGCCGGGGCACGGCTCGACGAGGCGATCCACTCGGTCACCCCGCCGGCACACCTACTGGCCCGGCCCTACCTGCAACCCGTCTACGACGAGCCGGAGTTCGTCGTCCGCGGCGTCTGGCGCCTCTACGGGGGCTGGTGGGACGGCAACCCGGCGACGCTCAAGCCGGCGTCCGAGGTGGCCCTGGCCACGGAGTTGGCCGACCTGTCGGGCGGTGCCGGCGCGTTGGCCGACCGGGCTCTGGCCCTGGTGGACTCCGCCGACGCGGGCCCCGATCCCGAGGCCGCGCTCCGACTCGCCGGTCACCTGGTCGAACTGGCCTGGCTGGCAGCGCCGGACGACGTCGGCGTCGCCGACGCCCGGCGCACCGTCTTCACCCGACGGGCCGAGGTCGCCACGTCGACCATGGCCAAGGGCGTCTTCACCTGGGCGGCACGGGAGTCCTGAGACCCCGGAATAGACACTTGAAGCGCCGCGGCCGCAAATCCCGATTTTCCACGCTTGTGACCTGGGGTTTCGCGGATCCGTCCTGCCTGGGCGCTCAACTTCTCAATTCCGTGCGGACCCCACTAGTCTTTCGCCCGTGAACGCCTTCACAAACGGATCTCCGACGCCCCTGTCCGACCGCGACCGCACGGCTGCCGACACACCGGAGACCCCGGCCGCCGGGCGCCGCTGGAAGCGCTGGGCCGCAGGACTTGCGGTGGCCGCGCCCCTGGTCCTGGGGGGCTGCAACTTCTACCCGAGCTACGGCGCCAGCCGCGGCTCCACCACCCAGGGGCAGGACACCTTCAAGCTCTACTCCGGGATGATGACGACCGGCATCATCGTCGGCGGGCTCACCGGCCTGCTGATCCTCTACACGATCCTGCGCTACAAGCGGCGGTCGGAAACCATGCCGAAGCAGTTCCACGAGAGCATCCCGATCGAGATCCTCTACACGGGCATCCCGGTGCTGATCGTGGCCGCGCTCTTCTTCTTCACCGTGATCACGGAAAACAAGGTCGACGCCACCGTCCCCTTTGCCGCCAAAGTCACCTCGACCGGCAGCCCGGTGGTCGACGTCAAGGTGACGGCCTTCCAGTGGGGCTGGCGCTTCGACTACCCGAACGACAACGTCTCGGTGTCGGGTGACGTGACCAACGGGCCGCAGAACCACGGCCCCCAGATGGTCCTCCCCTACGGCCAGACGGTCCAGGTCACCCTGGTGTCCAACGACGTCATCCACGGCTTCTACGTGCGGGACTTCAACTTCAGCCGTTACGCCCTGCCCGGTGTTGTGAACGTCTTCGACCTCAACATCGTCAGGGCCGGGTTCTACCCTGGCCAGTGCACCCAGATCTGCGGTCTCTACCACTCCGAAATGCTGTTCAGCGTGCGTGCCGTCAGTCCGGCCCAGTACCAGTCGTGGCTGCAGAGCGAGGTGGCCAGTGGCCACACCATGAAGCGGACGCCGGAGCCGGCCACCAACACGCCCCCGCCCTATGACCACGTGACCCACTCCAACGCCCTGGCTGCGCCCGCTTCGAAGAAGGGTTCCCTGTGACGACCACCATCGAGTCCCCCGACCTGATCGAGCCCGAGGAGCCGGGCGGTCCCGACGGCCACGGGCACGGCGAGCTCGCCCACGAGGAGGCCCACGAGCACCATGGGCCCCACGGCATCCTCAACTGGCTGACGTCGACGGACCACAAGGTCATCGGCAAGTCGTACATGATCACCGCGCTGGTGACGTTCTTCCTGTCGGGCGCGATGGCCCTCGTCATCCGCGCCCAGCTGGCCAACCCGACCTCGTCGCTGGTGAACTTCCAGACCTACAACGAGCTGTTCACCATGCACGGCAGCCTGATGCTGTACCTGTTCGCCGGTCCGTTCGCCTTCGGGGGCCTGGCGAACTACATCGTGCCGCTGCAGGTCGGTGCACCCGACATGGCGTACCCCCGCCTCAATGCCCTCTCCTACTGGCTCTACCTGGGCGGGGCGTCGATGATGACGCTGAGCTTCGTGGTTGCCGGCGGCGCGGCGAGCTTCGGCTGGGTGGCCTACGCGCCGCTGTCCAACTCGATCAACTCGCCCGGCGCCGGTACCGACATGTGGCTCATGTCGCTGGGCCTTACCGGGTTCTCGGCCATCTTCACCGGGGTGAACCTGGTGGCCACGATCTTCTACCTGCGAGCGCCCGGCATGACGATGTTCCGGGTGCCGATCTTCTCGTGGAACATGCTGGTGACCGGCATCCTGATCCTCATCGCCTTCCCGGTGCTGTTCGGTGCCGTGGTGATGCTGTTCTGCGACCGTCACTTCGGCACGCACATCTTCTCGGTCCAAGGAGGTGGTGTGCCGGTGCTCTGGCAACATCTCTTCTGGTTCTTCGGACACCCGGAGGTGTACATCCTCGCCTTGCCCTACTTCGGCATCGTGACGGACATCATCCCGGTGTTCAGCCGCAAGCCGCTCTTCGGCTACCGGGGCATGGTGTTCGCCACCCTGTCGATCGCCGCATTGTCGACCGGCGTCTGGGCCCACCACATGTTCACCACCGGCGTCGTGCTGCTGCCGTTCTTCAGCCTGCTGTCGTACCTCATCGCCGTGCCGACCGGCATCAAATTCTTCAACTGGATCGGGACCATGTGGGGGGGTCAGGTGAGCTTCCAGACCCCGATGCTGTTCTCGATGGGCTTCCTGTTCGCCTTCCTCATGGGCGGCGTCACCGGTGTGCTGCTCGCCTCGCCGCCCGTCGACTTCATGACCCACGACACCTACTTCGTGGTGGCCCACTTCCACCAGGTGCTGATCGGCACCACCGTCTTCGCCGGGTTCGCCGGGTTCTACTTCTGGTACCCCAAGATGTTCGGCCGGATGCTGAGCGAGCGCCTCGGCAAGCTGCACTTCTGGTTCCTGTTCCTCGGCTTCTGGATCACCTTCATGCCGCAATACCTGCTCGGTCTGAAGGGCATGCCCAGACGCATCGCGGACTACCTGACGACCAACGGCTGGACGGGACTCAACCAGCTGTCGACGGTCGGCGCCTTCATCATCGGGTTCTCGTTCCTCTTCTTCTTCGTCAACCTCGTGTCCTCGTGGCGCAAGCCGGTGGCCGCAGGCGACAACCCGTGGGACGGCGGTGCGCTCGAGTGGTTCACCTCCTCGCCCCCGCCGCACCACAACTTCACGCACCTGCCGCCCATCCGCTCGGAGCGGCCCACGTGGGACTACAACCATCCTGAGCACCGCAAGGACGAGTCACACGGCGACAAGCGGCACCGGGAGCACGAGAAGGAGACGGAGACGGTGGGGGCCAGCTCATGAGGGTGAGCGGAACGTTCCTCGCACTGATCGGCATCTTCTTCGGGATCATCGGCCTCATCTACTGGTTCACCGCCTACGAGGACGCCGGCTTCCTGATGCTCATCGGGTCGGCCTTCCTCGGCATGCTGCCGGGCGGCTACTACCTCTGGTGGTCCCGGCGGATGCGGCCGCTCGAAGGTGACCGGCCGGACGCCACGCCGAGCAGCGGCGCCGGTGTCATCGACTCGTTCCCCGGATCGAGCATCTGGCCCTTCCTGCTGGGCATGGGGGCGCTCTTCGCCACCCTGACCTTCATCTTCGGGCTGTGGCTCGCCCCCATCGCCGCCGCCCTCGGCCTCTCCGCCGTCATCGGCGGCATCGTCGAGAGCCGCCGCGGCGGCACCGTCTGAGCTGACCCCGGTTCCGACGGCGACCGTACGTCCCGACGGGACCTTGCCTCCGGCCCTCACCCCTAGTTGACTGTCCACATGACAGCAGGTGTGCGCCTTGCCGCAGTGTCCCTCGACAGCTCCGATCCGGCGGGACTCGCCGACTTCTACCGCCAGCTCCTCGATCTCGAGCTGTACTTCGAGTCCGAGGACTTCGCGGCCCTGAAGGGCGCCGGGATCCTGCTCACCACGCAACGGGTCGCCGACCACGTCCGTCCCGACTGGCCGACCGGGTCCGCCCCGAAGCAGATCCACCTCGAGCTGGCGGTCCAGGACCTGGAGTCCGCCGAGTCGGCGGCGCTCGGGCTGGGTGCGACCAAGGCTGACGAGCAGCCGAACCCGGACCACTGGCGGGTCCTGATCGACCCGGCCGGTCATCCGTTCTGCATCACGACGCTCATCCCCGACGACTGACCCGGGGACCCGTCCTCGGCGCTACCGCAGGATCTCGACGAGCAGGACCCACGCATTGATCGAGGCGGCCACGGACACCAGCACCGTTCCGGTCAGGATCCAGTAGAGCCCGCCTCCCCCGGCCGCGAGCAGACTGACTCCTCCGCCCAGGAGGACGAGCAGCGGGACGAAGAGCAGCACCGTGGCATAGAAGGTCCACGTGAGCGGACCATCCGGCTCCCGCTTCCCGACGAGTGCCCAGGCGGCCCGCGCCGCCGGCGACGGGCGCCAACACCTCCCAGGCGAAGGTGCGTCGGCCCTCGTCGGGCGCGAGTCCGAGGCAGCAGATCGCCAGGATCGTCAGCAGGGACCCGAGCGTCGCCGCTGCCCTCGGCGGGAGGTGCCGGTACTTGAGGATCTGCGCGAGGTTGATCGAGACGGTCACGAACAGCAGACCGAGGAGAGCCGCCGGCGCGCCGACCGCTCAACCGGCCCCGAAGAACGGGGCGGCGAAACTGAACACCCCGCCGTCGGCGGCCACGAGCCAGTAGCCGCCGGTCGTCGCGTCCGCCGCCATGCCCACCACCGGTGCAGCGAGCGTCGTCCCGCCCATCGAGCCGTGGAACGTCGCGTCGCCGAAAGCGAAGACACCCCCGTCGGTGGCCGCCAGCCAGTAGCCGGCGCCGTCGGCCGTCGGCGCCATCGCCGTCACGGGCCGGTTGAGGACCAGGTCACCGGTGGACCCGAGGAACGGGGCAGCGAAGGCGAAGATCCCACCGTCGGCGGCCACCAGCCAGTAGCCACCGGTGCTGCGATCGGCCGCGATCCCGACGACCGGCTTGTTCAAGGCCCTGCCGCCCATGGAGCCGGCGAAGACCGCATCCCCGAAGGCGAAGACACCGCCGTCGGCGGCCACCAGCCAGTAGCCCTTGCCGCTCGGCGTGGGCGTCATGCTCACCACCGGGGCGTTCAGCGGCTTGCCACCCATCGAGCCGTAGAAGCGGGCGTCACCGAAGCTGAAGATGCCGCCGTCGGCCGCCACCAGCCAGTAGCCCCCGCCGTCGGGCGTGGCCACGAGGTGCTCCACCGGCGCGTTCAGCCGCTTCCCGGACATCGAGCCGTAGGAGCGGGCACCGCCATGGGGGGCGACGTCCCCGGCCGAGTCGGCCAGCCAGTACCCGTCACCTGTCGGGGTCGACGCCATGCTGACCACCGGTTCGACGAGGGCGTCGAGATTCGGGCTCGGCACGATGGTCCACGTGCTGCCGTTCCACGACTCGACCAGCGTCCGCGGCGTGTCCGGATCCCCCACAGGGATGTCGTACCAGCCGACCGCCAGGCAGGCCGTCGGGGACGAGCAGGAGACGTTCTGCAGGTTGTTGCGGGTAGCGCTCGGACTGGGGCTCGGCACGACCGACCACGCGCTGCCGTTCCAGGACTCGACCAGGGTCTCCTGTGGTTCGGAGACCCCTGGCGCGAAGTGGAATCCCGTGGCCATGCACGCGGTCGTCGAACTGCAGGAGACGTGATTGAGACCGTCACTCGGGCCGGTCGCCCCCGCGGTGGGCTCGATCGACCAGGTGGAGCCATTCCAGGCCTCCACCAACGTCGACCCGATGCCGGTCGCGTACACGACCGAGTCGCCGACCGCCACGCAGGCGGTGGCGCTCAGGCACGTCACACCGCTGAGGACGTTGTTCGAACCGGCCACACTGGGCGATGGCGTCACGGACCACGAGTGGCCGTCCCACGACAGCACGAGTGTGCGCCCGGAGTTGTCCCAGCCCACGGCGACGCAGTCGGAGCTGCTGACACAGGTCACATCGGACAGGTAGCCGACGCCGGCGGCCCCGGTGGTGGGCACGATCGACCACGTGGCGCCGTTCCACTGCTCGACGAGGGTCTGGAAGTCGAAGATGTCCTCGACCCAGGCGGCCCCGACCGCCACACACGACGTCGGGCTGGTGCAGGACACGCCGTTCAGGATGTTCACCTTGCCGGAGACGTCCGGCGTCGGGACCACGGTCCACGCCGACCCGTCCCATGACTCGATCAGGGTCTGCGGGTCGATCCCGACCGTCGCCGAGCCGGCCGCCACGCAGCGGGTCGGCCCGGTGCACGACACGCTGAGGAGGTCGTTCAGGTAGGTGCTCGGACTGGGCGAGGGGACGACCCCCCACGCCGTGCCGTTCCACGCCTCCGCCAGGGTCTGGGTGGACGTCGGCGGACTGCCGCCGCCGCCGACGGCCACGCAGTTCGTCGCGCTCAGACAGGACAGCCCGTCCAGCCGACTGGTGAGGTACCCGCTCGAGCCGGGCGCCAGGGCGTGCGGCACACTGCTCGCAGCGGTGACCGCTGCACGGCTCGTGACCGGCGCTGCTCCGGCGCCCGACACGAGCACTCCCCCGCTCAGCACAACCGCCAGGACCGATACCGCTGCTGCCCGTGCCGAGCCGAGGACGATTCTTCTGGTTGCGCTCACGCCTCTCATCATCCGTCCCCATCCGGTGATCGACCAGGGCCGCAAGTCCCGCTCGGTACGACTACAAGGGTTGCCGAGGCGGGTGGTGTCCTGCAGCGCCGGAGTCCCCGTAGGATCTGACCGACCGATGGTGGCCGTCACCGGGGCGAGGAGAGGCCGTGCGGAGCAAGATCGCGGAGCGTGCCGCCGTTGCGGTGTCGATGGTCCCCATGGTCATGGTGGGCCTGGTGGCGGCCCCCGAGTTGGCCGGTGCCGCCACCGCACCGTCGGCGGTCGTCCGGCCGGCGGTCACCGTCGCCTCCGGCCCAGCGTCGGTCGCCGTCACCTGGACACCGGGGTCCAGCGGAGGCCTCCCCATCGCGGGGTTCACGGTCACGGCCGCAGACCTGACCACGCCCGCCCACGGCCATCAGACCTGCATCGTCGGCGTCGTCACCGGTGTCACCGCCTCAACGCCCGCCTACCCCGGGCCTGACGCCTGCACCGTGCGCAACCTGACCGCCGGCGACACGTACACGTTCACCGCGACAGAGACCACGGCCGCAGGCACGAGCCCACCCAGCACACCCAGTCCCCCCGTGGTCCCGACGGCGTCCAACGACCCCCACCCCGGCTACTGGCTGGTGGGTTCCGACGGTGGCATCTTCAGTTTCGGGGCAGCCACTTTCCACGGCTCCACCGGTGACCTGGTGCTACAGCGCCCCGTCGTCGGCATGGTCCCCACGGCCGACCACGAGGGCTACTGGGAGGTCGCCTCCGACGGCGGCGTGTTCGCCTTCGGCGACGCCGGCTACTACGGCTCGATCCCGGGAATCGGGATCGCCCCAGCGGGCAGCACCGCCTCGCAACGTCGGCTGAACGCACCGATCGTGGCCATCGTGCCGTCCGATGACGGCGGCGGCTACTTCATGGTGGCCGCCGATGGCGGGGTGTTCGCCTTCGGCGACGCCACGTTCGCAGGGTCCTGTCCCGGCATCGGCACATGTCCGGGCAGTGCCGTGTCGGTGCTCCCTGACACCGACGGCAAGGGCTACTGGCTGGTGACCTCGGTCGGTGCGGTCTACGCCTTCGGCGATGCGCCGTTCAAGGGCGCGCCGGGCGCCACGCCGTCACCCATCACGTCCGCAGTGCACACCCTCGATGGTGATGGCTACTGGATCCTCACGGCCGACGGGTCGCTCTACGCCTACGGCGACGCCCCCTACCTCGGTGGGGCCTCCGGGGCCAACGCTGCCGACCCTGCCACCGCTGTCTTCGCCCCCGCGGACTACGGCGGCTATTGGATCGTTACGGCCGACGGTGCGGTCTCGTCTTTCGGGACTGCCATGAACGAGGGTGACATGTCAGGGAGCCACCTGAACGGCTCGATCGTGGCCGCTGCAGGTATCTGACGCCGCGAACCACGTCCCGAGCAGTCAAGCGGTGGCCTCCACCAGGGTGACGGCGTTCCCGACGGGATCGGCAGAGATCGACCTGCGGCCCGCTGTCCCGACCGCCGCCACGGGAGCCTCCGCAAGCCTCCGCGTCGCAAGCTCTGCGATGGTCGTGGCGAGGTCGGCAACTCCAAGGGTGACAAGTCCGTGGCCGGCACGGTCGATGTCGACGAGCACGTAGAGCCATGCCGGGCCCACTACCCGCCACATCACTTCATCATCGTGCACGACCACGTCCGGCGAGCGGCCACCCAGCCGGCTGTACCAATCCACCGCCGGGGTCAGGTCGGCGACGGGCGGCGCCGTGAACAGGACGTCGATCCCGGTCACAGGTGGATTCTCACGTCTTGTTTCCAAGACCGCCGGTAGCGGGTCGAACTCCGGCCACCCGGGCGTTCCCGAACGTGACCTGCGGCGGTCATCGATCGTCCTCAAGTGGAGCACGCAACGGGCGGGAACCTTGGGCGAGCGAAGAACCCCCTCCCAGAGGAGAGGGCTCTTCGAGTCCCGGTCTACTGGTGACGCCGCACGTGAGACAGCGACCCACCAGCGACTACTTGATCGGGCGGCAGAGAAAGCGTCCACGTGCTGACTGCCGGTAGGGACACTGCGGAGCAGCTGGGCGTCGCCGTAGTGTCGGAGTCCCGTGACTACTTGACCGCTTCGTGAACCTCAGTCGAGCGACCTTCCGCATCGATGGTCTGCTTGTCGTACGCATGCCGACGTCCGCCCGCCGGACGACGTGACATGGCGAACACGATGGTCGAGATGACCAGACCGATGGCGCCGACGACCATGAGGATGACCCCTACGGTCGAGAATCGGAAGCCGTTCCCCTGGTAGGTCACTGCCCAGTACATGATCGCACCTGCAGCGATAGCCACGGTGCTGAAACCCATTCCCGTTAGACCCATTTGTTGTGCCTCCATCTCGTTGTCTGGTTCGTGACCACGACATCCAGGGGATCCGCCGAGTGCGTGGTTGGCACCCGAGCTGACGGCCCCCGAAGAGCTGCCTACGCCCGTCGGACGAAATAGACGATCCCAACGACTACCAGGACGAAGACCACTGTTCCAAGGCCGATG
>PLRX01000007.1 GCA_003164095.1 Acidimicrobiaceae bacterium | reverse complement strand
CCGTGGGTTTAATCGCAAGCTAAGAGAGTATTGGGCTTCAGAAGTTGTAGCCGAGTAGCAGCTCATACCGAATGACAGGGCTCGTTTCAATGAAGCCAGAAGCGGCACATGCGACTTCGCGGGTTTCCTGTCCGGCTCGAGAAACGATGCCGGATCCTCCCTCAGCTTGGAAGCCTGGGCTGCAGTAGTCGTCCACGTCGTCAGCTTGGAAGGCTGAGGACGGAGTCGGACTCAACACGTTCGATCGACGGTGGTTGCGACTGATCGCGCTGCCGGAGCGGACTGAGCCGGCGAGGTGGATTGCAGCCGGACTACAGATCCAGAACGGTCCGGACGACCCGATGGCCGATGCCCGAGTTCGCCCCCGTCGTGAGGGCTACGCGTCCATCGGTCATCGGGTCGTCCCCAACGCTTGCAGGCACGTCAGTCTGAGGTTGACGAGGTGTCCGCCTCCGGCAGTCGCTCAGCGGTGGGTGGCTCAGATCCGCCTGCCGCCGCCACCTCACGGGACAGGAACGATCCGAGTTCAGAGATGGTGCTCATCAGGGATGCCGGGAACACCACGGTCGAGTTCTTGTCCACGGCGATCTCGATCAGGGTCTGGAGATTGCGCAACTGGAGTGCCAGCGGATGCTTCATCATGATGTCCGAGGCATCGCCGAGTGACGCCGCCGCCATTGCCTCCCCTTGAGCGGCGATGATCTTGGCCCGCTTCTCTCGCTCGGCCTCCGCCTCCTTCGCCATCGCCCGCTTCATGTCCTCGGGCAGTTGGATGTCCTTCAACTCGACGAGCGTGACTTCAACGCCCCATTCGGTGGCGGTCAGCTCGAGGATCTCGCGGATGTCGACGTTGATGCGGTCGGTTTCGGCCAGGGTCTCGTCCAAGGTGTGTTTGCCCACCACCTTGCGGAGTGTGGTCTGGGCGATCTGGTCGATGGCGGCACTGACGTTCTCGATCGCGACGATGGACTTCACCGCATCGATCACCCGGTAGTAGGCGACGGCGGCGATGTCGACACTGACGTTGTCCCGGGTGATGATCCCCTGGGACTGGATGGGCTGGGTCACGATACGCAGCGACACCTTGTTCAGGCGGTCGATCACCGGCAGGATCACGTGCAATCCGGGCTCCTTGGTCCCGATCACCCGTCCCAGCCGAAACAGGACGCCGCGTTGGTACTGCGTCACGATCTTCAGCGCCATCGCCAGGACGACGATCGCGATCAACACCACCACCACGAGGCCGATCACGAGGCCTGCCATCAGACGCTCCCGCAGGACGTTTGCACGAGGTGCGACCAACGGGTCCTCCCGCCATGGGTGCACCCACGCCGATGCCCACCCACCCGACCCGCTCCGGGAACCCACGCCGTGCTCATCTGTTCGAACCTAGGAGCGCATGCTCGATCTGCAAAGGGTCCAAGGGCACATTTCGTCGTCAGGCCTGCCTGGCCTCATCCTTCGCAGCTCGGGCACCCGATGAGGCGTTCTCAGCTCAATCAACTGCGAACTCCAGCTCCGTCCTCACCGCCGCAATCTGAATGCGGAACCTGGCCCAGTGGTCTGGATTGCCATCCCATTCTCGAATTCCTCATCTTTGACGCCCACCGGCTGGGCTGTAGGTGGCCCATCGATTGGTCGGCGTCGTAGGTGTCCCTGAATCGCCCCGGGTATCCGAGGCATCCGACCGTTGCTCTCGGCACCCACTGTCGATCCGACCGCGAGCTGGGCTGAAGACCGCTGGACGGCTCGCGGATCCCGACGAGACGAGCGTAGCCCTCTGATGGGCCGTTGGGCTCATCGAGACTGTGGGGCTCTGAAGACGAGCAGGCGCTGCCGGGTGGGCAATCGCTGAACGACGTCCCCACGTGGAATGGACAGTCCCGCGACGAGCTGCACTGCAGGAATGGGCGCCAGCCCGGACCTTTACCGGACGATTGTCACCGGACAACGCGAATGGAGGGAGCACTTCTGACTGACGGAGCCGAGCAGGAGGCCCTTGAACCCCCCGAGGCCCCTCGAGCCAACGACGAGAAGCGCAGCTCCATCGCTTGCTTCGATGAGCGCATTTGCCGGCGACTCTTCGTGAGTTTCGCTCGTTGTGGCCACTCCAGGGGCCACCTCGGCAACGCGTGCCACCGCCGCAGCGATCTCTCGATCCATGGCTCTCTGGACCTCTTCCGAAGTGATGAATTCATAGCCCGGCTCATAGGCGGTATGAATATCCAGAACAGCACCCCTCAGATCGGCCTCAGCCGCCGCATATTCCAAAGCCTTCAGCGAACGTTCCGAGCCGTCAACCCCGACAACGATTCTCTGGCCATTTTCAGCAATCTCAGAACCCGTTCGTTGTTCGGTTGCCATAGGTGTCCCACCTCTCCGATTCGGCACTCTTTCAAGAGCCCCATACTTGGCAAGATAATACTCTCGACCGAACGCGTCAATCGTGAATCCACTGCTGTTCCCGGAGGTACAGGCATCAGGGCCCATAATTGGCAAATGGGATGCGGGTCGCCGACATGGCATCGCACGACGGAGCCGGCCGCGGGACTACGAGACCGCACCGCTGGGCCCCGACTGTCGTTGCAGGCGAGCGCCGGTCACCACTCCCGCGAGGGGCCGGCGTCGAGGCGGCGAGGGCTGATCTGCCTTTCGGGCGGCCAGGAGACTTCCGGACGCCGACGATGGCTGGTCGATCCGCTTGCGGGATGTGCCCTTCGGCCCTATATCGCGGGGCCTCGCCGCCTTACCCTCCGTGCAGGTGCCAAGTTCGCATCGGTTACGACTTGAGGAGCACAGGAGCCGAGGACCGAGGCTCCGAGGAGCTTTCTGCGAGCGGCACGGGGTGGGGAGGACGTCGATGGTGGTAGCCACGGCAGAGGTGGCGAATATGCGTCACGGGGGGCTGTGGAATGCCCTAGGGAACAGGCAGCTTCGCACCTATCCAAAGACCATTCCACGCCTCGGCTATTTGGGGATCGTGACACTCACCACGATCATGCTCTACTACCTCTACTACGAGGAGGGAGCCCTCACGCCCCTGATGCTCCCCTACTACCATATGTCGTTCCAGTACTTCCTTTACCTGCTTGTGGCGTCGAATGCGATCGGTGCATTTTCTGCATTGATCGGAGGTCTGTCGGACAGGTTGGGGCGAGCCAACATGACGATCTATGGCACCTTGGTCGTCGCTCTGGTGCAGCTCCTCATCATCGGCATCCACTCCAAGTTCGGATTCGCCCTGGCCTACTGCGTCATCGGATTCGTGGAAGGGGTGATCCTCGTATCCACCCCGGCGCTGATGCGCGACTTCTCACCGCAGATGGGCAGAGGTGCCGCCATGGGCTTCTGGGCCCTCGGCCCGACGATGGGCAGCCTGGCTGCGAGCCTCGTCGCCACCCACACCCTCACCCACCTTCACCCGTGGCAGGACCAGTTCATGATCTCGGGGATGGTGTGCATCGGCGTGGTGGTGATCTCATTCTTCTTCCTTCGGGAGCTGTCTCCACAGCTTCGCGACCAGCTCATGGTTTCGGAAGCCGACCGAGCCCTGATCGAAGCCAAGGCCAGGGGCATCTCGCACGATGAGCTGATCACCGCCACGACGCATCCGTACCGGTCCATGCTTCGACTCGACCTGATCTCGTCGTCCTTGGCGGTCTCGTTGCTTCTGCTCTTCTACTTCGCGTCTGTCAGCATCCTCACGCTCTACTGGGTGGTCGTATTCGGGCGCTCGACCACGGATGCCAACGGGATCAACGTGTGGTACGCCGCCGTTCTCTCGGGAACGCTCGTCCTGTTCGGAGTGCTGTCCGACCTGCTCCGCGTCCGAAAGCCATTCATGTTGGTCGGGGCCGTGGCGTGCATCGTCATGACCGCCTTCCTCATCCTGCAGACGGATCATCCGGATACGGGGTACTACTCGAACGTCCTGGTCATCGTGCTGCTCGCCGTAGCCATCGCGTGTGCCTACTCGCCATGGATGGCCGCCTACACCGAGCAAGTCGAGTGGCACAATCCGGCCCTTACGGCTTCAGGGTTGGCGATCTGGGGGTGGGTTCTGCGGATTGTCGTGGCACTGTCCTTCCTGGTCCTCCCGTGGGTGATCACCACCTCGACGACCCTGGTGGACAATCAGGGAGCGGCCGCCACGTTGCAGGACATCCAGGCGGCAGTGCCCTACGCTCCCTCGACGACGGCATGTTCAGCGAAGGCCGCACCGGCCGATGTCATCGCCAAGTTGATGGCTACCGATGAGCCGGGGCCTCAGACGCTGGCCAAGGTAATTGTCTCCTGCGATCAATCTCACAACCTCACGATGGCGGTTGGATCGGTGGGCGGGCTCGGCAATCCGCAGGTCGTCGGGCTCCTGGCCTACAACCCGTTGGCGATCGCCATTGAGAAGGGTCAGCCGGTGAGCGACAGCGAGATCGCAGCCAAGGTGAGCACCCATTCGAAGGATCTCGGCAACTTGCTTCTCGCGGAGAAGAAACTCGTTCCCACGCAGAAGGCTTCCCCCAACGAGTGGAAGCGCTGGTGGTGGATCTGCCTCGGAGGGCAAGCCGTATTCGGATTGCTCGTATTCACCATGCGAGGACCCTGGAGCCCGAGAACCGCCAAGCGCGATTTCGAGGACCACGAGCGCATCATGAAGGAGGAGCTCGAGAAGCTCGAGCGGGAGAACGCCTCTTCGGAGCCGAGGGAACCCACCTTGTCAGGATGACGCTGACCAGGGCCGGGCTGCGCCAGTTCAGCGCCTCCGCCAGCCCCGAGGCGGTATGAGCGCCCATGCGAGACCTGACCAGAAGGTGCACGCCCAGTTAGCCCAGTTGTTGCGCTCAGCTCAGCTCGCTGAGCACATGCGCTCATCCATCCCGGTTCTGAGCGTCTTCAGCTGATCGTGAACTTCGTGCCGGCCTGGTATCGGCCCTTCTGATCGAAGAGCTGTTGGCCTTCGATCAGGTGATGACCACGGGCAGCAACCGGGTCAGCACGGCTCTGTGGTCGGAGTGCGGACCTGATGGTGCATCCAGGTGCAAGGACTCGAGGACGTTCCAGCGAACTGTCGGCGACTGTTGGACGAAGATGTAGTCGAGACGTCGGTGCAGGATGCGCCGCCCCGGCCGGGATTTCGTATGAGTAGCGGCCTCATCATGGGGACGCGTGGCGCGGAACGTATCGGTCCACGTTCGGCTCGTGTGCTCGATTTCGCGGCGGTCCTCGGAAGCGTTGAAGTCTCCGCCGATCACGGCCATCTCACCTTGAGAGACGTCGCGTACCCACGTGCGTAGCCTGCGGATCTGTCCGGCATTGTGACGCCGTACCAGCCCCAGATGAACGGACACCACCAGAAGGTTGCCGTAGGGAGTGTCCACGTGGCCCCCGAGGGCCACTCGGCGGACGAACGGATTCCGGCCCTGACTGAGCTGGCGCAGCTGCAGGTCACCAATCGAATATCGGCTGAGGATGGCGACGCCCTCCTCAAAACCGACTGCATCCAGGTCGCCATTCGCCCGCGCGTAGACCAATGACATTCCGAGCCGCTCGGCCAGCCAGACGTCGGCTTTCAGCGTCGATGTGCGCGCAACTTCCTGGAGCAGGATGACGTCCGCATCTTCCGATGCAACCAGCTCAGCGAACGCTTCCAGTCGCTCAGGCCACCGCTGCTGGCGCGGCCAGTCATGCCACAGGTTGGCACTGACCACCGTAAGGGGACCGGCGCGTGGCGTCACCCCGTGGGGTCCGCTGACCACCGTCACCCGGCCAGCTTCTCGGGTCACGGCACCGATGCATCGGGATACGGGTTGCAGCCACTTGAGCCCCGGCAGTGCCATCAGCGCACCGGCGGGCCGTGCCGCAACGTGATGCCACGCCCGGCCTGCGTCGGGGCGGGCCTCGAGAAGTTGATCGGGCAGTGTATCCATGCGCTTCCGTCCACTCTAGGTCCCACCACAAGGGGTGCTGCCCTGGCTCGCCCCCGGCAGGAACCCTCGCACGGGATTGCTCACTCGTCGCTCGTTGCCGAGACCGGGGTAGGTTCGGACCGTGGAGACTGGCGGCGGGGGCAGGGGACCACGAACGCTTCTGCTGGCACTCGATGCGGTGCCCTACCGTGTGTTCGAGGAGGCCCGCAGCCAGGGCGCGTTCGTCGACTGGCCACCGACGTCGGCTCTCGTCGCCCCGTTTCCTTCGGTGACGCACGTTGGGTTCGCCTCGCTCTTCCAGCCGCTGGGTGCAGCCCCGTCCGATCACTACGAGCTCCGCTACTTCGATGTCCCGGCGAACAGGATCGCGGGTGGCAACCCCGCTTCCTACGGGAAGGAGGGACCGCCGTGGAGCGAGTTCCTTGATTCACCCCATCGAAGCCTGACGTCGGAGCTTTCCAACTACGTGTCACCGGCCTGGGCAGCCCGCAGGGAGCTCGACGAGATGGAGCGGGAACTCTTCGCCTCCGAGCGGGACATCGTTGTCGCCTATGTGGGCGGCACAGACGGAATCATGCACCTGTTCGGAGACGATGCCGGCGTCGATTTCCTCAAGGAACTCGACGAGCGGCTCATGACCACGACCCGACGCCATCTGAGGGAATGCGGACGACCGCTACGCATCGCGCTGTTTTCCGATCATGGGTGCGGCAACTGCCAGGTCCGCCACGCCAACGGCTTCGATGACCTCCTGCGTAAGGAAGGCTTTCGGGTGGTGCAGCGGCTCGAAGGGCCCGATGACGTCGTGGCACCGACCTTCGGCCTCGTCAACTTCGGCGCACTATTCCTGCACGACGCCGACCGCGCCGGAGAGGCGGCGCTCGCCGTCGCCCGCCATGACGCCGTGGAACTGGCTGCCTATTCGCCCGAGCCGGGCGTCATCGACGTCGTCTCATCGCTTGGCAGTGCGCGTATCGCCTGGCGCGGCCCGGCTGGCGCGGAGCTCTACGCCTACGAGGACCGAGGCGGCGATGTCCTGCAGCTCTCAGAACCGCACAGCCGGCTCGTCGCGAGTGGCCTGGTTGACGACGGTGGCTACGCCTCCGGGGACGATTGGCTGCGGGAGTCCGCCTTCGGGTACTTCCCGGACCCTCTTCGCCGCCTGGTCACCGCACTCACCGGCGACCGCGTCCAGAGTCGGGCCGACGTCCTCTTCTCCCTCGGGCCTTCCTGGGCTCGGGGCTTGCGATCGGCGGTTGTCGGCTCGTGGGTCCGCCACGGCTCGCTGAAGGGTACGCACGGCGGACTCGATCGTGACTCGACGCTGGCGTTCTTCGCCGTGAATGATCCGGCATTTGCGCTGCCGCCCGCCGCGCCATCCCATGTGGCCCTTCTCTCGTTCGCCCAGCTTGTGGCAGCGGAGGGCACCCCGTAAGCCAACCGGCCTCGGATTCGTGGCCACACGTCCTCAGCTCAAGCAGTTGGTGTTCCCAGCTCTTGAGGCTGACCCTCTGACCTGGCCGAACGCACCCCATACGCGGTCCCCTCTCCCCCGTCGTGCCACCGACTCGGGCATGAGGCGGCGACCCGAACGTCCAGGCAGGAGCAGTGGCATTCGCGTATGGGGTGGTGCGACACCAGTTTGGAAGGCTGAGCACCGGAAGTGCATCCGCAGCCGCACAAGCTGTGGACAGTGCCGGCGCTTCGGAAACCAGCGGGGTGCGCAGTTCGCGACGGTGAGTTGTTGGTGTCAAGGGAGTTGGGGCGTTTCTCACCTCACCGACGTTGACAGATCACGTCCCGCCGAGTGGTGT
>PLRX01000039.1 GCA_003164095.1 Acidimicrobiaceae bacterium | reverse complement strand
CCGGCGGTCGGGGATACCCATGTCCGGGTCCCGTAGCCTTTCTCCATGGCCTCAGACCACGCTGCCGATCAAGCCAAACCGGCTCAGGCGCGTCTCGTGCTCATCTGCGGGCTGCCAGCCTCGGGGAAGTCAACACTTGCTCGTCAGCTCGCAGTCGCGATCCCAGCTATCCGGCTGGACGATGACGAGTGGGTCACGCAACTCGGCGGTGACGTGTGGGACGACACCTTCCGAGTACGCGTCGAGCGCCAGCTCTGGGCTCTCACCTTGGACCTCCTCACCCAAGGGCAGAGTGTGATTCTGGAGTGGGGCCACTGGGCACGAGAGGAGCGTGACGAGAAGCGCCTCGGGGCTCGAAGCTTGGGGGTGGGAGTCGAACTGCATTTCCTGGATGCGCCGCTCGACGAGCTGATCGAGCGGTCCGACCGTCGCACTGCGTTGGGCGAGTGGACAGCGGCACCGATCACCCGTGCTCACTTTGAGGAGTGGTCAACGATCTTTCAGCCCCCTGACGAGGAGGAGTTCAGCTTGTTCGACGAGCCTGTCGTTCGAGTCTGAACCTGCTTCCCTCGCCTGGGTTCACCCGCCGGGGTGTCCCGTCCAACCGGGGGCATCCACCCGAGCCAGCGGCAAGTCGATAGCGTCACGGCATGGACGATGGGATGCTGCTCATCCTCACCGGACCGCCTGGGGCCGGAAAGACGACGGTGGGAGCGATCATTGCGTCCGAGTCGCCGCTGTCAGCCTGCATCCACTCGGATTGGTTCTGGGGCACCATCGTCAACGGTCACATCCCACCGTGGGAGCGAGCGGCGGATTCTCAGAATCGGGCTGTAATCCGAGGAGCAGCGGCTGCCGGGGTCCGGATGGCGAACGCTGGGTTCACGGTCGTCCTGGACGGCATCCTCGGCCCGTGGCACTTTGAGCCGCTGAGGGAGGAACTGGCGCAATGTACGGCCCCAGTGAACTACGCCGTGCTCCGGCCTGACGCCGACACCTGCTTGGCCCGTGCACGGGGACGAGTTCTGGAGTCAGCACAGCATCGAGACGCCTTGACCGAGGAGGGACCGATTCGGCACATTTGGGATCAGTTCCACGACCTCGGACCGATCGAGGAGTTCGTGATCGACAACTCAGCAATCGATCCCCCGGCCACAGCGATGCTGGTCCGGAAGCGCATGGCAGCTGGTGACCTGGACTTCCCTGCCTTGGATCTATAGCCCCATTCTCCCGGCGATCGGGGGCAGGCCCATCGATCTACGTCAGCCCTCCGCTCGATCCAGCCACTTGTCGATGGTGACCGGTTTCCACCCAATCAGCGTTTCGATGAGTGAAGCCGGGTCCGAACCCACGACGAGTTGTTCACGATGCTCTGGACGGAGAAACCGCTCGTCTACTGAACGGTCCAGGAGGTTGAGAAGCGGATCAAAGTAGCCCCCGACGTTGAGGATTGCGCAGGGCTTGCTCTGGATCCCCAACTGGGTCCACGTGGCGGCCTCGAGGAATTCCTCGAAGGTGCCGAGGCCGCCAGGGAGCATGACGAAGGCGTCAGACGCGTCTGCCATCGACGCTTTTCGATCATGCATTGACTCCGTGATCTGGAGTTTGCTCAGACCCCGGTGGGCCACCTCCTTCTCTTCGAGCGCTCGGGTGATGACTCCGTGGACTTTGCCACCGGCGTTGAGGGTCGCATCAGCGATCAGGCCCATCAGTCCAACGTGGCCTCCGCCGTAGACGAGGGTGATGTGGCGCTCGGCGAGCAGCTGTCCCAGATCCTCCGCCGCCTGACCAAATGCCGGATCAAGGCCGGGGCTCGATCCGCAGAAGACACAGATCGACTGAATCAGCGGCATGGCAGAACGATAGGTGAAAGTGGATCACCCTTCCGGCGTGCAGGGCACGTCCGGGTATCCCGCTGCTCGTCACTGGGTCACAATGTGATGGATGGATCTCGACCGGCGGGTAGTCCTCAGCGATTGGCGTCCGGAGTGGGTCGCTGACTTTGGCGAACTTGCCGATTCCCTCAATGCAGCTCTCGACGGTATCGCCATCAGAATTGACCACATTGGATCGACATCTGTCCCCGGACTCCGGGCAAAAGACGTGATCGACGTCCAGGTGGTCGTGGCAGAGCTGGATTCTGTTCGAATCATCCAGGCCCTTGAACTCGCGGGATTCGAGCAGAGGACGGCGGCCTGGAATCTCCGAGACCACGTCCCTGCCGGTTGGGCGGCAAACCCGGAGGAATGGTCAAAGCTGGTGTTCGCCCCACCCGAAACTTCTCGACCTAGCAACGTGCACGTCCGACGGTGCGGATCTCCGAATGAGCGCTATGCGCTTCTCTTTCGGGATTTCCTGAGAGCGGACAATGGGGCCCGAGACGCTTGGGGTCGGTTCAAGACTCAGCTCGCCATGGCTACCGGAAATCTGTCCGACTATGGAGCGGTGAAGGATCCGGCCACTGATGTCCTTCTGTCTCTTGCAGAACGGTGGGCCAGCGACACTGCCTGGACTGTTCCGAGGACCTAACTCACTACCGGCGTTATACAGGTGATCCCGTGGCGACGCTCTGCTCGCGGATCGGAAATACTCGCTGAACCAGCTGACCATCCCCAGGAGAGCCTCATCGGGACGAGTACCACGCGAACTCCTGGCAGCGATCTTGGCTGAGGTGGATTGCTGCGGCATTGGGTTTCGCAGTGCAGACTTGCATTTGTGACGATTGGCATTGAGGCAGCAATAAGAGTTGCCGTCGGCCTTGGATTGAACCCTGGCGAGCCGGTCCTGATCCAGGAGACGAACCATACGCTTGTATGGCTGCGGCCTTACCCGGTCATCGCCAAGGTTGGGACACGCCGAGATAGCGCCGCAGCACTCCGCCACGAATACAAGGTGGCATCTGCCCTCTCAGGGGGTGGGGCACCGGTTGCCGCCCCACGACCAGGCATAGGACCGCTACTGGACCGCGAGTCGGGGTTCGTCGTCACCCTATGGACTCGGCTCGAAGTTGATCCGACGTTGAGACTCGAGGAGGCGGATCGTGGAGCTTCACTGCGCCTGGTCCACCAAGCATTGGCTCGGATCGACGTCGAGCTGCCGAACTTCAGAGTGTCTCTTGAGCGGACGCGCATCGCACTCTTCGATGAAGTCCAAATGGCGGCTCTTCCGATACAAGATCGATTGTTCCTGAGAGAGGCGTTCGGAGAACTCATCGGTAGCCTCGATGGACTCACCTTTCCCGAGCATGCCATCCACGGAGAGCCACACAACGGGAACTGCCTATCGACTCGCGAAGGGCCGCGCTGGATCGACTTCGAGGATGCATGTCGAGGACCTGTGGAGTGGGACTTGGCATTCTTGACAGAGGAGGCCCGAGGAACATTCGAGAACATTGATCGCCCTCTGCTCGACCTGCTGATGACCCTCAACAGTGCACGGGTAGCTACTTGGTGCTGGGTCCAGGCTCGATTCCCCGCAATGCGAAGCCATGGCCAGCAGCACCTCTCCCTGGTCCGAGCCCGATGGCCGAGAGACTGAATCTGAATGGTCGCCGAGTCTTGTCGAATGGCGATAGCCACCGACCCGGCAGCGTTAGGGGGCAGGCTCGTCCCGATGCGCGGCATCGACGCCACTGAACTTTGGACTGTGATCACAGCGCTGTCAGCGACGGGTCCTCGTTGACGAGCTGCGTAACCTTTGGGGTTCTCAGATTGGGAAGCGATCGTGCTCGGCTCTCACCGGGTCTCCAGGCACGGACGGTCGTAATGCCAACAACGAACGAGAACAACCAGCCATTGGCTGACCACGAGAGTTCCATTGGACCAAGGTTGGGATTGGTCATCTGCTCTGAGCCAGACACGAGCTTGGCGATCCGATCATTGGCCTGGATCGAGAAGATGGCCTGGGGATTGGGGACACGAGATGCGCCACCTAGGGCCGTAGTGAGCGCAATCGTGGATCCATCGGGTGAGATGGCAGCATCGCCCGTTGCCTCGACTCCCCGAGGGAGCTGAACCGTTCGGTCAGAACCGGTCCGGACATTGAGCACGTGCACGGAACATCCGGTCTTGCAATAAGGCGCCGACGACTGCCAAACGATTTGGTTGCCGCTGGCGCCGATCACGTAGGAATGTGCGAACACTCGGACTACCCGGTTGGTCAACGGATTCCACAGCTCTTCTTCGTTGCCGTGATCCCCGTAGGTCGGAAGTTCCGCGAGCACGATGCCAGCGGTCCCCGCGAGGCCCGTCGGGTACCACCCAGTATCTCCGGGCAGTGTCACGGGGTCTCCGATCTTCCTACCCGTGCTGTCGATCAACTGAACACTTCCCATCCGGGGTGCGTTGTAGTTCGTACATCCAAGGATCGGTGCACACGGCTGTGACCAGATCCACGCTTCCGTCCTGCTCGGACCTGTGAACACCCCATCTGATGGGCCGAGGTCCGCCGGTGCACTGTCGATGCCAGGTGAGTAGAGCCACGCGGTATCGCCTCGGTTCAGTAAGAGCGAGTTCCCGATCGAAACCATTCCCAGATCACCGCTGCCGCCGGAGGGTGCTGGAAGGGGTAGCGCTCGACTGCGGCCCGAGTCTGCGTCAATGACTCGAAGGTCGTCGAAGGCATAGACGAGCGTGGCTCCGGTGTGGAGATGTGCGGGCCAGCCAGGTTGCGTGTTGGTCGCAACCGATCTCGTGACCGAACCCGACCAGAGATTGAAGATGAGGCCGTAACCGATGAGTGAAACGACGACAGTCGTGACGATCGCGATCCAAATGAATCGGAGGCGCCGCCGACGTTGGCGGGCTTCCTTGAAGAGAAGCTGCGCACGTTGTTCGTCGGCGGCGGTCGGCTCGTCGAGCAACAACGTCATGGGACGATCCTCACTCTTTCAGTCCGCGGCCTCACGGGAGTCCCTCGATAATCCGGATGACTTCGTCTCGGCGATAGCCCTGTGCACGGCAGTAGTCGATGAGATCTCGAATCCGGTGAACGACCGCACCTCGCTGGGCAGAGCCGGCCACGGTGATGCCCCGTCCCCGTTGGAAGTCGAGGAGTCCCTCATCCCGCAGGATGTGCAGGGCTCGAAGCACGGTGTTCTTGTTCACCCCGAGGATTGCTGCCAGGTCCTTGGCCAGCGGTAAGCGCTCGCCGGGGCCAGCCTCCCCTTCGGCGATCGCCCGCCGGATCTCGGCCGCCACCTGATCGTGCAGAGGTATCGATTCGGTGCGGTCGACTTCGACATTCAACATGGTACTAGTCAGTATGGATCTATTTTCCCCGGATGTCTACAGCCGGAGTTCATGACCCGCCTGCCCTACTCGTGCCG
>PLRX01000031.1 GCA_003164095.1 Acidimicrobiaceae bacterium | reverse complement strand
GTGAAGGTACCGGTCGGACGGTCGGAGGGGGTCGAGTCGGGCATCTGCCCAGTCTAGCGGCGGGCACCCGTCGCCCTCGTCCGCTCCCCGTCCACAGCCGACCCGTCCGGGCCAGCGCGCGGCCGTGGCCGCCCGGGGGGAGCGGGCGGCCACGGTGCGCCGCAGGACTGCGGCCGGTGGGGGTGCCTGGGCACCCCCGGTCGGATCAGGCCTGCAGGGTGGCCTCGATCTCGAGGTCGATGTCGACCTTCTTGCTCACGATCACGCCACCGGTCTCGAGCGCGGCGTTGAACGACACACCGAAGTCGTCACGGATGATCGACGTGGTGGCACTGAAGCCCACCCGGTGGTTGCCGTAGGGGTCCTTGACGACGCCCTCGAGCGTGGCGTCCAGCGTGACCTGCTTGGTCACACCGCGGATGGTGAGGTCGCCGTCGACGTCCCACTCGCTGGCCGAGCGGGGCCGGATCGCCGTGCTGGCGAACGTCCAGGTCGGGTGGTTCTCGACGTCGAAGAAGTCGTTGGTCCGCAGATGGTTGTCCCGGTTCTCGTCGTGGGTGTCCACGCTGGCGGCCTGGATGGTCACGTTGATCTTCGAGTCGACCGGGTTCTCGGCAAGCTCGAGGGTGCCGCTGAAGTCCGTGAACCCGCCGCGTACCTTCGATACCGCCATGTGGCGGACGGCGAAGCCGAGCCGGGTGTGGCTGACGTCGATGTCGTACGTGCCGACAGCCGGGTACTCGACCCCGTCGACGGTCCTGCTGGTAACGGCCTGGTCTGCCATGGATGCTCCTTGGGTTGGTGGTGCTGTGGGGGGGGTCAGTCGCCGGGCCCTGTCGGGTCCGGTCTTGCTTGCCTAGACAACTATACACCACCTCTTTGCGCTCGCAACTATCGCCCCGGATCGATTAGGATGTCGCCATGGAAACGCCTCTGACGTCGGAAGCCGCCGACGGGCGCCTCACCACCCTGGGGCTGCTCTTCGAGTCCGCTGCAGGGCTCCGTCGCCTGTTCCATCGGCAGGTCGAGCTGTCGGGCGGCCAGGGGAACCAGTCGTTCGACATCCTGATCCGACTGGCCCGCAGCCACGGCCACGAACTGCGGATGAGTGAACTGGCGACCCAGGCGTCGCTGACGCCCAGCGGGCTCACCCGTGCCGTGGACCGCCTCCAGGAGCAGGGGCTGGTGACCCGCCGAACCTGTCCGGACGACCGACGTGGGTCCTTCGCTCAGCTGACGCCGGCCGGTCTCGCCGAAATGGCGCAGGTCATTCCCGAGCACGTGGCGCAGGTCGACAGGGTGCTGGACGAGGTGTTCACCCCGGAGGAGGAGGCGCAACTGGCCGTCCTGCTCCGCCGCCTGCGTGACTACGTGCTCCAGCAGAACCTGGCGAACGACATCCCGTGTGACGCCGAGTCCGGCGCGGACACCTGCCCGGGCGACTGACGACCGGCACCTCGTGAACGCCCGGTGCGCCTGCCGGGATGACGGGTGCTAACCGAGGGCGAGGGCCGCCGCCCGGACGCGGGTGTCGTCGAGGTTCCCCTCGGGCGACTCGTCCGGTGCGGAGCCGGCCATGGGATCCACCCACAGCCACCGGGTGAGCGCAGCCGTGCGGCCCGGCGCCGGCGGCCACCCCCTGCCCGTCGACGGTGCGGCGGCCATCGACTCGAGCGCGGAGCCGATGCCCGTCGGGTACCGCACGATGAGGGCGGCACGTTGATCGGCCGAGAACTCCCGCCCCCGCCCGACCAGGCCGTGCACCGTCTCGGCGCCGACGGCGTTGCCGCGGACCAGCGCCAGCGGCAGGGCGACGGCCACGGCCACCGCCGACAGCACGGTGTCGTTGCGCTTGATGTGGACCAACTCGTGGGCCAGTACGCCCTCGAGCTCGACCAGGCCGAGGGACTCCACGAGTCCGCTGGTCACCACCAGGGTCGCCGACTTGGGGTCACGCCCGAGCGCCAGGGCGTTCGGGACGTCGCTCGTCAGCACGGCGACTGCCGGGCGCTCCAGGCCCATCGTGGCGCAGAGCCCGTCCACCAGGTTGTGCAGACGCGGGTGGGCGTCCTCGGTGCTGGGTGAGGCCCCGAGCGAGGCGAGCACCCGGGCCGGCGCCGTCGACCACACGAAGGCCGCCACGAGCAGGGTGACCACGACGAACACGACGACCGCCACGATCGGGAACCCGACCGCGGCGACCACGACGGCCGCCACCACGCCGACCACAGCCCCCGGCACCAGGCACAGCAGGAGCGCCTTGCGACGGTTGGCGGCAGCTGCGGCCTCTTCGGCCAGGTCGGCCGAACGGTCGACACGGGCGACGACAGGAGCCGGGGCGATCGCCTCGCGCGCTCCCCCGCCGCGCGACTGGCCACCGCGCGACTGACCCTGACGGTTACCACCCTGGCCGGACGGCCGCCGACCGCCCGAGGACGAGCGCTGCTGGCCTCCGGACCGGTTGCCGCCCTGGCCGGACGGTCCCTTGCCACCGCCCTTGCCCGAGGGACTCCTGCCCCCCTGGCCGGACGATGCGCCTCCACCGCTGCGCCCGGACGACGACTGGCCCGGGCTGTTGCCGCCGCCACCCCCACCACCGCTGCGCCGTCGGCGGTTGCGGGAGCCGCCGGACCGGTTTCCGGAGTTCTGGCCCTGGCCGCCGGGACGAGCGCCGCCGCCCGTGTCACCGGCCGACGCCCCGGAGGCACCGGGGGATCCTGGTCGTTCAGGTGGAGTCGTCATCGTCCGAGCAGTGTACGGCCGCTCACGACGGGACCCCGACCACCAGCGCCCGGTAGTGCTCCTCGTACCGTTCCGCCAGCGACTGCATGGACCATCCGGCCGCCCGGGCGGCGCCCGCCTCGAGCCATGCCTCCCGGCTTCCGTCCGCCGTGGCGGTGCTGCCGTCGAGTACGGCGGACAGGGACGCCGCCAGGGCGTCCGGGTCCGCCGGCGGCGTCAGGACGGCGCACCCACCGGCAGCCTGGCGGTACCCGTCGATGTCGCTGGCCACCACCACGGTGCGGGCCGCCATCGCCTCGAGTAGCACCAGGCCGAAGGACTCGCCCCCCAGGGCCGGTGCGGCCAGCACGTCGGCCGCCACCAGGCGTCGCTCCTTCTCCTCCTCGGGCAGGACGCCGAGCCAGTGGACCGACGCCGACTCGGGGTGACGCGCCCGTAGCTCGTCGGTGGCCGGGCCGTCGCCCGCCACCCACAACACCGGGGCGGGGTCGTCCGTCGTACGTTCCGCCGTGACCGTGCGCCAGGCATCCAGCAGGACGGCGAGGCCCTTGCGCCCCTCGTGGCGGCCCAGGAAGAGCGCCGTCGGACCGGCGGTCGGCCACGGGTCGACACCCTCGTAGCGGTCGGTCTCGATGCCGTTGTAGAGGATCTCGAACGTTCCCCCGAGGGCGTGGCTGGCGGTGGCCGCCGCCGCCTCGGACACCGCGCAACGCAGCGCCAGCCGGCGGGCCAACGGCCGGGTCACCGGCGACAGCAGCGTGTAGAGCACGCTGCCGCCGCTGCGGTGGAAGGTCCCCACCACCGGGGGAAGGCCGGTGCCCGCCAGCAGTGCGTAGGACAGTCCGGGGGCGAACGGCTCGTGCACGTGCACGATGTCGGGGGCGATGTCACGGACGGCGGCCAGTGCCCGCAGGGCGCTCCTGGGCGACAGGGCCACCGGCGCCACCGAACCGTTGGCCCGGAGTGACGACGACCGGCCGGCGTCGACGAAGCGGACCCCCCGTGGAACGTCCTCCGACCGGTCGACCGGTGCGCACACCGTGACTTCGTGGCCGCGTCGGGTCAGGCTGCGGGCCAGGCCCAGCACCTGGCCCTGCACGCCCCCGGGGCGCGACAGGCTGTACGGGCAGACGAGGGCCACCCGCAATCCACCGGGCCGCGGACCTCCGGCGGGCACCGCCGGGTCAGTCCGTCAGGGAGCTGCGCTGCCGGCGCCGGCTCCACTTGACCCCGTACATGGCGTCGTCGGCCAGGCTCAGGAGCTTGGACGGGTCGGTGTCGGGGTCGTCGACGAACACCCCGCCCACGGAGGCCTCGGCCACCAGGGTGCGCCCGTCGATCCGGTACGGCCGTGCCAGCGCCGAGGAGATCCGTCGGGAGATGGCCACCATCTCCTCCTCGCCACTCTCGATCCCGCACACCACCACGAACTCGTCGCCGCCGAGGCGGGCGACGGTGTCGGTCGGGCGCACGATGGCGAGGAGGCGGCCGGCGACGGCCACGAGCAGATCGTCGCCGACCTCGTGCCCGAAGTCGTCATTGACCTCCTTGAAGTTGTCGAGGTCGAGGAGGTAGACGGCCACGCCCGGGTGCTCCGGCACGACACGGTCGAAGTCCGCTGCGTCGGGGGTGCGCGGCGCCGCGCCCGTCGGGCGCCCGTCGCGCAGTGCATCCACCGCCTCGCGCATCCGGCTCGCCAACAGCGTCCGGTTGGCCAGGCCGGTCAACGGGTCGTGGTGGGCGAGGTCGGCCAGACGCTCCTCGTTGCGCCGCTGCTCGGTCACGTCGTGCATGGCCACCACGGCGCCCAGCTTCCATCCGTCGTCGTCCACGAGGGCCTGGCCGTTGACGCTGACCTTGCGCTGGTCGCCGTCGGGCGGTGCCAGCACGATCTCGGCGTTGCGGATGCGCTCGCCCGACATGGCGCGCAGCAGCGGGTTCTCCCCCGGCGCCATCGGCGTGCCGTCGGGATGCTGGATCCGACGGTTCGACGGGATGCGCCCGATCGGCTCGACGTCGTCGTCGAGCCCGTGGAGCCGGCGGGCCGCCGGGTTGAAGATCGTCATGCGGCCCTCGGCGTCGCAGGCCACGATGCCCTCGTCGAGGGTGTCGAGCAGGACCCGCAGGAACTCCTCCTCCTGGTGCAGTGCGTAGGCCGAGCGCTTGACATCGGTGATGTCGCTGAACGTGCCGACCGCGCCCGTCACCCGGCCGTCCGGACCGACGATCGCCTGGGCCCCGATACGCACCCAGCGGGCCTGGCCGTCGCCCGTCCGGAAACCGAGCACCTGCCCATGGACCCGTCGACCCCGTCGGAGGGAGACGAGCAACGGGTGCTGCTCGACGGGCACCATCCCGCCCGACTCGTCGAAGAACTCGACCCTGCGGTCGACGGCCGCGTCGAGGAGGGACTCGAAGGACCGACCGAGCACCCGGGTGCGCGGGGCCCAGAACATGACCTCGAACGCCTCGTTGACCCGGACCACCGTCCCCACGTCGTCCACCATGACGACACCGTCGGCGAGGGATTCGATCAGCGCGTTCTGGCGTAGGTCCTGGTCGTACACCCGGGTCTCGAGGCGCTTGCGCTCCGAGATGTCCCGCAGCGTGACGACGATGCCGCCCACCGGGTCGTCGAGGTGGTTGGCCGCCTGCAGTTCCAGGTCCAGCTCCCGGCCGTCGGCCCGCACGCAGCGCAGTTCGAGCGAGACGTCCAGGCACCGTCGGGCCACGAGGTCGTCGAACAGGTCCTCGACCGATCCCTGACTCGACGGCTCGAACAACGCGAGTGCGTCGAGCCCCACCGCATCGCTGACGTCGTAGCCGAGCAGCCGCTCGGCGGACGCGCTGACGAAGACGAGGCGACCCGTGTCGGACACCACGGCCACGACGTCGGCCTCCTTGAGCGCGCCGGTCCGGAACGAGGGTGCAGTCACGAACGGCAGCGTCTGCGGGTCGATGGCGGCCTCCGCCATCTGGGACCCGAGGCCGAGCACGGCGTCCACGTCGTGGTCGGACAGCTCGGCATGGCGTCCGTTGCCGTTGCCGTTCGCATGACCCGGGCCACCACTCCCGGTGCCGTTGCCGTTGGAGGCATGGCCGTTGGAGGCATGGCCGTTGGAGGCATGGCCGTTGGTCGACAGCTCGGGCACCTCGACCGGAGCCTCTGTGGGCGGTACCGCTGTCCCGCCGGGCCGGTCGCCGGCGGCGGGGGCGTTCCTCCCGTTGCGGCGACCTCGGCGGGTGAAGTCGACCCAGCTCATGCCGCCGGCACCTCGACCGGGCGGTCGGCGAGCCACAGGGGCTGGAAGACGTGCCACTGCTCGGGCGCCCGGCGGATCAGTCCCTCGAGCCGGGTGGCGATCTCCTGGGTGAGGCGGGCCACGTCCTTGCGCAGCGGACCGGTGCGGGTGATGTCGAGGGGAGCCTCCACCACGGCCCGGTGGTCACGGCCCGGGCCGCTGTAGACGGCACCGGTGCACAGGGTCGCGCCGGTGCGGAGCGCCAGAGTGGCCGGTCCGGCAGGCATCGTCGTGCGCTCGCCGAAGAACTCCACCTCGATGCCGGTGCCCTCGATGTCCCGGTCGCAGAGCAGGCCCACGAGACCACCTTCGCGCAGCGTCGACAACAGCGTGCCGCCGGACTTCTGGTCGAGCGGCACGATGGTGAGCCCCATGGCGGCGCGCTGCTCGACGAAGTAGTCGAACAGGGCGGGCGGCTCGATCCGTTCGGCCACCGCGGTCATCGGCAGGTCCTGGGTAGCGAGGAACGCGCCGCCGTACTCCCAACTGCCGATGTGCGGCAGTGCGAGGATCGTCCCACGGCCGGTCGCACTCCCCTCGTGCAGGTGCTGGAGTCCGTCGACGAACGTGTGTTGCACCACCTCGTCTGGCGACGTGGCCGGCAGACGGGCCCCCTCCACCCAGTAGCGGGCGTAGGCACGGAAGGAGCGGCGTGCCCAGCGGTCGAGCAGCTGGGCGTCGCCGCCATCGGCACCCAGCACCCTGGCCAGGTTGGCCTTGACCATGGCCCGGTGCTCGTGGCGCACGCGGTAGAGCACGTCGCCCACGACGTTGCCCAGCCCGAGGGCCATCGGTTCGGGGAGCGCGGCGATGCAGCTGCCCAGTGTCGTGTACGTCCGAAAGACGACCTGCCCCGTGTCCATCGGTCCTCAGTCCACGTCGGCGTGGTGCCGACCGTCAGCCATGGCGCCGGCCGGCCCGCTGGCGGGTCCCGGCACGGGCCTGTCGGGCCCTCCAGGTCCTACCCGACCGACTCGACAGCTCACCCCGTCGACGCGCCCTCCAGCGGGACGCCGATGTGGCGGTGGTGCGACCCGTCGCACGCGACGTGCCCCACGACGTCGTGCGCGCCCCGGTGCGGGTGCGCCGGACCCGTCGGGCGGTGGCCGTGGGTGGCGCCTCGGCGAGGCGCCAGACCTTGACGAACCGGCCGACGGCGGTCGCCGACGTCAGCACCAGCATCACCCAGAGGACGGGCACGAGGAACGAGGCCGACAGGAAGCCGATGCCGAGCAGGATCATCCGCTCGGCCCGCTCCATGAGCCCGCCCTTGGCCGAGATCCCGAGCGACTCGGCCTTCGCCCGCTGGTACGAGACGAGCGAGGTGACCCCCAGGATGGCGAACGGCAGCAGGACGAGGTGGCCGGGGTGGGTGGACACGAGATACCACGCGATGCCACCGAGGATGAGCGCGTCGGCCACGCGGTCGGTCACCGAGTCGAAGAATGCACCCCGCACCGACGACGTGCCGGAGGCCTTGGCCACAGGACCGTCGAGCAGGTCGTGGAGGCCGGTCAGGATCAGGAACGCCAGCGCCAGCAGGAAGTGGCCGGTCGCCACCGACACCGCCGTCGCACCCGCCGAGATCAACCCCGTGGCGGTCAGCACGTCGGCGGAGATCCCGACCTGCTGCAGTCTGCGCCCGACGGGCCCGGTCCCCCGGTCCACCGTGTCGCGCCATCGCCCGTCGAACATGCCTGCTCCTCTGGAAGGTCCCTACCAGGGTACCACCTGCTAACTCCAGGCAGCGGCGCTCCATCGCCGGGAGAACTCCCTGGTCAGGCGCAGTGTGCGGCCCTCTCAGAGCGCCAGGGGACGGATGGGGGCCATCACCAGCGAGGGATCGGACCGCCAGTCGACACCGGGTACGTCGATGTACAGCTCCACCTCGTTGCCGTCCGGATCCAGCACGTAGAGGCTGTGGGTGACTGTGTGGTCGGATGCCCCGACGATCGGGACTCCCGCCTCGACGAGGCGTCGACGGGCCTCGCGCAGCTCGTCGTCCGAGTCACCGACCTTCAGGCCGACGTGGTAGAGGCCGAGGCGTCGGCCACCGCCCACCGGCGTGGCGTCGGGGCCCACCTCGATCAGCAACAGCTCGTGGTGGGTGCGCCCGGAGCTGAAGGCGGCCGCGGGGAAGGGCAGGCCCTCCGGGGTCACCTTCTCCCACCCGAGCAGGTCGCCGTAGAACGCCACCGAGCGATCGAGGTCGGCCACGTAGAGGACGAGGTGCCCGAGTTCCTTCACCTGCATGCCGTCCTCCTCGCGTCGTGGGCTGCTCCGTCCGTCCAGTGTGGCCCCACGCCGGTTGTGGCGCACGCCGCCCTCCGGCCCGGCGCCCCTCCGGCCGGAACGGTCACGCGTCGGGCCAGGACGCGGACAGCCGCTCCCAGCTCGAGGTCAGGGTCTCGGGCAGCACCCGCGTGTCGGCGACCGAGGTCATGAAGTTCGTGTCGCCCTTCCAGCGGGGCACGGCGTGCAGGTGGAGGTGACGGGGGATGCCGGCCCCCGCCGCCTCGCCGAGGTTCGCCCCGAGGTTGATCCCCTCGGGCCGGTAGGCGGCCTCCTGGGCCGCTACGCCGAGCCGGGCGGCCGCCCAGAGCTCGGACGACTCCTCGTCGGTGAGGTCGGCCAGCACCCCCACGTGGCGCAGCGGGATCGCCATCAGGTGGCCGCTCGAGTACGGGTAGGCGTTGAGCACGACGAGGACCGTCCGGCCCACCCACAGGACGCCGGTGTCCACGGACGGCGGCCCGCTGGCCGCGATCCGGCAGAACACGCAGTGCGCCGGGTCGTCCGCCGACTGGGGCGGCGAGCCGTCCGCCGGCCCGGCCACCGCGCCCGTCACGTAGGCGTTGCGCCAGCCGGCCCACAGTCGGTCGAGGCTCATCGGCGGGCGCTCATCCGGCGACCGCGTCGTCGGCGGTCTCGGGCACGGTGCGCTCGGCCACCTCGTCGAGGAGCGCGGTGGTGAACTCGGCCACGGGCACGCCCCGGTCGGGCCGCTCGCTCCCCCGCCGGTTCACACCGACGGTGCCGGCGGCCACGTCGTCGTCACCGACGACCAGGATGTAGGGGATCTTCAGCATCTTCGCCTTGCGGATCCTGGCGCCGAGCGGCTCGGTGGCCGGGTCGACCTCCACCCGGATGCCGAGGGACCGGAGGTCGTGCGCGACCTGGTCGGCATACCCCTGGTGGTCGTCGCGCACGCCCAGGACCCGGACCTGCTCAGGGGCCAGCCAGGTCGGGAGGGCGCCGGCGAAGTGCTCGACCAGGATGGCGAAGAAGCGCTCGATCGACCCGAACAGTGCCCGGTGCAGCATGATCGGCCGGTGACGGGCGTTGTCAGCGCCGACGTACTCGAGGTCGAACCGCTCCGGGTGGTTGAAGTCACACTGGATGGTGCTGAGCTGCCAGGTCCGGCCGATGGCGTCGCGCACGTCGATGTCGATCTTCGGGCCGTAGAAGGCGGCGTCGCCCTCCTTGATCTCGTAGGGCAGTCCGTGTCGTTCGAGCGCCTGGCGCAGCGCCTCGGTGGCCTTGTCCCAGATCTCGTCGGAGCCCACGTACTTGTCGGGGTCCTTGGTCGACAGGTTGGCGGTGAACTCGCTGAACCCGAACGCCCGCAACACACTCATCACGAAGTCGAGCAGTGAGGTGATCTCGTCGCCCAGCTGCTCCTCGGTGCAGTAGATGTGACTGTCGTCCTGGGTGAACCCCCGGATCCGCATCATCCCGTGCAGCGTGCCCGCACGCTCGTAGCGGTAGACGGTGCCGAGCTCGAACAACCGCAGGGGCAGCTCGCGGTAGCTGCGCTGGCGGCTGGCGAAGATGAGGCAGTGCATCGGGCAGTTCATGGGCTTCGGGTAGTAGGTCCCGTTGTCCATCTCCATGGGCGGGTACATCCCGTCCTTGTAGAACCCGAGGTGCCCGGACGTCTCGAACAGGTTGGCATTGGCCAGGTGCGGGGTGAACACGAACTCGTAGCCGCCGTCCTGGTGGCGCTGGCGGCTGTAGTCCTCCATCAGCTTGCGGACGATGCCGCCCTTCGGGTGCCACACGGCCAGACCGCCGCCGAGTTCGTGGGGGAAGCTGAAGAGGTCGAGCTCGACGCCGAGCTTGCGGTGGTCGCGCTTCTCGGCCTCCTCCAGACGGTGGAGGTGCTCGGCCAGGGCGTCCTCGGACTCCCACGCGGTGCCGTAGATGCGCTGCAGCTGCTGGCGCTTCTCGTCCCCGCGCCAGTACGCGCCGGCCACCCGCATCAACGCGAAGTGCCCGAGCGTGCCGGTGCCCGGCACGTGGGGGCCGCGGCACAGGTCGGTGAAGGCCGGCGAGTTCCAGTAGGTGGAGACCCCGTGCTCGCCCGCGCCCTCCGAGACCGCGTCCACCTCGTCCTGGCCTGCGCCGACGGCCTCGATGATCTCGCGCTTGAAGGGCTGGTCGCCGAAGAGCTCGAGACCCTCGGCGATCGAGTGCTCGTGACGGACGAACGGCTGGTCCTCCGCCATGATGGCCCGCATCTCCAGCGCGATCCGCTCCAGGTCCTCGTCGGTGAAGTGGGCGCCGCTCGGGAGCTCGAAGTCGTAGTAGAAGCCGTCCTCGATGACTGGTCCGATGGCGAAGTGGGCTCCCGGCCAGAGGCGCAGCACGGCCTGGGCCAGGACGTGGGCCGTCGAGTGGCGCAGGACCTCACGGCCCAGCGGGGTGGTCGCAGTCACGACGGTGACCTCGGCGCCGTCCGGCAGGGCCCGCGACAGGTCCACCGGCTGACCGTCGAACGTGGCGGCCACGGCCGCCTTGGCCAGGCGGGGTCCGATCGACCGTGCGAACTCCAGGGCCGTGGTGCCGGGCTCGAACTCCTTGGTGCTGCCATCGGGGAGTCGGACCGTCACGGCTGTCATGGGGTTGCCTTTCAGTGGGGCCCGCCGGTCTGGCGGGCGGTCGGTCGTACAGGAGGTGGGGACGGGCCCCGTCCGCCCGTCGGGGCAGGACTACAGGGTAACGCCGAGCAGTGCCGCCCCCTGGACCACCGGACGGCCGAGCGAGGCCTCGTCGTCGAGGGCGGCCAGGGCGGTCGGCGTGTCGAGGTCGTCGTCGAGCGCCGCCCGGACCCGCCACAGACCGTCCTCGTCGGAGCCGAGCGTGTCACCCGGGTCGGTCGGATCGCCGCTCGGCGGCATGCCGCCAATGGCCCGCCAGGCCTCGAGCCGGGCCGCGGCCAGGACGAGGTCGTCGCGCGACCACTGCCAGTCGGGCCGGTAGTGGTGGGACAGGAGCGCGAGGCGGATGACCGCCGGCTCCCACTCCTTCAACAGGTCACCCACGAACACCAGGTTGCCCAGGGACTTGGACATCTTGTTCCCGTCCAGACCCACCAGCCCCACGTGGAGCCACTGGCGAACGAACGGCGCCCCGGTGGCCGCTTCGGACTGGGCGGTCTCACACTCGTGGTGTGGGAAGACGAGGTCCCTCCCCCCGCCGTGGACGTCGATGGTCTCCCCCAGCTCGCGCAGGACCAGCGCCGAGCACTCGATGTGCCAGCCCGGCCGCCCCGGACCCCAGCGCGACTCCCATGCCGGCTCGTCGGCCAGCGACGGCTGCCACAGCACGAAGTCGAGCGGGTGGCGCTTGTTCGGGTCGTCCGGATTACCACCGTTCTCGGCCGCCATGGCCAGCATGGTGGCGTGGTCGAAATGGCTGATCTCGCCGAAGCGGGGGAAGGTCGTCACGTCGAAGTACACAGCCCCGCCCGCCTGATAGGCGTGGCTCGAGTCGAGCACGGCGCCGATGAGGGTCAGGATCTCGGCGATGGCCGACGTCGCCCTGGGTTCCGACCACGACGGGATGAGCCCCAGGGACTCCATGTCCCTGTCGAACCGGGTGATCTCCTCGGCCGCCAGGTCGAGGTAGTGCACACCGAGCTCGCGCGCCTTGCGCAGGATGTCGTCGTCCACGTCGGTGATGTTGCGGACGCACCGCGTCTCGTGGCCGAGGTCGCGCAGGCGTCGTTGCAGGATGTCGAAGGTGAGGTACACCTGGGCGTGGCCGAGGTGCGCCGAGTCGTACGGGGTGATGCCGCACGAGTAGAGCGTCACCAGCTCGCCCGGCTCGAAGGGAACGACGGCGCGTCGGGCCGTGTCGTAGAGGTGGATCACCTGGGAACGACCCGACCGCTCATGCCTCGGGGAACCCGGACAACTGCACGGCGGCGTGGACCTTGTGGCGGATGTTGACCGTGATCAGCACCGCGGTGAACGCCTCGATGGCCGCCGCCTGGGACAGGCTGCCCGCGTCGATGCCGCGCAGGCCCTCGATCCTGTCGACCAGGGCCACCGTGGCCTCGGAGGCCCCGGGGTGGTCCGAGCAGACGAGGACGTCGGCCACCAGGGGCGTCGACAGCTTCTCCATCTCGGAGGCCGGCAGGTGGTGGAACGAGGCGGACACGAGCGACCGCGGCAGCACGGCCTGCAGCGTGGCGGCCACGGAGCCGCGGGGCGGCATGAGGGCGAGGAACTCACGTCCCTCCTTCACCAGTGCGTTGGCCATGGACACGACGACCTTGCCGGCGAGGTCGTCGGCCAGGGGCTTGACGGTCGCCACGGCCCCGTCCCACGGCGTCGCCATCACGACCAGGTCGGCGGCTGCACAGTCCTCGTTCGACACCCCGGTGATGGCCAGGGCGCGGTCCGGCCACGTCCCCACGAGGTCCGCGGCCACCGATGCCGCCCGGTCCGCGTCGCGGGACCCGATCACGACCTCGTCACCCGCCGCCGCCAGGCGGACGGCCAGACCACGCCCGGCGGGGCCGGTACCTCCCAGAATTCCGATTCGCATGGCGCACACCTTAGGCACACCGCCTGCGAGCCCACGCGGCCGCGGGCCGGTCCTGACCGACCGTGCAGGGGTGGACCTCGCGGGCCGGGCGCAGGGCTACCCTGTCCGCGCATGGGACTCCTCGAGGGAAAGCGCATCCTGGTGACCGGCGTGCTGACGGACGCCTCCTTGGCGTTCGCCGTGGCCAGGTCCGCCCAGCAAGAGGGCGCCGAAGTGGTGCTCAGCGGTGCCGGCCGCGGCCTGTCGCTGACCAAGCGGACCGCCCGCAAACTCCCGGCCGAGGCCGAGGTGCTCGAGATCGACGTGACCGAGCCCGGTCAGCTGGCCGCCGCCGCCGAGGTGCTGGCCTCCCGGTGGGACCGACTGGACGGAGTGCTGCACGCCATCGGGTACGCCCCGCCCGAGTGCCTGGGCGGCGATATCTTCCAGGCCGACTGGGAGCAGGTCCAGGTGGCGCTCCACGTCTCGACGTACTCGCTCAAGGCGCTCGTCGAGGCGTTCCGGCCCCTGTTGGTGGCCGCCGGCACCGACGGCCGGCCCGGCGCCTCGGTCGTCGGCCTCGACTTCGACGCCACCGTGGCGTGGCCCGTCTACGACTGGATGGGCGTGTCGAAGGCGGCTCTCGAGTCCCTCGCCCGTTACCTGGCCAGGGACCTCGGCCGTGACCGCGTGCGGGTGAACCTGGTGGCCGCCGGGCCGGTCAAGACGATGGCGGCCAAGTCGATCCCGGGGTTCACGGCGTTCGAGGACACCTGGGCCGAACGGGCCCCGCTCGGCTGGGACGTCCTCGACACCGACGTCGTGGCCCGGGCCTGTCTGGCGCTCCTGTCCGACCTGCTGCCCATGACCACCGGCGAGATCCTGCACGTCGACGGTGGCGTCCATGCGATGGGCGCCTGACGTGACCCCCACCCCGGACGGACTCCGCGCCGCCGTCGAGCGCTACGTGGCCACGATCAACAGCCGTGACCCCGAGGCCATCGCCGCCCTCTTCACCGAGGACGCCGTCCAGGCCGACCCGGCGTCACAGCCCCCCAACGTCGGGCGCGCTGCAATCACCACGTTCTTCCGCGACGGGATCGCCGCCAGCGTGGACTGGACATTCGAGGCCACCGCCGTCCACACCTGTGCGTCCACCGTGGCCATCGACTTCGCCATTGCCGTGCACATCGGTGGTGGCACCATGCGGATCGGCGGGATCGAGGTCTTCGAGGCCGCTGACGACGGGCGGTTCGCCTCGGCCCGCGCATACTGGGACGACGCCGACGTGGCGTTCACCTGAGGGGGCCCGGATGACCGACGCAGCCACGCAGATCCAGAACCTGGTCCACCGGTATGCGGAGCTCATCGACCTGGGCGACTTCGCAGCCCTCGGCCAGCTGCTCGGCCGGGCCGAGGTCGGGTCCGGCGACCACCCCGGCTCGCTGACCGGGCCCGAGGCCGTGACGGCGATGTTCACCTCGACCACCCGGCGCTACGAGGACGGGACGCCGCGCACCAAGCACGTCACCACCAACTGCATCGTCGAAGTGGACGACGTCGCCGGCACGGGAACCTGCCGGTCGTACTTCACCGTTCTCCAGGCGGTCCCGGCGCTGCCGCTCCAGCCGATCGTCGCCGGTCGGTACCACGACCGCTTCGTGCGCGAGGACGGAACGTGGCGCTTCGACGAGCGCCGCTTCTTCATCGACCTGGTCGGTGACGTCAGCCAGCACCAGCTGGTCCCCCTGCCGTCAACCGACTGAGACCCCGTCCACGTCGGCCGGACCGGTCCGCGGACGCCGTTCTTGACCGGCGCGGAGGCCCACCGTAGGTTCGGGCCCAGCCGCACCGGCCCCGGTGGCGGACGACAAGGGGGACCCGACATGGAACGACTCGAGGGAACCGTCGCGGTGGTGACCGGTGCGGCATCCGGCATCGGTGCGGCCTGCGTGGAGCGACTGGCATCCGAGGGTGCGACGGTCGCCAGCATCGACGTCACCGAGGGGGTGGACTACGTCCTCGACGTCCGGGACGAAGGAGCCGTGCGCAACGCCTTCGCCGACGTCGTGGACCGGCACGGCCGGCTCGACTCGGTCGTGCACTGCGCCGGCGTGGCGGGTGGCGGGCCGGTCCACCTGGTCGACGAGTCCGAGTGGGACCGCGTGGTCGACATCAATCTCAAGGGCACGTTCCTGGTCGACAAGTACGCGTCGATCCACATGCTCGAGGCGAACCGCGGGTCCATCGTGAACATCGCCTCGATCGAGGGGATCGAGGGCACGGAGGGCGGCAGCGCCTACAACGCCTCGAAGGGCGGCGTCATCATGCTGACCAAGTGCATGGCCATCGACTACGGCCACCGGGGCATCCGGGTCAACTGCATCTGCCCGGGTGGCGTCGACACGCCGCTGCTCATGGACATCATCGGGGCCCCCGGGGTCGAGATCTACCGGGACAAGATGCACGACCGGCACCTCCTCAACCGCTTCGGCAGACCGTCGGAGATCGCCGCCGCCGCGGCCTTCCTCGTGTCCGACGACGCCTCGTTCATGACCGGTCAGGC
This sequence comes from Acidimicrobiaceae bacterium, assembly GCA_003164095.1. GTDB lineage: Bacteria > Actinomycetota > Acidimicrobiia > Acidimicrobiales > RAAP-2 > Bog-756. The sequence goes on along the minus strand of PLRX01000031.1, from coordinate 11,763 downwards.
CATGGTGGTCGACGGCGGGTTCACCGCCGGCTTCCGTGCCGGCCTGCTGGAGCAGATGGGAGTCGTATGACCATGACCGTGTCCGCCGCCGAGGCCGCCCGCTCGCTGCGGGAGCTCGTCGCCGAGGAGTCGGCCGAGAGCGAGCGGCAACGCACGCTGACGGCCCGCACCGTCGAAGCCCTGTGGGAGTCCGGCCTCATGCAGCGGTTCAATCCGGCCGAGGCCGGCGGGGCCGAGCCATCGTTCGCCGAGATGATCGAGACGTGGATCGAGCTCGCCTGGCAGGACGGGTCCCTCGGCTGGATCGGCATCGCCAACCTCCCTTCGTCGGCCGCCTGTGCCGCCTACCTCCCCGATGACGGGTTCGCCGAGGTGTTCACCGCGCACGACAACCTGGTGACGATAGGCGGGCAGTTCTTCCCGAACGGCCTCGGCGAGTCGGTCGACGGTGGCTACCGGGTGTCCGGGGCCTGGCAGTTCGGCTCCGGCACGGGACACGCCGAGTATGTCGCCGCCGGGTTCATGCCCACGGTCGACGGCGAGCTGGTGGTGGGTGACGACGGGATCCCGCCGCTCCTGGTGGCCGTCATCCCCCGTCACGAGATCGTGTTCGCCGACGGCTGGCACGTCCAGGGCCTGAAGGGGACCGGCAGCTACGACTACAACGTCACCGATCTCTTCGTGCCCGAGACGCGCACGTTCGAGCTGTTCACCACCAGCCCCCTGCGCGGGTCGTCCCCCGCCTTCCGGATGGGGCTCATGCCCATCACGGCGGCCGGGCACGCGTCCTGGGCCCTCGGTGTCGCCAAGAGCATGCTCGACGACGTGACCGAGCTGGCACGGACGAAGGTCCGCATGGGCGACGACGGAGCGCTCGCCAACCGCGCCACGTTCCAGAAGGGCCTCTCCCACCACATGGCCATGTGGCAGGCCGCCCACCTGCTGGTCCTCGACGCCTTCACGTCGGCCGAGCGCCAGGTGGTCGAGCAGGGTGCGCTGACACCGACGATGCGTGCCGACCTCCGGGTGGCCGCCACCTACGCCACCGAGGCGAGCCGCGAGGTCGTGCAGTGGGCCCACCTGGCCGCCGGCACCTCGGCAATCCGCGAGGGGTCCCGGCTGGAGCGGGCCTTCCGCGACCTCTACACCGGCACGCAGCACGTCTTCATCGGCGAGAAGACGTACATGGACGCCGCCCGCATCCATCTGGGCCTCGTCGAGGACCAGTTCGGGCTCTGACGCCCGACGCGACGGACGGGCCGCTGGTGCGACCCGTCCGTCCGCCGGCGTCGTCCTCGGCCCGCCCGCCCGGATCGCTCGTGGCTACAGCTGCATGGCCTTGACCTCGAGGAACTCCTCCAGGCCGAAGGAACCGAACTCGCGGCCGTTGCCCGACTGCTTGTAGCCCCCGAAGGGAGCGCCGGGATTGAAGCTGCCGCCGTTCACCTCGACCTGTCCGGTCCGGAGCCTGCGGGCCACGGCCTTGGCGTGCTCGGGGTCGCCCGACCACACCCCGCCGGCCAGCCCGTAGTCGGTGTCGTTGGCGATCTCGACCGCCTCGTCCTCCGTGTCGTACGGGATGATCACGAGCACCGGACCGAAGATCTCCTCGCGGGCGATCGCCATGTCCCGGGTGACGTCCGAGAAGACGGTGGGCGCCACGAAGAACCCGCGGTCGAGCCCGTCGGGTGTGTCCGACCCGCCCGTCAGCAGCCTGGCCCCCTCGCCGATCCCCTTGTCGATGTACATCCGCACGCGGTCCCGCTGGGCGGCCGACACCAGGGGCCCGAGACGGGTCGAACCGTCGAACGGGTCACCGGGGGTGAACGTCTCCGCCGTCGTGCGGGCGAGCTCCTCGGCCTCGGCCAGATTCTCTCGGGGGACCAGCATGCGGGTGAGCGCGCTGCACGTCTGCCCCGAGTTCAGGAAGCACTTGCCCACGCCGTCGGGTACGGCGGTGGCCAGGTCGGCGTCGGGCAGGATCACGTTGGCCGACTTGCCGCCGAGCTCCAGTGCCACCCGCTTGACGGTGCCGGCGGCCACCTCGGTGACCCGCTTGCCGGCACGCGTGGAGCCGGTGAAGGACACCATGTCGACGTCCTTGTGGGCGGCGATCGCCTCGCCCACCACCGGTCCGAACCCGGTCACCAGGTTGAACACGCCGGCCGGCACGCCGACCTCGTCCATGATTTCGGCCAGCACGAACGCATTGAGCGGGGCGACCTCACTGGGCTTGACCACCACGGTGCAGCCGGCGGCGAGGGCCGGGGCGACCTTGGCGGCGATCTGGTGGAGCGGGTAGTTCCACGGCGTGATGCATCCCACGACGCCGATCGGCTCCCGCACGATCAGCGAGTTGCCGACCGTCTGCTCCCACGTGAAGTCGGTGGCCACCTGGGCCGCCGAGGCGAAGGAGTTGAGGGGCAGGCCCACCTGGACCAGCTGCGACAGCATGCGCGGCATCCCGACCTCGTGGGTGATCAGGTCGGCCAGGTCGTCCATCCGTGCACCGAGGGCCTCGGCCACCTTGGTCAGCAACGCGGTGCGCTCCTCGACCGGAAGGGCCGACCACGCCGGGAAGGCGGCCCTTGCCGCGGCAACGGCACGGTCGACGTCCTCGACGGTGCCCTCGGGGACGGACCCCATGACCTCTTCGGTGGTCGAGTCGATCACCTCGATCGATCCGCCGGCGTGTGGGACCCAGGCCCCGTCGATGTAGAGCGAGTCGCGGGTGGTCTCAGGTGTGGCCATGGTGCTCCCTTGGGGACGTGGTGTGCGCAGGACGAGTCCACTGTAGGGGCGGCGGTGGGCGGTCGCCCGCACGCCGGACCTGCCGCCGCCGGACAGTTGCATAACGCACCCGATATAACTAGGTTGCCCGTCGGAGACGCTGGGGGGACATGGCCAGGACACAGCAGGAGCGGAAGGCGGAGACCCGGGCGAGGCTGTTGGCCGCCGCCGCCGACCTCTTCGCGGACCAGGGCATCGATGCCGTGTCGGTGGACGCGGTGGCTGAGGCCGCGGGGCGTACGTCGGGAGCCGTCTACGCCCACTTCGGCTCGAAGCAGGGCCTCCTGCTCGCACTCCTCGACTCCTGGAAGGACTCGGTCCTGGCCGTCCTGCTGGCCGAGGTGGCGGTCAGCGACTCCCCCGCCGGACAGCTGGCCGCCGTCTGGTCGAATCTGTCGGACACCTCGGACGAGGCCTCCGGGCGGTGGCCGGTGCTGGAGCAGGAGCTGTGGCTCCGGGCCGCCCGGGATCCGGAGGTCGCCGACGTCCTGCGGGTCCGCAACGCCGAGGCGCTCCGGTTCAGCGCACGCCAGCTCGACGGCTGGACGTCGGCCGTCGGGGCACGGCCGACTGCCGCGCCCGACGGGCTCGCCGTGCTCGTGAAGGCACTACTGACCGGTCTGGCGCTGCAGAAGCGCCTGACGCCGGAGACCGTCCCCGACGACCTCGCCCTGCGGGGGATCGTCGCACTGGTCGGCCTGCCCACCGACACGGCGGACTCCCCCACCGGGATGTCGCCGGTATCCACCGACCGAACGACCGACTGACGATTCGACCATTCGACCGACTGTCTGACCGACCGATCCGTCCGACCATCCACCGAACCATCGACAGGAGCACACCCATGCACACCGAGATCTGCGACAAGCTCGGCATCGAGTTCCCCATCTTCGCCTTCACCCACTGCCGTGACGTGGTGGCGGCCGTGACCAATGCCGGCGGCATCGGCGTCCTCGGCGCCATCGGCTTCACACCCGAGCAGCTCGAGGTCGAGCTCACCTGGATCGACGAGCACGTGGGCGACAAGCCCTACGGCGTGGACATCGTGATCCCGGCCAAGTACGAGGGTATGGACGAGATGGACCCCGACAAGCTCGAGGCCCAGATCCGGGGGCTGGTCCCCCCGCAGCACAAGGACTTCGCCATGAAGATCCTGGCCGATCACGGGGTGCCGGAGATCCCCGAGGCCGAGCGCACGTCCAACGGCATGATCGGCTGGACTGCGGCCCACGCCGCAGGACTGCTGACGGTGGCCCTGGCCCACCCGAACGTGAAGCTCATCGCCAACGCCCTGGGGACGCCGCCGCCCGACGTGGTCGAGCGCGTGCAGAGTGCCGGGCTCCTGATCGGGGCGTTGGCGGGATCGGTCAAGCATGCGTTGAACCACAAGGCCGCCGGCCTCGACTTCATCATCTGCCAGGGGTCCGAGGGCGGCGGTCACACCGGTGACGTGGGCAGCATCGTGCTGTGGCCGGAGGTCATCGAGGCCGTGTCGCCCATCCCGGTGCTTGCCGCCGGCGGGGTCGGCAGCGGCAAGCAGATGGCCGCGGCCATGGCCCTCGGTGCCCAGGGCGTCTGGTCGGGCACGCTGTGGCTGACCGTCGAGGAGGCGGACATCCCGCCCAAGCAGATGGAGACCTATCTGGCCGCCTCGAGCCGGGACACCGTCCGGTCCCGCTCCTTCACCGGCAAGCCGTGCCGGATGCTCCGCAACGACTGGACCGACGCCTGGGAGGCCGAGGACACCCCGGACCCCCTGCCGATGCCCCTGCAGATGATGGTGGCCATCGAGGCCGTGTCGCGTGGGCACCGCTATCCCGAGCAGGCGCGCGACGTCAACTTCAACCCGTGCGGCCAGGTGATCGGCCGGGCGACCACGGTGCGCAAGGCCAAGGACGTGGTCTTCTCCATGGTCGAGGAGTTCATCGAGGCGTCCGAGCGCCTACAGTCCGAGGTCACCGTCTGACCGACCGGGGCGCGAGGCCCCGGGAGCGGCGGCCGGCCTGCACTTCCGAGCCCTCCGGGGCCTTCGCTACACTCGCACGATGCCACCTGTGCTCCGGCTCCAGGACCTGCGCACCGAGTTCCACCTCCGCGAGGGTTCGGTGGTGGCCGTCGACGGGGTCTCGTTCGATGTCGACGAGGGCGAGTGCGTGGGCGTGGTCGGCGAGTCCGGCTGTGGCAAGTCCACGACCGGCCTGTCGATCATGCGGCTGCTGCCCACCAACGGCCACCTGACAGGCGGTTCGGTCACCCTCCTCGGCCGCGACCTCGCCGGCCTCGACGAGAAGGAGATGCGCTCGGTTCGGGGGGACGAGGTCGCACTGATCCCCCAGGACCCGATGACATCGCTCAATCCGACGATGACCATCGGTCGCCAGATCGCCGAAGGCGTGCTCCTCCATCGCGACGTCAGCCGCGACCAGGCCCGGACCCGTTCTCTCGAGGTGCTGCGCCAGGTCGAGATGCCCCAACCGGAGGAACGGCTGGACCAGTTCCCGCACGAGCTGTCGGGTGGCCTCCGCCAGCGCGTCATGATCGCCATGGCCCTGGCCTGCGAGCCCAAGCTCCTGATCGCCGACGAGCCCACCACGGCGCTCGACGTCACCATCCAGGCGCAGATCCTCGACCTCATCGACGACCTGCGCCAGCGCCTGTCGATGGCCGTGGTCCTCATCACCCACGACATGGGTGTCATCGCAGGTCGGACCGACCGGGTGGTCGTGATGTACGCCGGCAAGGTGGCCGAGGAGGCCGAGACGGCCGAGCTGTTCGGTCGTATCCGCCATCCCTACAGCCAGGCCCTGCTCGCTTCCGTGCCCAAGATCGACCAGGAGCGGGACGAGCGCCTGCTGTCCATTCCCGGACTGCCTCCCGACCTCTCGAAGCCGATCGTCGGCTGCCGGTTCGCCCCCCGCTGCCAGTTCGCCACCGACGAGTGCCGCGCTGCCGAGCCTCCGCTCACCGATGACGGCTCCGACTCCGCCGTCCCCCACCGCTTCGCCTGCTTCCACCCGGTCGACCCCGATGCCGACCTACCGGTGGAGAAGGTCCGCGCGCCGGCCAGCGTGTCGCCCGTCGCGGTCGCAGCACGCGGAGGCACCCCGGCAGAACCCATCCTCGAGGTCACAAACCTGGTGAAGGAGTTCCCGGTCATGACGGGTGGCGTGTTCCGCCGCCAGGTCGGCTCGGTCAAGGCCGTGTCCGGCGTGAGCTTCACCATCGGACGGGGTGAGACGTTCGGGTTGGTCGGTGAGTCAGGCTGCGGCAAGACCACCATCGGCCGCATGCTCGTCGCGCTCGAAAAGGCCAACTCGGGGTCCATCCGGTTCGAGGGCACGGAGCTCTCCTCCATGCGGGGCCGTGACCTCGGCGGGCACCGCAAGGACCTACAGCTCATGTTCCAGGACCCTTACGCCTCGCTCGACCCCCGGATGCGTGTGGGCACGATCATCCGCGAGCCGCTGAAGGTCAACCGGGTCGGCAGCACCGCCGAGCAGCAGGAGAAGGTGGGCTCGCTCCTCGACGAGGTGGGGCTCAGCCGGACCGCGGTCGAGCGCTATCCCCACGAGTTCTCGGGGGGCCAGCGCCAGCGCATCGGACTGGCCCGGGCGCTCGCCCTCGACCCCAAGCTGATCGTGGCCGACGAGCCGGTCTCGGCCCTCGACGTCTCGATCCAGGCACAGATCCTCAACCTGATGAAGGATCTGCAGTCACGTCACGGGCTCACGTACCTGATGATCTCGCACGACCTCGCCGTGGTCCGGTACATGGCCGACACCATCGGTGTCATGTACCTCGGCAAGGTCGTCGAGCTCGGCCCAGCCGCCGAGGTCTACGGTCGGTCGGCCCACCACTACACGCTCGGCCTGCTCAATGCGGTACCGGTGGCCGATGTCCGGATCGCCCGCGAGCGGGCCGCCGGCAGGGTGCGGGTGGAGGGCGAGCTGCCCTCGTCGATATCCCCACCGCAGGGGTGCCGCTTCAACACCCGGTGCCCGGCGGCGCAGCCCCGGTGCTTCGAGGAGGAGCCGCAACTGCAGGACTTCGGCGACGGCCACTACGCCGCCTGTCACTTCCCGCTGCAGACCCCGGTGGCGCTGTCGGCCACACGAGGCGCCACCACCGCCTGATCTGCCCGGCCGGCCCGCAGAGGGTCCGCCACCGCCCTTCCGCCTCCGGGCTCTGCCGGTCTACCGCTGCTGGAGACGGACCTCGAGCGAGTCCCGCAGGGCATCGCCGACGTAGTTGAAGGCGATGACCACGAGCACGATGCAGAGGCCGACCGGGTAGATCTGCCACCAGTAGCCGTTGCCCGCCGCGTTGACGCCGTTCGAAAGCATGGTGCCCCAGTCAGTCTGGGGAGCGGGGACACCGAACCCGAGGTAGCCGAGCGCGGCCAGGAGCAAGATCGAGTCGGCCACCTGGAACGTGGCGAACACCACGATGGTGCCGACCGCGTTGGGGATGATGTGCCGGTTGATAATCCGATTGTTGCTCCCGCCCATCACCCTCACGGCCTGCACGAATTCACGAGAGCGCAACGAGAGGGTCTCCCCACGTATCAATCGTGCCGGAACGAGCCAGCTCACGAATGCGATCACCAAGACGAGGAGCCACTCTGACGAGCGGTAGATGGTCACGAGGGCGATCAGCAGGAACAGCACCGGAATCGAGAGCAGCATGTCCACGATCCGCATCAACACGGAGTCGACCCACCCACCGAAGAATCCGGATACCGCGCCCCACAGTGTTCCGAACACCGTCGCCACGAGTGCCGAGAGCAGGCCGACGATCAGCGAGATCTGCCCTCCGTACATCAGCCGTCCGAGGATGTTGAACCCGGACTCGTCGGTGCCGAGGGGATTGCCGTTGCCGGGCGGGGCATTCTGCGTCGATTCCTGGAGCACCATCTGCGAATTGGTCTGGTTCGTCGGATACACGTGCGGCCCGACGAAGCAGAACAGCAGGAAGAAGACAATAACGCCGAGACTGACGACGGCCAGTTTGTTTTCCGCGAACACGCGGCCCATTTGCCGGAGGACTCCCCCCGAGCTGTACGCTTCGCCGCCGGCGGGGGCCGTCGTGCCCTGCTCCGACAACGGACCGACCCGCATGAACTCCCCGTCTCCCACGGGAAGGGCGGTTTCGGCTTCGACATCGTTGAAGACCGGATCGAACTGGCCGTCAGGTGGCGGATTCACGTCACGAGCCTCCAAGCCGAATTCGCGGGTCAGCCACCGCGTAGAGGATGTCGGCCAGCAGCGAGCCCAGCACCGTGGCAATTGTGATGACGAGCGTGGTGCCGAGAACCACCGGGATGTCCACGTTCAGGGCAGCCTGGACGGTGAGGAGCCCCATTCCGGGATAGTTGAACACGTTCTCCACGATCAGTGCGCCGCTGACGATGGCAGGCAGCGAGAGCCCGAGCAGAGTGAGGATCGGGATGAGGGCGTTGCGCAGGGCGTGACCGTAGAGCACGCGGTTGCTGCTGGCACCCTTCGCCCGCGCCGTGCGGATGTAGTCGTCAGCCATCGCCTCCATCATCGAGGACCGCATGTAGCGGCTGAACGAGGCAATGCTGGTCACGCAGAGGGTGACGATCGGGAGGATGAAGGCCTGTGGATCGGTGAATACGGACCAGGCGGAGGCGTCGGTCGGTGGTGACGAAGGAAACCACTTCAGGTCGAACGAGAAGAAGATGATCAGGAGTGTGCCGACAAGAAAATCCGGCATTGCATAGAAGAAGAACGATGCGCCCGTGACCGCATAGTCGATCGGCCTATTGCGCCGGACGACCTGGAGGATGCCGAGCGGGATCGCGATCACCAGTGCCAACACCGTCGAGGCGAGGACGAGCGTCAGTGTCTTCGGCAGGCGCTCAAGGATGACCTGCTTGACCCCTTGGTTGTATTTGTAGGAGTAACCGAGATCGAAGTGCAGCACGATGCCCTTCACGTACTGCCAGAACTGGTCCCAGATCGGGAGGTCGAGGCCGTTCCTCCGGTTGAACTGGACGATGGCCGTCGGGGTCGCCTTGACGCCGAGCACGGCGCGGGCCTCGCCCCCTGGAATGAAGTGCGCGAGCAAGAACGTGAGGAGGATGACGCCCAGGATGACGATGACCGCCTGTCCCATTCGTCGGATGATGTAGCCGGTCATCGTGCCTCGGTCGGTAGGGCCACGTGTCGAGAACTGGCCGATGCGGGAGAACTCCCGGCCCGAATGGTGCTACGGAACCGGGAGTTCTCACCCGCGTCAGACCTCGATGGTGAGGGCGGAGGTGTGCCGCCCGGAGTCACCGGCTAGCTGCTGAATCGCCAGTTCTCGGGGTAGATGTTCTGCAGTGGGCTCTGAGGGAGCACACCGGTCAGGCCCTTGGCGACCTCGGTCAACTGGGTGACCGCATTGGGCTGGTAGATCACCGGCAGCTGCTCGGCCAGGTAGTTCTCGTATTGGGTGAGCGGCGTCTGGGTGGCTGTGGTCGCCTGGATGTTGGAGTCGTTGACCGTATCCGAGTAGCTACCGGCGTTGGAGTTCGCACCTGTCTGGAAGATCGACTCACCCGTCGGGTAGAAGTCGGGGGCAAAGATCCATCCAGCACCCCAGTTGCCCATCTCCCACGTGCATCCGGAGCCGGAGCAGGGCACGGCGTTACCGATGATGGTGTTGAACGACTGCTGCTGCAGATTGACGGTGATCCCTGCCGACGCCCACGAGGACTTCTCGGCGTTCATCAACTGCGTGAAGCTGTCGTTGCCGCTGGCATAAGGCAGGTCGAAGTCGAGCTTCGCCCCGGCCGGAACGCCGGTGCCACACTCGTTTGCGGCCGTTCCAGGCGTCTCACACGTGCTGGTGCCGCTGGCAACGACCTTCCATCCATGATCCTTCAGGAGGGAGATTGCCTTCGCCGGATTGTACGGATACGGATTGTTCGTGACTTCGGCCGACACGAACGAGTTCGCCGGGGTGGTCGGAACGGGACCGTAGGTACCGACTCCGTAGCCCTTGTTGATCTTCTGGTTGTACAACGGCTGATCGACTAGGAGCTGCAGCGCCTGACGGAAGTAGAGCTGCTTGAAGATGGAGCCCGCGGCCCCACCGTCACCCGTCGAGTTGAAGTTCTCCGGGAAGTAGTTGATCGCCCAGCTGTACAGGGGGTCCATCGTGTAATTCCCGGCGAGGCGCGGATTGTTCGGTCCGGCCTTCAGCGGGTTCTTGGTCGGCTCGGTGACGTCGCTGAGCGGGAGGTATCCGACGTCGACCTTGCCGTTCACCAGGGAGTTGAACTCAGCGGACTCCGCTGTGAACGGCACTTCCTGGAACTGCTTGATCGTCGGCTTCGTCGGGCCCGAGTAGGACGGGTTCGGCTCCATAGTCACATTGCCACTGGCATCGAATTTCGTGAGATGGAACGGTCCGTCAACCACCTGCCACAACGGGTTCGACGCGTACGTCGAGAGGGAGTTGTTGGCTGCCTTGGGGTTGGCCGGATCGTAGCCGGCCTGCTTCGATAGGAATGTGTACACCGCGGTGCATGCCGCGTCCGCGCTGCCGTAGGGGGCAGCGGCACAGCCACCCGAGTTCGCAGCACCACCACTCGCGGTGATGTCCCATGCGTTCGGCATGGGCGTGATCTGGGACAGCTCGTTGTATGTGAACCAGTACGAGTTGACCGAACCCGTGAGCGTCATCGTCATCTGCGTCGGGCTGTTGACGGTGATGCTCTGGATGTCATCAGGCATCGCACCTGGGGAATAGCCGGCCCAATTCGACTTCTGTGCATGGAGCATGTTCATCCAGAACATGACGTTCTGCGTCGTCACCGGCTGACCGTCGGACCACTTGTAGTTCTTGAGGTTCAGCGTGACGGTCTGCCCGTTGGCCGAGTAGGTCGGCGTCTGAGCGATCGACAGTGACGGATTGAGATCCGGGGTCGTGCCCTGCCCGAACCAGAGGAGCGGGCGGTACATCAGAAACTGAAACTGCTCGGTGTTGTAGACGCTGAAGAAATTGAAGCCCATGAAGGGAAAGATGTAGTTGGGCTGCGATCCGGACAATTCGGCCCATGTGGCAACCGTCTGGCCGGACGTCGTCGGTGCGGTACCGCTCGAGCCGGAACTGCAGCCCGCGGCGATCACCCCTGTGGCAAGGACGATGATGAGTGCCGCTGCCCGAAAGCCCCCCTTGAATCTGCCCTCTGACTTCATTCGTCACCTGCTTCTGTCGGGCAACCGGGCCGTACCGTCGAGTTAACGGGGAGTTCAGCTGCGCGTAACCTGCTGGCGGAGCAGGCTAAACCACCTTGAGGGGCAACTCAAGACCAGCCTGCTCGTGGCTGCGGGTCGCAGTTACCTACCCACATCTGCGCCCTCCGAACCCCATTCGCCCCCGGTGTGTCACCGAACGGTTCCCTTCCGGCAACTTCGGCGCGAAGATGGCGCGACGACCCCGTCAGGCGGTCGTTCCAGGGTGGGCGCTCCGCCGCCGGCCCGGAAGGGGAGGGAACATGCTGGTCTCCGCGATCCTCGAGGCCAAAGGTGACACCGTGGCCACGATTCCCCGGGGAGCCACGCTCGGCACCGCTGTCGCCGAGCTGGTCCGACACCGGGTCGGTGCACTGGTGGTGTCACCCGGTGACGGCACCATCGAGGGCATCCTTTCCGAACGTGACGTGGTGCGGTGCCTGAGCGAACTGCGTGGCGACGTCCTGGGACAGCTGGTCCATTCGGTGATGTCGTCCAAGGTGCACCTCTGTTCCCCCGACGCCAGCGTCGACGCCATCATGAACCTGATGACCGAGCAGCGGATCCGCCATGTTCCGGTCGTGGTGGAGGGACGGCTGGCCGGGATCATCAGCATCGGCGACGTGGTCAAGAGCCGCATGGGCGAGCTCGAGAAGGACCGGGACGAGCTGATGGAGTACATCACCGCCAGATAGGGCCGTCCGTGGCTCGGGTTGGCGGCCGGCCG
>PLRX01000059.1 GCA_003164095.1 Acidimicrobiaceae bacterium | reverse complement strand
GTCTCAAATTGCTTGACAGGTTCCGCTTCCACGTCAGCTAGCACCGCTTCCGTCCGGTGCACCTTCGACGAATCGGCCTCGGCGTCCGAAGGCAACCCGGATTCGTTTTGGAGCATCAGTTTGCAGCGGACGGCAAATGGTCGCTGGCTCATCAACTGATACGGTCAGCCGTAGTGGGGATGGCGCTGCGAGCTGGGCAGTGGTCAGGACTGTGGCGAGGGCCCCAATCAGGCGTAGGGTGGGTTCGGAACGGAGTGGCACCAGTCGGGCGCCCTTCAGAGTCACCCGAGATGGCCGCTACTGCTGAGCCGGTGGAGCGGTGGATTGGAGGCACGTGCTTCCAGAAGGCGAGACCCTAACGGGCAGCCAACTCGACGAACACCATGCGCCGGAGACGAATGGCCGCATGTCAGTCTGTCGACGCTGTGGATCACAGACTGATGGGCCGGCCGGACGGCAACACATGCCTACCGAGCGTCAGTTGACCCGCGTTGGCGAGTGGCTGACCGCAGAGTCGAAGAGGATGCACATCAAGCAGGTGAGAGAAGCCCGCGAGCACTGAGCGATCAATGACCACTCACCCGGCGGTATCGGGCAAGATGGGTTCGTGGTCCAGCTGCGGCGGTGGCGATGGGTAGGCGTCGGTGGAGTAGTTCTGGCCACTCTGCTGGCAGGTGGGTGCAGTGTCGGCTCGACGACCCCGGCAACAGTTGTCATCCCAGCCCGTAACGGGACCTGCGTCGTTCGTTCGGTCAGTGCGGTCACCTGCAACCACGTCTTGGCTGCAACCCGCTCGAGCGTCCCCGAGGCCGACCTTTCTCGCTGGGTCGGACGTACCTTCGGGCTTCCAGATGCTCTCAGCCGCTACGACCTTCATGACTGTTCACTGGTTGCCCCTGGTGGGGTCGGCCTCGTTTGCACGTTTTGGCCCGGAGCACCGAGACCCGTGATGACTGGTCTCGTTCGGCGATTGGAGGACTCACACCTGTTCGTGTCGGTCCGGCTTGATTCTCCAGAGAATGCCCCGAATCCCGGGTGAACACAGGTGATCGGGGGCAGTCTGGTTAGGAAGTTACGGCTGCGAGATTCCGATTCAAGACCTCGGTCAACCGGGCTTCGAGTCGCACCTCGTGGACCAGCAGTCCGTCGAGTTCTGCAAATGGAGCGCTCAGGGCCTTCCCTCGAAGGGAGCGCAGTTGGTCTTCGGCATCGGCGCGACGGGCATGGCATCGGTCAAGTGCGGTAAGTACTTCTGATTCGTGATTCATATGCTTCGTTCCTGTCTTCATTGATCAACATGGGAACGCGGAGTCCAGGGACCCTGGACGCTAAGACCTGGCACCGTGCGATTGACGGGCGACCGGGTATCAACGAGTTCCACGTACTAGCTAGTTGGATTGGGCGCAGTCCCACTGCAGGTAGGACGCCCACGCGTGTGGCTCTTGGTCAGAACCACATCAGGGATGCCGGTGGGAACCGGGGACCTCTGCCGCCGCACCAAATGGACTCGATGCTGGGGAAGTGCGCCTAGGCGAGTGCCGCAGCCGAATGGACTCACGACAACGCGTCTTGCACAGAAGATACGTCCTGCTTGCGCAACACCTTACACCCTGGGCTACCGATCAGCCGACAGGGTGTCCCACTCGTGTTGTTACACGGGTGGGACACGGGCCCTGGACTCGGGACCATCGAACCACAGTCAACCTGTGCCGTCGACGTCCTCGATGAGCTTCGAGAAGAGCACTATCCGGCCGGGTTGATCCTGTTCGACGGCATGGTCGCGCTGACGTCTCAGGATCGGGATGAACTGCGGTCCGGTCTCGAAGAAGGTGCAGCGCTCGCAGGCTGACTCGAAGGAGCAGTCGAGGGCGGCGGGCCTCGTGCACATGCCGTTGCCGAGCATCCGCCGGTGGTCGGCGGCGAGCTTGCGCATGTTGGATCCGACTGCGTCTTCAGGAAGCGCCTCGGTGCGTCCGTAGTTGGCCTCGACGGCCTCGGTCACCCGGAAGTACTCGTCGGCGACGGTGCGGTCGGAGATCCGGGCATAGGTCATGGTCATCCGCATCGACCGGTGGCCGAGCAGGGCGGCGATGGCCTCCAGGCTCATGCCCCGGTTGATGGCCTGGGTGGCGAGCGTGTGGCGGAGCTGGTGGGGGTGGATGGGTGGGATGCCCGCCCGCTTGGCCACCGCGACCACGTAGCGGTGGATCGTCCGCCGGTCGAAGGGCTGGCCGTCGTCACGGTCAACGAGTCGCCCAGAACGACTCGGTCCCCGGGTGCACCGATAGTCGGTAATGAGGTCGACGAGCACCGGGTGGAGCGGCACGTAGCGGTCGTTGTGCAGCTTGCCCACCGGGATGCGTAGCCAGAAGGTCTCACTGATCTGGACCATGGCGTCGTCCTCCAGGGCGGCGAGCTCACCCACCCGCATGCCCGTCCGGGCCAGCAGCTCGATCATGAGCCGCCGGCGCGGGTTGAGATCGGCCGTCACCGCGGCCATGAACTTGGCCATGGTGGGATCGTCGAGGAACTTGGGCAGTGGCTCGTCGGGCTTCGGGAAGTCGCCGGGGAAGATCGGCACTCGGGCCGGGGCGTCGTCATAGCCCCACTCGATGATCCGCTCGAAGAAGGTCCGCAGCAGCCCAAGCCGGTGACGGATGGTCGTGGTCGACAGCGACTTCCCCCGCTTGCCGGGGCGGGCGGCCTGCCAGATCTTGAAGTCCTCGACGTGGCGGCGACCGATGTCGGCCACCGACCGACAGGCCGGATCGAACGCAGTGACCCGACCGGCGAAGAACCGCAGGGCGATGTCGAAGGCCCCGACGGTCGAGGGCCGGGATGACACCGCCTGCTGGTCCAAGAAGGTGGCCATGGTCGTCACCATCAGGGGCGCACGCTGGGCAATCTCGTCCCAGGCGATCTCCGGGCGAGGGGACGTAGCCGACTGACGGACCGGCTCGGGCTCGGGAAGGGGCAGGGCGAGCGCACTCATGAGGCCACCCCCACGTTCGCCTGGGCATCGATGGCCTCGGCTGCCCGGCGGTACTCGTTGGCCAGCCAATCGCCTCCCAGGTGGAGGTAGATCCGGGTGGAGGCGATCGAGCGGTGTCCGGCCATGGCCTGGATGGCTTCGATGGCCATGCCCGCCTCCTTCAGCCGGGTGAAGCAGGTGTGGCGCAGCTCGTGACAGGTCCCGTGCGTCAGTCCGGCCCGGGCCCGAGCGGCGCTGAACACCTCGTCCAATCCGTCGACCGACAAGGGCTGTCCCCGTCGCGGTCCCTTCAAGACGACGAAGACCTGGTCGGTCTCAGCATCGGCTGGTCGTTCGGCATTGAGGTAGTCGGCGACGACGGAGAAGAACGTCGGCGAGATCGGGACCTGGCGCTGGTGGCCACCCTTGCCTTCGGCGATGAACAGCTGGCGCTCGCCGACCCGGAGATCCTCGAGGCGGAGGCCCAACACCTCGCCCCGTCGCAGACCCCCGAGGAGCATGGCCTGGGCCATGGCACGGTCCCGATCGGTCCGGAACGACGACAGCAAGAGCTCGACCTCATCGGCGGTCAGGATCCGGGGCAGCCGGCGCACGCCCTTGATGAGAGGCACACCGCGTTGTCCCCGGTGGCGGCTCCGTCGGGTAGGCATCCCCCGGGGCACCGGGTTGGCGGTCACCCCGGCGTCGCCCCGGAGGACCAGGTAACCGAAGAGGCTCGACACCGCTGCAAGCCGTCGTTTGACGGTGGCCGCCGACAGGCCCGAGGTGGCGTCGCTGATCGGCACCACGTTGCCCACGGACCGGCCTGACCGCTGCTGGCCGACGATGAAGGCGAGTACGTCCTTCGGCGTCACCTCGGCGGGCTGCTTGTCGACGAAGGTGAAGAAGACCTTCAGGTCGTGGGCATAAGCCCGCACCGTGCTCGGACGACATCGGACCGAGGCGAACTCCAAGAACTCGTCGACCAGCTCGTGGCCGACCCGATAGGTCTTCTCGCCGTCAGGACCGATCGAACACTCGAATACCGGACTCCACTGCATCTCGCACCTCCTGGTTGGACTTCCACTCGAGAAAAGGCTTCTCGTGCGGTCAGTCCAAGGTGCGGATCACCCGTGTAAGTGCCGCAGTGGGTCACTCTCCCCGCTAGTTGCGGGACCATTTCCGATCCCATGGCTGGGTGCAATCGTCCGCCGCTCGTGCCTCCCGTCCGGGTCATCCAGCGGTGCAGGGCCTTTCGCCTCTGGTTGCGAAAGGACATGGGGGCCACGGTGGACATGCAGCCAGGCCATTTGGGGTCCGGTGCGCGTGACGAAGTTGAAGAAGGCGAAACGAAATGGCAGGAAAGACAGAGCAGATGAAGGGTCAGGCGAAAGAAGCCGTCGGCGACCTGACTGGGAACAAGGACATGAAGGCTGAGGGCACAGCAGACCGCCAGGCCGGTGAGGTCAAAGAATCGGTCGGCAAGGCTGAGGAGAAGGTCGACGAGGCCATCGACAAGGTGAAGGGCGTCTTTCACAAGAAGTAGGGATCCGTCGTCCATCCAGCGGTTCCCGCGGACTGATCAAGGGAGTCGGTCAACCGGGGATCGGCGAAGTCACCGCGGTGCGCTGGTCAACGTGAGCGCAGCGTCTGGTGTCGAATTCGGTGGCTTGCGCTTTCTGCGACCCGAGAGAGTAGGGAACTATGTACATCGGCCTTGGAACAGTGGTCTTC
>PLRX01000159.1 GCA_003164095.1 Acidimicrobiaceae bacterium | reverse complement strand
GGTCGGACGAATGATCGAGGTTAGGTATTCGCTGAGTTCTAGTGTTGAGGGCATGCGGTGCCCGGCTGCGGAACACAATTTCCACCGGGAGTTTGCTCAGTCGTTGTCGACCCGCGATTGATTGGCAAGTTGTTGGTTCCAGAGGAACTAATTACCAAACCAAGAATAATCGCTATGACAACAAGTAGCGACACCGCTGCAGCGGCAACCCAAATTCGGTTTGGCATTGTTTTACTTGTCAGTCGATCTCGTGTATTCATCTATAATGTTCCCCGGAATGACCCAGGTCGTCGATCACGTTACTCGACGCAATGATCTCATACTATGGACTTCGTGACAATTGGTGGCTGTCCCGTTTGAGTATTGCCTTCTTCGATTCCACGCCAGAGTGGCGGACCTCTACTGTGCGACCGTCGACGTGGTTACAGGATGGCACTCAATCCTCAACGGTCCATGGTTCTGTCTCAGCACACTTCCGGCTACTTGTTGCCACTCAGGAGGCTTCCAAGAAGGTCCTGGAACTCTGGACTGGAGAGCTGAGACAGCAACTCCGCTAGGTCGATCGAGCCGGCAGAAGAGTTCGAATAGTGACCCGTTGGGACTGCCAATGCGCTCATGTCTATAGGAATAGTGGCTTACTAGAGCCATAATAAGTTCGAATAAGAGCCGAATGCCGTCAACGCATTCGGCTCTTTTGTGTCTCCAGTCTGAGCTCAACAGATAGGGGAGCGAGCCAGTTCGAATAGTGACCCGTTAACCATCGTTATATCGGTGGGGTCATCATTGGTGGGGTTGGAGCGATCCTCACCATCCTTAAGCTATAAAATTGACAGAATATTGACGTTACCAAACAGCACATGTAACATTGTGGGTGACTGAAATGGCCGTTTCGGCGGTACCGCAGTTGTTGCACGGGTGTGGTGAAAGCTTGACTCAGCGATACTGGTGCGTCGCCGAAGGCGCTGAGGCGGGTGAGTAGAACCCCTAGACCCGACATGTTCCGGACATTAGGGGAGTGCAACCTGAGGGAAGGTGAGATCACGCGCCTCTTCGGGGGCCCTTGGACAAGCAGGGCATAAGACGCCAATGTGTTCCTGCCCCTTCCCAAAGTCTCAAGAACTTTCTCGGCTCAGGCAACTGAGGTAGTCAGGGGAGATAGCCGCTCCGAGACGGTCTTCCCGAAACCCAACTTCCAGCATGTGCGCGTTGAAGCGTGAGAGCAGGCGAGCCAGACTTGCCCGTAAGAGAGCTGCAACGCTCGATCGACACGATGAGTGCACCTGTGACCGCTGGAAGCTGCTCTGATAGGTTCGTCGCCCGTTCGCCCGTTTAGGCCCACGACTCGACCCACCACGCAGAGCACCGGTAACCAATCCGGCGTCTGCCCCACGATACGGGGCCTTTTCTATTTCTGATGTTTCGGTCGGCCTAGCAGGACGAGAATCCGCTCCAGTAAGTCGGTGTAGCTCAGATCGTGCATAAGTTCAGGCAGAGTTTCGGCTTTGGGAAGCTCAGAAGAGTTCGAATAGTGCCCCGTTGTCCCTGCTCATCGTCGTGGCTGGTCAGAGGGGTGATGGAGGCTTCGGCCTTCTCCCCCTCGGCCAACTTCGTCCGTCGTTCGTCCGTCAGTGCTTCGCTGGGCACCAGTGAGATGACCGCCGCGCCTGATGCCATCGCCGCCAGGGAGCTGGCGAGCTCGCGGTCCCGTTCCATTGTGGCGTGTTGGTAGCGGAGGGAACCCCCGCCGCCGGGAATCTGACCCGTTCGCCCATATGACCGCAACGACGCTTCGCCGAGCTGGCCGCCCGGCCGGCTGCCCGTGCGCGTCCGGTCGTCAGCCCCGGGCCCTGACCCGCACCGACCGGCTCCCCACGGCGGCGGCCACGAGCAGGGTGGCGCCCAGGGCCAGCAGTGCCCAGCCGACAGAGCCGTGACCGTTCGACCACAGGTCGGCGCTGGCGACCCCGATGCCGTGACGCAGAATGGTCACGTACCCCCAGATCGGCGAGTAGCGGAGGCTGAAGTCGAGCGCATTCGCCTGGGCGGCGGTGGAGTCGAGTCCGTGGATGCCGAGCCGGGCGCGCCAGGCCGGGTCTGCGACGATGCCCAGCCACTCGCCGAGCGGCAGTCGCACGGACAGCACGTTCACGAAGGTTCCCCAGAGTGCCAGCAGGACCGCGCCGGCGCGCACGACGACGCCGACCGGTCGCCTGCCCTCGGTCGCACGCAGAACCGGCACGATCGTCACCGACAGCACCGCCACCGACGGCAGGAGGAACCGGGGGCCCCAGACCGAACCGGCGTCCCACACCCCCCACTTGGCGAAGAAGAGGATGCGCGGGACCACGGCCAGTGCGGCCACGACCGCCAGCGGTCGGTCGCGGACACCGGGGGCCACGACCAGGAGTACCAGACCGACAACGCCGAGCAGCGTCATGGGATTGAAGACGAACAGGCCCTTGCCCGGGCTCAGCAACAGGCCGCGCAGTCCGTGGGCGAGCGGCGTGCTGAAGCCACCTCCGGGCCCGTAGGAGTTCACGAACGCCTTGTCATAGCGGAGCTCGTTGTACCAGACCAGAAGCCCGATGCTGACCGCCATGGGCACGCCGGCCAGTGCCAGCGACCGCGGGGACCGAAGCGTCGCCCACGGCACGAACAGCGGGGTGGCGGCGAGCATGATCCACACCGTGAACATGGAGTCCGACCGGAACTGCAGCGCGCCGGCTGCGGCGAGGCCGATCCACAGCGGTGCCCACCGGTGCCCCTGGCGCCATCGGATCATCCCGTACACGATGACGAGCGCGCACAGCGACACCGCCGGCTCACTGAACAGCTCCACCGTGTACCACACCGCCATCGACAGCAGTCCGAACGACAGTGCGGCCACGACGGCGTGCACCGCCCGCCATCGGAGTGCCCGGCAGATCGCGTAGATCAGGGACACGCAGCACGCCGTGAGAACGGGCGCCACGAGCGACACGACGTAGGGGAAGTGCCCGGTCCACTTGGAGAGCACGTAGGCCGGCACGGCGACGATGCTGACGCCGATGCCGTACGGCGCGTACGGCGTGCTCACCGAGCCGAGAGGCCAACCGCTCCCGATCGTCGTGAAGGAGGCGTGGTTCACCAGGTTCTTTGTGACGCTGAGCATGGCCTGGGTGTCGTAGACCTCGATCTTCCCCCGCAGCACCGCCACGTAGACGACGAGCACGCCCGCGAACAGGAGACACCCGATCCGCCGGTCCGACCATGCCGGGTGGGTCTGCGCCTCCGGTGCCAGCGTCGATCGGGGCGCGGCCCTTCGGCCCGCCACCTTCGCCACCCCGGCCGGCGGGGCTTCCGCCGTCGCCGTCCGATCGGGTGTCACGGTCGTACCCGTTCCGTGTGGTGGAACACCGTCAGACCGTGCGCGCCAAGTCCGCCGCGACGCCTGCGCCGCCGCGCCGCCGCCACGTAGTTGTCCCGGTGGTCGGCCACGATCGGGTCACAGCGGTACCGGCGGGACCACCGCCTCCTGCTCGTCAGTACCACGGATGCCGGTGATGGGGAACAGCCGTGCCGGCTGTCATGTCTCATCCGCCGTCGCCATCCTCCACCCCTCCTGAGTCGGCCCAACCCCGGGGGCACTGTGACTCGGGTGTGAGGGCCGGGGAACCCTCGAAGAATAGGCCAGTCCTCCAGCGCGGGTTCCGTACGCTCCGGTCATGCACCGATGGTGAGACGGGGACGCATGACGGAACTGAAGATCCGCGGCATCATCCGAACTGACAACGCCCCTGCAGGGGACTACGCCGAGCAATTCGTTCATCGGGCGCTTAGCGGTCGCCTGGCGCCCAACTCGGCTGCCGTGATCGTGTTCTTTTCCGATGTCGGCTACGGGGTGATCCGAGCAGCGAAGGTCCCCCGTGCGCTCGTCGAGGCCAACTGCAAGCACCCGCAGCATGACAACAGCTACAAGTTCCACGTTACGGAGGCGATCCTTTCTGACCCCTCAGTCATCGACCTAACCGACCCGATGAGCGCAGCGGCTTGAGGCGGTTGGCGAAGAGTGGTTTTCGTCGATCTCTGGCACCCGACGACCGCACGCCTCCGTAGGATCCACCCCTGGAGGACGACCCCGCACCGCCGCCGCTCCACCACGATGTGAACTTCGAGATCAGTCCCGGCGGCTACGAGATCTGGTTCTCCGACCGCATCGCCGAGGATCACCCAGGCCTGGTCGAGCAGTGTGCTGACTGGTTGGAGGATGATCTCGGCGCGGTGAACCTGGGGCAGATCGACCATCAGGCCCTGCTGGCGGACGGAGTCCTCAGCGAACAGTTGAAGAAGGACATCGTCGCTTGGTGGACGGTGAGGGTGGAGGAACTGGATCAGGGGTAGGTGGCGAACGTCAGGTTCTCGTAGAGGAAGGAGAGCGAGCATCACGAACTTCGTCCGTCTCCATCCGCGAGAGGTCGAGTAACGCTGCGAAACGCCACCAACCGCTGAGCACCGAAACCCCAGGCAGTCCACGTTTCCCCTGGTAGGGGCATCGTCCTCTGGCACCCTCTCAAGGTGGCGACACGGGTTCGAATCCCGTTGGGACTGCTCATCTTCGTGGCTGGTCAGAGGGGTGATGGAGGCTTTGGTCGTTCGCTACGGACAGTTGGCGGCCAAGGGGTTCGTCGCCAACCCGGCCCCCGAGGTCGGCAAGCGATCGGGCTACGAGAAGAAGGCCTTCAACCTGCTGCGCACCCTCGAGGGTGCGAGGAACTTCTGTGCCATCCGCAGTCACGCCTCGACGCTGCGCAAGCAGGACCGCAACGTGCTCGCCGGACTACGCCAACTCTTCGAGGGTCACGCCTGACTGCCCGCCGGGGTCTGAATAACTACCCGCCGTGTAGCCATTTCGCCGGAGCCGCCAGGAAGATGGCTCAATGTCCTCATACATGCAGGCTGCACCGTCCACAACATATGGCACCAGAAGATCATTCATTCTGCGAATGAGTGAGACGGCGACCGCGCTGCGTGGTTTGATGGACGAGCGGATAGTTGGGGAAGCAGGGGCGCCTCCACGGAGTGCGCCAGTCAGGCCCCGAACCGGGGGCACAGCACCGCACTGCGTCCCTGTGGGTCAGGTCGAGGGCGCAGACGGAGCGTCGTAGACCGCAGCAGACCGCCGGATGGCACGTGCCTCCGTCCGGAACAGCCTGTTCTTCACCACTCTGTTCGGACGGTCCCACCGCGAGCCGGGGCGAGTCACGACCGACATCGCATCGATGAGGAGCAGCCCGCCCTCCCAGTTGACCAGTTCCTGACCCACGCACCGGAGACCCGCCGCTTCACAGAGGTCGACGAAGCCGGCGGCGGTGACGCTGGAGGCCCGCCAGTGGGCACCTCGGTACGCTCCGGTGCGCAGGAGCCCTGCTCGAGCCACGGTCGGGAGGTGGTCGAAGGCTCCTTGGAGTGGCGCCAGCGCATTGGCCGACCGCCGATACGTGCCGTAGTTGGAGTGGTGCAGGAAGCCCGCGCCATCAGGGGTGAGGACACGCGCCAGCTCCCGCAGATAACCGGCCAGGGTCTCGACTTCCACATGGACGAGCGAGTCGAAGCTGAAGGCGAAGTCCACGGAGGAGTCGGCCACCATGGGCAGGTTGTGACCGTCATTGGTGAAGAAGCTGGCTCCCGGGTGACCGGCGAACCGTTCGGTGCAGGCCTCGACACACTTGGGCGCCACGTCGACGCCGATGAGGGTGTCGCAGTGGGAGAGCAGGAATTCCGTCCATCGTCCGAATCCCGGGGCGATCTCGAGAATGGTCGGCGCCGGAAGGAACCTCTGGATCCGCGGATAGATACAGCCGTACCACTGGGCACTTGAGCTGCCCCATGGCGCCGACCACGGTTCACCGCCCGATTGCCAGCTGTAGTCCTCGTTCCACTTGTAGACGTTCTCCTCGATGCTCGGCACGCCGATCCTCCTTGGGGGTGACTACCGCCGGATGTTCAACTGGAGGGTCGGCGCAGCGTGCGCATCGACCGTTTGCCTAATGACTCCGGATCCAACCCTATCGCCTCGGCCGGTCTCCTCTTGATGGGCGCATTGACTCATCTGAAACCTCCGCGTGGCCGGCATCGTTGCCTCATCTAAGAATCTCCGCCTGAGAGCCGGGCCGACTACGCCAGATCCATGGAGCTTTCGATGGGGCGAACGCCGTGCGGTCACGAAGAAGTTGGCGATCCAGTACAAGAGAGGCTCCCGGTCGGAGAAGTCGGCGATCCTCGACCAGTTGGTCGACCCCACGGGCTGGAACCGGGACAATGCCCGGGCCCGACTCCGTGGTGCCGGAGAGGTCAAGGTGGTGCGGGCCAGGAGCCCGAGAGCACCGATCTACCCGCCCCGGGTGGTCTCGGCCCTCGAGCTGTGCTGGCGGGGCCGCCCGGGCACCTGCGGGCAAGCGCCTGGCCCCGATGCTTCCCGTCCTCGTCCCCCTGCTCCGTCGAGATGGCGAGCTCGACCTGACCGACGACGAGGCCGACCTCCTGGTGGTCATGAGTGCCGCCACCATCGACCGGTGCCTGGCGGGTGCGAAGGTGCTGGCCGGGTTCCGGGCCACGAGTCACACCAAGCCGGGCTCCCTCCTCAAGACACAGATCCCCATCCGGACCTGGTCGGAGTGGGACGACGTCACCCCCGGCTTCGTCGAGATCGACCTGGTCGGTCACGAGGGAGGGAACCCCTTCGGAGAGATTTGTTTCACCCTGACGATGACGGACATCGTCACCGGCTGGACCGTCGACCGTTCGATGGCCAACAAGNNGCCTGTGGTGCCTTCCCGTTCCCGCTCCTCGGGATCGACTCGGACAACGGCAGCGAGTTCATCAACGCCCACTTCCTCGAGTGGTGCACCGCACGCCAGATCACCTTCACCCGTTCCCGACCCGGCAACAAGAACGACGGCTGCCACGTCGAGCAGAAGAACTGGACCCACGTCCGCGAACTGGTCGGCTACCTGCGGTTCGACGCCGACGCCGTACTGGCACTGCTGAACCGGATCTGGGCCATCGACCG